>JAGVGH010000205.1 GCA_020057225.1 Desulfobacterales bacterium | reverse complement strand
CCCTACGGTTATGTGACGGCCGTTATCGCTTACCACTGGGCGCTCCGATGGCTCGGGTTCCATTGCCGTAGGGGCGCACGGCGTGCGCCCGAGCAGGTGAATCCCTTGCAATGAGATTATTTAGGGATAAGCTCTAAGGATGAAGGATGAAGAATGAAGGATGAAGAAAAGATGTTGCCTGCCAATGTCTTTTCCTTCTTCATCCCTCTTCCCTCTTCCCTCATCCTTCCCAAATCCCCTCAAACCACCACCGGCGCCCGCTCCATGGGCACAAACGGCCTTCCCACGGATTCCACCGCGCTGTCCGCCCTGCCGGGCACAGGGCCGATATTCACCACCAGCACCTGGTCCTCCCCGTGGTGGATGAGCTCCTCCAGCCGCGCCACCAGCCGCGTCTTGTCCGTGGCCGTGAGCTCGCAGCGGAACACCGAGAGCTGGATATGGTCGCCATAACCATACAGGCACTTGAACACGTTGCGCAGGCGTTTCGGGTCCGAAATGTCGTAGCTCACGATATACGCGCTCCGCATGGCTCACCTCGTCAGAAACTCGGGGAATTCCGGAATCTCCCCCAAAAGATGCCTGCCCAGAAGCCGGGCCTGCACATGCAGCACCCGGCGGTAGCTTATCTGGTAGCCGAACACGGGATGGCGGATGAGCTGGTCCATGCGCCGCTCATAGGCCAGGATAAAGGCGCGGCGCGCTCCGGGTTTGAGGGCCACCCCCAGGCCCGCGCGCACAAAGTCGCCCGGGGTGACCACGCCGTTGTTGACGGCGCTTATCACAACGCTGTCCGCCACAATGGGCCGGAACTCCTCCATGAGGTCCAGAGCCAGGGAGGGCCTGCCGTAGCGGGGTTTGTGGTAAAAGCCAAGGTGGGGGTCAAAGCCCGCCGCGGCCAGGGCGACCATGCATTCCTTGGACAACAGGCTGTAGGCGTAGGAGAGCATGGCGTTCACCGGGTCCCGTGGCGGGCGCCGGTTGCGCCCGTCAAAGGAGAACTCCCCGCCAAAGCCGTCGGGCCTGAGCATGGCTGGAAACTGGTCGAAGTAGGCTTTTGCCGCGGCGCCCTCGATGCCCAAAAGCTCCTCGGCGCTGGCGGCGGCCAGGGCCTGGGATGTCCGGCGCTTGAGATCCCGGAGTGCCCGGGGGTCCGGGGGCGCGGCGTTTCTGCGCAAAAAGGTGCGCGTGTTTTTGATTTTTGCGGCCACAAACCTGCGGGCAAGGGCAAGGGCCTGTTCCGGGTCCGCCGCGGTTTTGTGCTGGGCTATCCGGAGTTCGATGTTTTTGTGGAAGATGCCGTTGGCCATGCCGTAGAGCCAGCCGCCCATGGAGGTGAAGATAACGGGAATGCCCCGCATGAGCAGTTCCTGCATGGTCTGGGTGGTGATTTGCACGTTTCCCATAAGGACCACCTGGGAGGTTTCAAAAAGCCTTGCCTCGGCCACGGTCTGTCCTTTTTGCTCGACCACGAGAACGTCGCCTTTTTTGCGCACGTAGGCGCCCTGGGCCTGGACATAGAGGGGAAGCGCGTCGTCCCTGGGAGGCACAAGCCCGCGCGGGCCTTCGCGGGAGGTTTCCCCGGCGCACACGAGGGTTTCGTCGGGCAGGCAGACGCCGGCCAGGGAGCAGCCCGGGCATTTGCGGCTGTGGTCCAGAGGCGGGGGGATGGGGCCCTGGGCGGCGAGGCGGAAAGCGCCTGCGAGTTCGAGGGTCCGGGCGGCCAGGGCCTCGTCCAGGGGCACGGTCACGCGGCGCTTGGAGGCGGCGTAGTAGATGACGCCTTCCTGGCAGTCGAAGCCGTGTTCGCGGAGCAAAAGACCCTGGGCGGCGAGCTGGACGCGTTCGGGTTCCCAGGCGCCCTCGGGGATGTCGGGTTTGTGGCCGCGTTTGTAGTCCACGGGGGTGGCGCGGACACCCTGGGTTTCGAGGATGTCAATGCGGGCCACGAGTCCCAGGGTTTCGGAGGAGAGGAGGACAGAGCGGGCGGCCCTTGGGGCGTCGGGGTCGGCGCCGGAGTCAGGGCCCGTGCCGGGGCCCTGCTTCTGGCCCTGGGCCGCGAGTGTTCCCGTTTCCGGGCCGGGGCCTGGGTCCGGGGAGCGGGCTTTTTGGGAGCCTTGGCCCTGGGGCGGTTCCCGGGGGTCGGGGACGGGGTCTTCGCCGGAGTCGGCGCGGCGGTGGACGCGTTTTCCGTCCTCGGTGTATTCGTTGGCGGTGAATTCGCCCTGGACCCACATGAGGTATCCGAGCCGCGGGCAGTAGGCGAATTCGTTGAGCATGCGCGCGGGGATGAGGGGCGGCGCGCCGGGGGAGGGGAGGGGGGCGGGATCCTGGACGGCAAGGCTTTCGCTGTGCATGGCTGCCTCCTGGGGTCACGGTTCAACAGCCGAAAAAAGGCCAAGGCCATAAAAACGCCCGGCGCCAATGCAAACCGGCCCAGGCAGAGGCAAGGCTTTTCCCTGGGTGTTTCGCCAAACCAGGCGGACATGATACCTTGGGTAGCACCGGAGATGATCCGGCACTCCATACCGGTCCGCAAGCTCGCATCCTCGCTGGAATCCCACTTTGCGCCAGTCCAAATCCGCGTTGAATGCCAGTTCGCTGGAAAATCCGGAATTGATGAGAGCTTTGCGTAAAAGTTTGTCAATGCGCCGTTCAAGGAGCCCGAGCAAGTGCTGTTGCTCATCGGCGGAAATATCCTGGGCAAGCCTTCGCCGGTAGTGGGCGGGGTCGTCGTAGCCCGGAAGAACAACGGGCGTCACAGTAGCCCAGGAACTTGATTCGCGCGTGTAGCTTTTAACGACCGGGTCGCTCCGGGGCAGCAACGCCATAGTGGCCATTGGCAGTTTGGTGTCCTCGCTGATAAGCTCCTGGTCCGGCAATACCCGCCGCGCCCAGGCCATTTCCTTTTCCATGCTTTCGTCAAAGGAGAAAAGGAGCATCCGGCGCACGGGTCCGACAACGCGAGCCATGCCAGCCCCCCGGGATTCCAGGCTGGGCAGGGGAAGGTAGGCGAACCGGCGGGGGCCGACCGGCATATTTTTATGCCGCGGCTCTTCCCCCCCATGCCCGAGAATGATGGAGTTGATGTCGCTCTCTTGCCAGCCATCAGCCCTTGCCGCCTTTTGAACCGCGTGACGGGTCATGCCGACAACGCTGAGCGCCTGCCGGGCCGTGTCAAAGGGACGGAAACCGCTGGTGTCGGTCTTGAGCAAAGAAAAAGCCGTGCCCGACCAGGAAGGCGCATCCTGTGCCCGGCGGTAAGGGACGACGGCGTAAGCGGAGAGGGGCGGCGGAGGGTTGAAGACGCCGTCTTTCAACCGGGCCAGGAAATCCCTGTGCCTGCGTGTCAAGTCGGCAAGGGTCCCCTGGACAGGCGCCCGCAAACTGAAACCGGTGCCCCCCCGGCCGGGCAGCCAGCGTTCGCCTGGCAAAGCGGCGGCCATTTCTTCAGTCAAAATCTCGCAATGGCCTGCCACCAAATCCACGCCCCATCCTAAAGCGACGACGCTTCGCGCTGCCTCTGCGAGGGCGCGCGCCTCCGCGCTTTCCGGCTCTTCCAGCGGCCACAAATAATAGATGGCGGAGTTGTCCGCAACCCATGTGGGGCAGACTGTTTTCATGGTGCGGTGTGTTGCCGGGTTGGCGTCACCGGTATTGGAATAATTGTCCCGACACCACGCATTGGCGACAATATCCATGGCGTTGTTGGGCACCGAAAGGCGGTAGGGCTGCCCTTGATGTCCCTCAGGGGCAATGATTTGAGGGGGCTTCTGCCGTTCCAGCCACATAAGGGCCGCCTGGAACGGACTGCCGTCCAGGCCCGATGGAAGACCCCTGGCCGCGGCGGCGGCGACCAGCGACTGAAACACGCGAAGGGGAGAGGGCGGCCACTCCGGTTCGCCGCCGTCACCCCTGCCATGGAAGGCGGGGTCAAGCAAACGGACGCAAATTGTCAAACAGGTTTGCATGGCTCCCTCCCCGCTATTTGGGATCTTTTTTGGTTTGCTTTCTGCTCTTGGTCTTTTTTTTCTCAGCCTTTTTAAGGTCTTCCTGGGCATAGTCCTTTTTGAACAGGACCTCGCGGCTTTCTCCCACTCCAAACACCGTTGCCGCCTTGCGGGCATATTCCAAAGCCTGGGAGTGGGTGAGGCTCAAGGGCAAACGGCGGCCATCGCCGTACACCTCCACATATTCCCGGGGTTTTTCAGGGTCTGCCACAAGATTGCATCCTTGCCGCAGGTATCCTGCCGAGGGGTATGTAAAAGCTGTAAGCGCAAGACCTAAAAGATAGCGTTGGAGGGACAGGGTCGCCTCCACATCTTCCCCGGCTTTGAGAAGGCGGAGAGCCGCAAGATGAAGGGTGGCGTCACGGCGGATGCCGCTAGTGGCAATCACTCCGCCATGGGTGCCGGTCGCGGGAACATGGACAAAGCCCCGCTTTGCATAGGGGTGTTCGCTGGAAACAACGATGGGATTTCCATCTTTATCCCGGAGGTCTTCCCGGTCCGGCAGCAACTCTTCTTTAATATAGTCCACCGCTGGAATGTATTGTGCTGAGCGGGTCAATGGGTGAACATCGTATGCCCGGATTGTGGAGGCGATAAGACGCGGCGCCTTCACCTGGGTGTCCCGGGAGTCCCAGACTCCGAACACCAGAGAAGTGGGAGCGATTTTGGCAAGGGGGGCGGCGTTGCCTTTTTGGAGGGAGAGGAAGGCTTGTTCGAGGCTGTCCCGCAACTCTGAGCAGCGGATCACCGCGTCTCCGGCCCGGTGGCCCGCGTCGAGCAGGTTCACCTTTTTTTCACCGGCTGTTACCGTGATTTGAGGCACAAGAGCGGCATACTCTGGTTTGACGAAAAGCGGTTCGATACGGTTTGCCTGGGATCCGACGGTGTCAATCAGGCATACGTTTTTTCCTCCTGAAAAATTGTCTATGTTGTAGCCTCCTTTAGTCTTATTTTCGCTTGCAGCGAAAGTAGGCGGAAAAAGGACACCATCGTTGCCTTCCACGGGCATAAGATGCTCGCGAATGATTAGCGCGGAAGGGCCTTCATCTTTAAACCATGATTCAAATTTATCGAATAATGCGTTCATTGCTACCTCCTTTGCTGATTAGGGTTGATGGAAGAAATGCTTTATGTTTCTTCCGACTGGTACGAAAGGCAACAAAAAATGTGAAACAATATTTGTTTTCATCTTCCAATAATCCAAGAGCTCCAATCTGTGCAATCTGCGCTGAAAGCGGAAATGACCAAGTATTGTATTTGTATAAATAATTGGTTGCAGTACTCATTGGCAAAATTCTTTGTAGTCCTATTAAGCATAGAAATTCAACAGTTGGATATGCTATAGATTTTATGCCAATTGCGTCTGATGAAAAACCTATATCTAATGAATGTGAAGTTATTCCTCTCCTTGAATCGAAGTAGTAAGGTTCAATTTTTTTTGAACTATCTGTTGCATTATAAACAATTGCCGCATAATCAAATAAATTTTCTGTTTGAAGCTGATGATTCAATAAAAGTTTCTGCATACTTTTGGAAATTTGAAAGCCGTTCATTGTTCCAGCCCAGACTTTAAGTTGCTTTCCAATAGTATAACTATCTTCCCACCAATTAAGTTTCATATTAAAAGGGTCCAATATTGTAAGTGGTGTAGAAAGTTCATCATCAGGGTTATCCGCTGTTAATGTTGCGTTGCCAATTGCATTAAGCAATGGCGGTAAATCAAAATCGATACTTCTTGAAGGGTCCATTGGCCTGACATAAAACATATTTTCATCAAACCATCCTTCCGCACCGCCCCAAAAACGGTCGGCAAGTTCCAAAAGACCGCAGCACGCGAAGTACTGGCCTGGATTGGCCGGGTTGACCCGGACACGGAAACCGGATTCTTGCATCGGGCCCATGACTATTCCTCCTCTTTTGTGGAATCGGACTTGACTATCCCAGGTTCCTCTTGCCCGCCGGACACCGAGGCGAGAATATCCGCCGCCCGCACAAGGGATTCGATGTACGCCAAACCCCAGCGTCCGTACTTTCTTTGAAGCCGCGCAAACCTGCGGGGCGTCTCACGGGCCAGTTCCTTAACCATCTCCGCGCCGTGCCCGGGGTCGTACACTTCATCGGCTGAAAAACACGGACGCGCGCGTCCGTGATGCGCGGCGATCAGGTGCTGCACAAGGTCTTTTACAGAACTGTCCATCCGCGTAAAATCAGCGTTGCGCGAAAGATCGAGGAGCGATCCAAGCTCATGGCGGTAGCCGCTCAGGGTCCTGCCGCGCATGTTGCCTCCTGATTTGGCGAGAACGACGCCGGGATATTTCCGATTGCCGATGGACCGTTGCCATAGAGCGCGGGCTTTCCCAAGATCATGCCAACGCGCCGCAAGTTGAACCGCCAATGCCTCCACACCTTCCAGTCCAAGATTTCCGGTTATGGCCTTGGCCCAAAATTCGGCATCCTGCAAATGCGGCATAAGATTCTGCCCCGCTTCGGCGCTCCGTGAACCGTCATCGTCCGCCGAGCGGGGCCGGACGTACCAGCGCCAGTACCGGAGGGAGCTTTCTTCCTCGTCCTCCTGGGTTTCTTCCGCGCCAAGGCGCGTGTCTATACTCCGGGCAAGCCGCATTCCCTTGGGAGGCACCTCGTTGTCCCACATCCTGCAACGCCTCGGATTGCCATCCTCGTCCAGCCATTCGCCGGACACATCATAGTCAGCGGCATATTCCTGCCTAAACGCGGCGGAGCCGTCCAGCATTCCATTGTTCAGCCCTGCGGCTGAGGGCGGCAAAAGAACAGTGCATTCGCTTAGCGCCTCCAATGCTTTCTTTTTTTCCCATTCTGCCACCTTGCCCAGCAAATAAGATTTGACCTCGCCGTCAGGTTCCACCACCCAGAAAGGCGTATCGCCATGCCGGGCACCCAGTTTTTTAAGCTCTTCAAATATCCGCGAGGTTTTATCCCGAAGCAGTTCGTGGGGCTTCAAGGGGTAATCCTCAAGAAGGTCCCCGGGAGGATATTCCTCCAGCAACAGCCCGGAGACCAATTCCACCTCTTCCCGCCAAGCGACGTGTGTTTCCGGCGGTTCCCATTCCGCCTTCCCGTGCAGCCAGTCCGTGACAGGCGGACGCCCGGGAATTTTTTGCCGGACAGACGTGAGCGCCCATGTGTCAAAAAGAATGTCCGTTGCCGGGAGGATAACAGGCTGCGGTGTAAAGGCAGCCAGCCGCGCATCAGGAGGCAAAGAGGCCAATGCCGCAGGGCAGGCGTCCCGTCTTCCGTCCTCCCTCCCAGGAAGCTGCTCAAGCAAGCGTAATGTCAACCTCCGGGCCTTGTCGTAGGGCGACTCTGGACCGGCGCCTTTCCTGTTTTTTTTGCCTTCCGCGGGCCGGGTGTCTTCAGCCTCTTCAGTCAAGGGTGCTTCTTGGTCTCTATCAGCTTGGTCGGTATCCTCCCCCAACCCGGTTTGTGACATCTCCGTATTCCCGGTTTCGTCATTCTCCTCGTCTTCGCTTGTTGATTTTCTCCCTGTTTCGGCGTTTTCCTTGTCCATTGGGGGATAAAAAATGTCTATCCGCGCGTCGCCTTTCCCAAACCGGTTCACACGGCCAAAGCGTTGCGCCATGCTGTCAAACGGGGTCAAATCACAGATAAGGTGGTCTGCGGAGATGTTGACGCCAACCTCACCGGCGGAAGTGCATACCAGATACACAGTGTAATTGTTGGGCTGGTTTTGAGAGGAGCGCAGAAAACGCTTGAAAACAGGGTCCACAGATGCAAGGTCATCACGCTCCTTGCCCCGAAGCGTCCCGGTCAAAACTTGACAACACAAATTATTTTTCCTCAATTTTTCATCGAGTTTTTTAACAGCTTCAACAGTGCGCAGAAAGATGAGAATCGCTTGGTTGCTGTCTTTGTATTCAATGGCAAGCTCACTAATTTCATCTATTAATTTGTTGTCGTCTTTATAGGGACGCGCTACCACCTTTTTGACTCCTATCGTCTCACTAATTTCATCTATTAATTTGTTGTCGTCTTTGGCAGGGTGTAAAGCCAATTTTTTTACGGCGTTTATTCTTTTATCCGCTTCCGGATGCTCTCGGTCATCCTGCGACAGGACAAAATCGGCTTCTCCCTGTCGTGATGTCGCCGTCAAGGCCATTACACGGAATTTCCTGAATTCCAAAGCGCGTTGTTGTTCAGACTCAATGCTTGTGATCAGTTCCTGAAACGCTGGCTCCAGGTGAGCCTCATCATGCACCAGCAAAGAATCCTGGCATAAAAATCCAGCGTGGAGAGGTCGGGATTTGAAGCCGCAGCCATAGCCTGAAAAAAGCAAACGGCTGCCTATCATATTCACTGTGCCGACGATTACGGATGGCCTGGAAGGGTCGCCTCGCCATTCCGCGTTGTCAGCGAACTGTCCCCGCAACGTGCTGATTGCCAAGGGCTTTTCATAACCTTGTACGCCCAGTGATTTGAGCGTTCTTGCCACAGATGCAAGGACCGGATTTTCAAGAAGGCGTCTCCGTAGAGCCTCCGCCTCTGCGGTCGCCTGATCCACAACAGTCCTCCGGTTAACCACATAGACCAGCCGCCTGGGGAATTCCTTTAGCGGCTTATTCCGCGTGTGAAAGGCCAGAGCCAGAAGCCATACGGCTATGACAGATGTTTTGCCAAGCCCCGTTGGGATGTCAAGGCTCTTCGGAAACTCGCCGCGCAGAAAGCGCTCAAACAGATTCTTTTGCCAAGGAAAAGGGGTTTCAGGCGCCTCAAGTCCGGTGAGCGCCCCAAACATCCTCTCAAATCCCTCAACTCCCTCATACCCTTCGCTTTCGGCCATCGAACCACCTCCGTCGGTAAATCTGTCCGTAACCGCCAAAGAACCCGGGCCAAGAGCCCGGCGCAGCCCGCTCATGCCCCCCAGACCCCCCCCCCGCGCTGCCGCAGGCCCCAAACCGGTTTTCCAAAATACGGGCATTTTACCACGATTAACAATACAAAGCAACGCAATACGTCGCCGCCCGGTTATTCCGCCGGAAAAAATTTTGTCTTGGCTAAATCAACCGCGGTCGGCCATCCGAAATTTGGCCGGATTCCTCGATAGGCGGTGAGCCGCGCAACAGCGTAGGCTTTTCACAAAAAACAGATACAGCTACAGCGCCAATCTTTGAGGCAATTTCCAAGCGCCCGGATGAGGAGAATTCGCCTGTTGCTCTCGGGTCTATCATGTCTGACCTGGAGGGGCTCGATCCTTCGCACAATTTGCCGCATCCATGTTTATATAATTCAATGCGTTTATCCGGAACCACATGTTGTTCATTGAAATACCGCATCAAAAATTTTAAAATTGTTGGCCGTAGGGCAAAGGCTTGGCCTTTGGTCATTATTAAAGGATCCATGAAGCTGCCTAAATCTATATTCAATGAGGCAATTGCAAAACTCATAGAAACGACAAATTTAACGCAGGTTGGATGGTTCCGCCCGAAGGGCAGGTTCATCCATCACATAGAAATCATTTAGAAATGTCGGGTGAACCCGGGCCTTGCGGCCCGGAACCACCCAACCTACGCCAATTATGCAATCAATGTCATCAACTTAACGCGCGGGTTTGAACACGCGGCATCACCCAAAAACTCCCCAGAATATGGAGGGGTGCCCTATAACTTAAGCATGACACGAGCACAAAATAACGCCATTTAACCAAGTATTGTACCCCTTGTGTCAGCGCGAACCATCTTGCTCAGGCCAAAACAACGGAGAACAAATGTCCGGCATACCATCATTTTACCGCTATTGGGGAAAGTCCGGCCTTGCGTCCGGACAAGACCAAACCATACACCTTCTCCCCTATCACTGCCTGGATGCCGCGGCTGTGGGACTCAGGTTTCTGGAACATTCACCAGGACTGTCCGCCCGGCTTGCCTCCATTATTTCCGAAGACCCTGCCTCTGTCGAGCGCCTTGCTGCCTACTTTTTCGCGTTGCACGATATCGGCAAATTCGCGCCCGGTTTCCAGCAAAAACTCCCGGATGCTGCTTCGCGCCTCTCCGGAAGCCTTACGCCCACCATGTCTTCCGCGCACCACACCCTCCTGGGTGCCGCCTTATGGGACCACCTTGAATAGGGGTATGGACGTTTTTCCACTCCATGCCTTTGCGCCTCCGGTTCCGGACCCTCTTGACGCGCAAGATATTCTTGCATTCCCCCACGCAGCTGTTTTCGGCCATCATGGAAAGCCCGCTGATTCTTCATCTATTGATGTCCACAACTTCTTCACCCCCGCATCCATCAAAGCCGCGTCTGACTATATCCGCGAAATACAAAACCTCCTCCTGCCCCCTGCCATCTCCCCCCTTCTCTCCTTTGAGCCTTACGAGGACAAACTCGCCGCCTGGAAACGCTTCTCCTGGCCTTTTGCCGGTCTGTGTGTCCTGTGCGACTGGATCGCCTCCGGGTCGCGCTTCTTCCAGCATCTGGAAACGCCCATGGACCTCGGGACCTACTGGCGCGACCATGCCTTGCCGGCAGCGGAGAGCGCCCTACTGGAATGCGGCGTCCTCCTCCCGCCGCCTTCGCGCGGCCTTTGCTTTTCCAGCCTCTTTTCCCAGCTTGCCTTGTCTCCCACCCCCTTGCAGACGCACGCGGACACGTGCCCCATACCCGGCGCGCCCCAACTGCATATTCTGGAAGATATCACCGGCTGCGGCAAAACCGAGGCCGCGCTGACCCTGGCCGGACGCCTTCTTGACGCGGGTCTTGCCGAAGGCGTTTACATCGCACTCCCAACCATGGCGACCTCCAACGCCATGCACGCGCGCATAGGGGACTCCTACAGGCTCCTCTTCGCCCCTGAGCCTCCTCCCAGCCTTGTCTTGGCCCATGGCGCCCGCGACATGTCCATGCGCTTTCTGTCCTCTGTCGCCCCCAAAAAACCCGGGCCTGCCTTCTCCAAAACAGACCTCCTGGAAGATTCCGGCCCCTGGTGCTCCGCGTGGCTGGCCGACAACCACAAAAAGGGCCTCCTGGCCGCTGTCGGAGTCGGCACCCTCGACCAGGCCCTTTTGGCCGTACTGCCCGCGCGCCACCAGTCCCTTCGCCTTATCGGCCTTGCCCGTTCCATCCTTGTCGTGGATGAGGTCCACGCCTATGACACCTACACCCATAACCTGTTGTGCCGTCTGCTCAAATTCCACGCCTCGCATCACGGCAGCGCCATTCTTCTCTCCGCCACACTGCCAATCAACAAACGCCAGGAACTCGCCGACTCCTTTCTCGCGGGCCTTGAGCAGAACCCCATTACCTTGGCCTCCTCCGAGTATCCTCTGGCTTCCAGCATAAGCCCGCTCCATGCCGCTGAACAGCCCATCGAGGCATGGCAAGGCTCCCGACGCGCGGTGGCGGTACACCGCCTCGCCTCCGTGGAGGAGGCCCTGGAAAAAACCGTTCAAGCCGCCAAAGACGGCGCCTCTGTCTGCTATATACGAAACACGGTGAACGACGCCATCGAGGCGCATTCCGCCCTTGCCCGCGCCCCGGGAGTCCAGGACGCGCTTCTCTTCCACGCCCGCTTCGCCCTGTGCGACCGCGCCCGTATCGAAAACCAGGTGCTTGAATTGTTTGGCAAAAATTCCCTGCCTGCCGACCGGCGCGGAAAAGTTCTGGTCGCCACCCAGGTCGTCGAGCAGTCCCTTGACCTGGATTTCGACCTTCTTGTCTCAGACCTTGCCCCTGTCGAACTCATGCTCCAGCGCGCGGGACGCTGCCACCGCCATCCAAGGGAACGACCGCCGGGCCACCACACCCCAAACATTTGGATTGTTTCCCCAGGCCCGGACAAGGACGCGGAAAGGGCATGGTATTCCGGAATGTTCCCTTCCGCCGCCCACGTTTACCCGGAGCACGGCCGCCTTTGGCAGACAGCCCGGCTGTTGTTTTCCAATCCCTCCTATACCCTGCCGCAGGACGCAAGAAAGCTCGTGGAGGGCGTGTACGGAGACAACGCGGCAGACGAGGTTCCCAAGGCCCTCGCGGAAACAGACGCAAAAGTATGGGCGGAACTTTGCGGACACACGGTTCTTGCGCGCATGGCCGCCCTGGTTCTCGAAGAGGGATACGGCGGAGACGGCCCCTGGAAGGAGGACACCCTCACTCCCACGCGCCTGGGCGAACCTTCCGCAACCCTTCGGCTGATGGTTCTCGAAAACGGGGAGCTGGTTCCCTGGGCAAAAGACCCGGACCCGAAACTTGCCTGGGCGCAAAGCGATCTCAAAGTCCGGGCCTTTCACGCCGCCGCCTGCCCCCTCCCTCCCGGAGTCTCCGAAGCCATGCTCGACCGCGCCAAAGAGTCCATGCCCGACAAAGGAAAATGGAGCCTCCCATTGGTCCTTGTTAGTCAAGGAGAGAACTTGTATTATGGCAAAATGGAAAACAGCAAGGGTCTCATCCAAACCGTCCAATATTCAAGGGAAACCGGACTGACCTTCCCCGTGGAATGAAAGGACACCCAATGGACTATAACCTTCTGGAAGAACAATGGATTTTTTTAAAACGCCGAAGCGGCGCCATAGAGCGCGCCGCCCCCTGGCAAATGACCGACAACATCTCACAAGACCCCTTTGTCGGCTTCGGCTCCCCCCGCGCGGATTTCGACGCCTCCCTGGCCCAGTTTCTCATCGGCCTGGTCCAGACCACCATGCCCCCCAAAGCCCCCAGGGACTGGCGCCAGCGTCTGACCTCGCCCCCTAACCCCGAAATCCTCCGTGAAACCTTCTCAGAGGCGCGCCACGCATTCAACCTCATGGGCACGGGACCGCGCTTCATGCAGGACCTGGAGTTTTGCCGGGAATTCCCTCCCGCGAAGGAGCCGGTCATGGGGCTTCTGATGGAGGCGCCCGGCGGAAACGCCATCAAAAACAACACAGACCTCTTCATCAAGAGGGGCTATGTGGACGCCCTGTGCCCGGCCTGCGCCGCCGCCGCCCTCTTCACCCTCCAAACCAACGCGCCCTCCGGCGGCCAGGGACACCGCACCTCTCTGCGGGGCGGAGGACCCCTGACCACCCTGGTGCTGGGCGAAACCCTCTGGGAAACCGTCTGGAACAACGTACTCCCTTTATCGGAACTCGCATACCTTGCCTGCGACACGGCAAAACCCGTGGACGGCGGCGTGTTTCCCTGGACAGCCCCCACAAGGACCAGCGCCAAAAACGGCGCCGTCACCCATCCCCTGGATGTGCATCCTTTCCATGTCTTTTGGGGCATGCCCCGGCGCATTGTTCTACACTTCGAGACCACCCCCCGGGAATGCGGAATCTGCGTGGCTGTCGGGACAAACGCAGTCACGCGCTATGCGGCGAAAAACTATGGCAACAATTATGAAAAATTCATCCACCCGCTCTCCCCCCATGCCTTGACCAAGGAAGGCGTTCCCATCCCCCTCAAAGGCTCCACGGACAGCCTTGGATACCGCCACTGGCACGGCCTTGCCTACGCCGTGGCGGAAGCAGGCAACGGGCCTTTCCCAGCCAGAACAGTAAGGCAGTACCGTAAAGAGCGCCTGGACGCGGTCCGGACCCTGCGGACGCGCGCGGGCGAAAACGCCCCGGATTTCCGCCTGTGGGCCTTTGGCTATGACATGGACAATATGAAAGCCCGCCGCTGGTGCGAGGGCCTAATGCCCGTCATGGACATTGATGAAGAGGCTCGTGAGCGCTACGCCCTGAATATTGAGCAGCTTGTCGGCGCAGCCCGTGAAGTCGAGTTTGTTTTGTACAAACACCTTAAATACGCCCTGCGTCCGGAAAACCAGGACTCGGCGAAATCCGCAACCCTCTTTGACGCCGCACAGGCCCGGTTTTGGAAAACCACCGAGGCGGATTTTTTAGCCGCCCTCGAAAAGCTCCGGGAAGCCCTTCAAACCAGCGGGGACACGGCAATGGTCCGGGAAAACTGGATTGCGCCTCTTTCCAAAGCCGCCATGGATATTTTCTCCGCTCTCACCGACGGCGCGCCCTTTGCCGGGCCGGACCCGGAACGGGTCGCCAGGGCCCACAACGGACTTCGGCGCGACACATCCGTGGCAAACCCCAAACTCCGCAATGCGCTCCATCTTCCGGCCCTGCCTTCCGGAGAACCGGGGAAAGCGAAAAGAAAACCCAAAACCAAGGAGGCGTAAATGGAACCCAAACGTATTGTCCTTTGGGAAGAAGGAGAATGCCGGAATGTGCTCCGGCAGTGGTGGGGCGATCTCGCCCGCGCGCCCGGCAACCGCGCCGAACTGTCCCGCGCCAGGGACATCACCTCCGTCCTCCTCACCCCCGCCTTCCATACTCTCCGGAACGCGTTCCTGGCCCGGGGCTATCCCGTCCACGGGCAAACCGCCGAACGCCTGGCCCTTGCCGCCGGAGTTGTCGCCCGCGCGCGGGAAAACGACGAAAGCCAATCCTTCCCGCGCCAAATGGCAAGAACCGAAGGCGACAGCGGCCCCAGGGTTAGTCTGTTGCGGTTTCGCCGCCTTCTGGTCCGGGACCAGGATGACGGCCTTTTCCGCGACCTCATCCGCGCGGTCCACCTGCTCGGCAACACCGTCAATGTCCCGGACTTGGCGGACGCGGCCTTCCGCTTCAACGACAATTTGAAAAAACAATGGGCCTTTGAATACTACTCCATCGCCCCCATCGAAAACGCCCCCATCGAAAAACAGAAAGGATAACGCCATGTCCCGCTTCCTCCAATTCCATCTTCTGACCAGCTACCCCCCCTCCAACCTCAACCGCGACGATCTGGGCCGCCCCAAAACAGCCTTCATGGGCAACTCCCAGCGCCTTCGCATTTCCTCCCAGAGCCTCAAGCGCGCGTGGAGAACATCCGACCTCTTTGAAAGCGCCCTTTCAGGGCACGTGGGCGTGCGCACCAAACGCATGGGAGAATGCGTGCGCGCGGCCTTGGCCGGAGGATGGCCCCTTTCCGCGGTGCTTGACGGCAATGCTGCCGACTCTGGCCCCTTGGCTACCGTGCCATCGGCCCTGGCCAAAGAGACCGGAGTCGCGGTAGGCGGAGTTTTCGCGAAAAACAAAAAGGATTCCGAAAACGCACCCCTTGAAACCGAACAATTGGCCCATTTCACCCCAGGGGAAATAGAGGCGGTCGCCGCCTTGGTGGAAACCGTCCGCGAAACCCAAAAAGCTCCGGACGAGTCACGCCTGGCCCTTCTGGGAAAGGGACGCATGGCTGTTGACGTGGCCATGTTTGGCAGAATGCTTGCCGCAAGCCCTGTCCACAACAAGGACGCCGCCGTTCAGGTGGCCCATGCTGTCACGGTTCACAAAGTCACCGTGGAAGAGGACTACTTCACCGCGGTGGATGACCTGAACCGCCACGAGGAGGACATGGGCGCGGGCCACCTTGGCGTGGCCGAGTTTGGCGCGGGACTCTTCTACCTCTACGTCTGCGTAAACCGGGAACTCCTTGTCCAAAACCTTGGAGGCGACACCGCTCTGGCCAACACCGCCCTGCGCGCCTTGCTCGAAACCGCCGCCAAAACAGGACCTTCAGGCAAGCAAAACAGCTACGCCTCCCGGGCCCACGCCTCCTACATCCTTGCGGAGCGGGGCAATCAGCAGCCCAGGGGCCTCTCCGTGGCCTTTCTGGAACCTGTGGACGGACGCGGAAACATGCTCGGCCAGGCCATCCAGGCCCTTGAGAACACCCGCGACAAAATGGACGCGGCCTATGCACCCCTCGCGGACGCGCGCGCGTCCGTGAATGTCCTTTCCGGCGAAGGCACCCTTTCCCAACTCCTTGATTTTATAACGGAGTAAGCCATGCCCGCGTTTCTCGTGTTCCAACTGTACGGCCCCATGCAGTCCTATGGGGAAACCGCCGTGGGGGACATCCGGCCGGGCTTTGGGCATCCCACCCACTCCGCGCTGACAGGTCTTGCCGCCGCCTGCCTGGGCATGCGGCGCGACGAGGAGGAACGGCTCAAATCCCTTTCCTCCTCCTTTGCCTTTGCCGTCCGTGTGGACAGGGAAGGAACTCTCCTCCGGGAGTACCAGACCGTCCAGTGCCCCCCCAGCCGGAAAAAAGGAACCTATTGCTCCCGCCGCCAGGAACTCACAGAACCTAAGCCGTGGGAATTGAACACGCGCCAGACCTACCGGGATTTTGCCATGGACGCCCTCTACACTGGTTGCATGGCCGCCATTTGCGAACCTCCTTTGTTGAGTCTTGAGGAAGTGGCGGCCGCCATGCAGAAACCCGTGTTCATTCCTTACCTGGGCCGCCGCTCCTCGCCCCTGGCGCTGCCCCTGTGCCCTCAAATCATCAACGCCGACACCGCGCGCGAAGCCTTCGCCGCCTCCCGCTTCGACCGCTCGTTTATCGAAAAACTCCTCAAGAACTCAAACAGGGAAACACGCTTTGCCTGGGCCGAAGAGCTTCCCGCCGGGCTTGCCGTCCAGCATACCGCTGTCCGCAGGGATATTCCGGCCAGCCGGAAAACCTGGAGCTTCCACAACCGCCTGGAACACAACACCATCGCGCCTCCGCAGGAAACACAGGAGAACAGCCATGTACATGACAAGGGCCACAGTGGTTGAAAAACACGCCGCCACCCTCCTTGGAAAAGGTGAATACGGCGTCCACAAGGCCGTGTGGGACCTGTTCGCCGATACCCCTGACCGGGAGCGGGACTTTCTCTACCGGAAAAGCGCCGGTCCGGCCCCTGCTTTCACCATTGTCTCCCAGCGCCTCCCCCTTGCCGGACACCCCGCCTGGAGGCTCGCCTCCAAACCCTATAACCCGGACCTCGCACTGGGCGACCGGCTGGCGTTTTCTCTCCGCGCAAATCCCGTGCGCTCGGTTCGGGGTGAGGATGACAAACAGTCCCGGCACGACGTGGTGATGGACCTAAAAACCCGCCAGCGCGAAGCCCCTGCCCGTCAATCCCTGCCGGAGCTGATGGAAGAGGCCGGAAAAGCCTGGCTCCTTGCCCGTGCCCCGTTCTGGGGCGCCGAGGTGGACCCCGCCTCCCTGCGGGTGGACGGATATTGTCAGTGGGTGTTCTACAAAAAAGAGCGCCGGGTAAAATTTTCCACCCTTGACTTCGAGGGCGCCCTTGCTGTCAAGGATCCTGAACGCTTCCTGGAGGTCCTCTACTCAGGGGTGGGCCCGGCAAAAGCCTTTGGCTGCGGCCTTCTTCTCGTCAGGAGGATATGACCGTGCTCCCCAAGTTAAAACCCCTCGCAATCAAGGAGCGCCTTTCCCTCCTCTTCCTCGAAAAGGGAGAACTGGACGTGCTGGACGGCGCCTTTGTTCTTGTGGACAAACACGGCGTGCGCACCCACATCCCTGTGGGTTCCGTGGTCTGCCTGCTCCTGGAACCCGGCACGCGCGTTTCCCACGCGGCAGTGGCTTTGGCGGCCCGTTGCGGATGCCTGCTTATTTGGGTGGGCGAGGCGGCGGTGCGCCTCTACGCCGCCGGACAGCCCGGAGGCGCCCGCTCCGACAAACTCCTTTATCAGGCCAAAATCGTCCTGGATGACACCGCGCGCCTTGCCGTGGTGCGGCACATGTATGCGCTGCGGTTCGGGGAAACACCCCCCGCGAAACGCAGTGTAGAACAGCTTCGGGGCCTGGAGGGCGCCCGGGTCCGCGAAATCTACAAACAGCTTGCCCGGAAATACGGGGTGGAATGGAAAACCCGGCGCTATGATCCCGGCGAATGGGACACAGGAGACCTTCCCAACCGCTGCCTGTCCTCGGCCACCTCCTGCCTGTACGGAGTCTCCGAGGCCGCTATCCTTGCCGCCGGATACTCCCCGGCCATGGGATTCATCCATTCAGGCAAGCCGCGCTCCTTTGTCTATGACATCGCCGATCTGTACAAATTCGAAACCGTCGTGCCCGTCGCGTTCCGGATTGCGGCCTCCCGCCCGGCAGACCCCGAGGGAACGGTGCGCCGGGCCTGCCGCGATGTCTTCCGCCAGACACGCCTGCTCCAGAAAATCATTCCAGCCATCGAGGAGGTCCTTGCTGCCAGCGGCCTGGAACTTCCGCCCCCAGCGGAGGAATCTGTGCCTCCGGCCTTTCCGGACGAGAAAGGAATAGGCGATGATGGTCATCGTTGTTGAAAACGCTCCTCCCCGGCTTCGGGGCAGGCTTGCGGTATGGATGCTGGAAGTCCGGGCCGGGGTGTATGTCGGAGATTTTTCCGTCAAGGCACGGGAGATGATTTGGGGCAATGTTGTGGCTGGAATAGAGGAGGGAAATGCGGTATTGATATGGAGCGCGCCGACAGAAAGCGGGTTTGACTTCAAGACCCTCGGTGAAAATCGAAGGGTGCCTGTGGAAAAAGATGGGGTGAAACTGGTATCCTTCCTGCCTGTGGACGCGGGCGCGGCGCAAAATGCCCTATTAATCGCGTCTGAGAGCCAAACGGACGCGGAAACAGAAGGGAACGGGATGATCGGGGAAAACACAGGAGCTTTCCCCATGGAACCGGCCGTGCTCACGAACGGGATGATACCCGGGGAAAACACTCTGGCCGGTGGCTCGGAAGGGAAGGAGGCGGAAGGCTTTGGGGGAGACCGAGAAGATGAGGTTTTGGGGGAAGAGGATGTGCCATTTTAGGGCATTTTGTTCGGTAGGAAAATGGGTTTGAAAAAAGACCAATGAAACCATTGGGTTGGAGCAAGAGTGTTCCCCGCGCCCGCGGGGATGAACCGGCCCTCCAGGACGGCCTGCTTCGCAGCGGTGCGTGTTCCCCGCGCCCGCGGGGATGAACCGCCCAAGGACCGCGCGGCGGCGTTGAAGGGCGTGTGTTCCCCGCGCCCGCGGGGATGAACCGAGCGCGCGCTCCCCCTCCGGCAGGTCCACCACGTGTTCCCCGCGCCCGCGGGGATGAACCGCCAGCACCCGGTCCAACGCGTCGGCCATGCCCGTGTTCCCCGCGCCCGCGGGGATGAACCGTTACTGATTTCATTGCGCAACCCCGCCCCGGCGTGTTCCCCGCGCCCGCGGGGATGAACCGGGGCCGGACCGGAGACTCGGCCCCGCGGGAGAGTGTTCCCCGCGCCCGCGGGGATGAACCGTTTCAGAACCTGTCGCTCGATTTCAGAAACCGGTGTTCCCCGCGCCCGCGGGGATGAACCGACTCTCAAAAGCGCCAGCCCTGTTTAAAATCTGTGTTCCCCGCGCCCGCGGGGATGAACCGATTATCTCCGACCGGTACTATCCGGAGTACTAGTGTTCCCCGCGCCCGCGGGGATGAACCGATTATCTCCGACCGGTACTATCCGGAGTACTAGTGTTCCCCGCGCCCGCGGGGATGAACCGCGATAGCGATCGCCATCAGGGCTGGATGGGCGGTGTTCCCCGCGCCCGCGGGGATGAACCGGGCAATGGAGTGCGCGGACGCCATGCGTATCAGTGTTCCCCGCGCCCGCGGGGATGAACCGTGAGGACTTCGTTTTCGACTTAATCGCCAACTGTGTTCCCCGCGCCCGCGGGGATGAACCGGCCCGCTCCGCCGCGCACACAGGAACGAAAAAGTGTTCCCCGCGCCCGCGGGGATGAACCGACGCCGGGTGGCGTAAACTCCGGAGGAGGGCCGTGTTCCCCGCGCCCGCGGGGATGAACCGCACGAATGGCGCGAAAGGGCAATGGAGTGCGCGTGTTCCCCGCGCCCGCGGGGATGAACCGGTGGGGTGGTATGTGGTGGGGAGGGGTATATAGTGTTCCCCGCGCCCGCGGGGATGAACCGCGCTTGGAAAGGTGCGCTCAGGCTCTCTCAGGGTGTTCCCCGCGCCCGCGGGGATGAACCGGAGATAGTGTTCACCTAAACAGCACGGAGGGTGTGTTCCCCGCGCCCGCGGGGATGAACCGCCATGTGTCCACCATGCTGGTCTCGTCGAGGAGTGTTCCCCGCGCCCGCGGGGATGAACCGATTGAGGCTCTTGTCTATTCTGTGCGCCAGGGGTGTTCCCCGCGCCCGCGGGGATGAACCGTGCTCGTGCGCCTCTTCTTTTACGAGGCGTGCGTGTTCCCCGCGCCCGCGGGGATGAACCGAGTACCAGGACGACGCGCACCCGGATGGCACCGTGTTCCCCGCGCCCGCGGGGATGAACCGCTGGCTGACTACTTGAAAACGGCGGGGGAGATGTGTTCCCCGCGCCTGCGGGGATGAACCGTCCGCGCGGTCCTGATCCGTTGCCGTTGGCCGGTGTTCCCCGCGCCCGCGGGGATAACCGGAGGCGGTCGAAACCGAGACAGACCGCCTGGAGTGTTCCCCGCGCCCGCGGGGATGAACCGGAGGCGGTCGAAACCGAGACAGACCGCCTGGAGTGTTCCCCGCGCCCGCGGGGATGAACCATTTCCAAGGTAGCGCCGGTTGATTTTTCCAGGGTGTTCCCCGCGCCCGCGGGGATGAACCCCCTGTACGGGCAGGAGATAGCACGGGCAAAGGGTGTTCCCCGCGCCCGCGGGGATGAACCGCGCTTGACTTCGTATTCCCAACATGCCGGGTGTCCCGAGGGATTGGCGGAACCCCGGCCTTTTGCTGTTCAGACGTCTGAACGCAGCCATGGACCGCGTTTTCTTCGGAAGCGCCAGGGCCGTCCGCGTCTGCCCGGCGAGAAGCCCCTGGCTGAAAAACACAGCGCCACCTCTTGCGCTTCCTTCTTTTTTTCGCTATTTTACCTTTCGGTGTTATCCTAAATTTAGACAAAACCTTATTTTAGGCAGAGGTGGCGGCTATGCGGCGCGGACTTCAAGGCCGGTTTGTGACCATATCCACCATTGGCGAGCACGCTCAAGCCTTTGTGCCCGCCCCGCTCCCGCCGGACCCTCCGGTTGACTGGACACCGGAGCTTGCGGGAAAGTTCGACCGGGCGTGGCACGCGCTGGGACGCCTGGACAGCGTTTCCGTCCTGCTTCCGGAAACCCCGCTCTTCCTCTACACCTACATCCGCAAAGAGGCGGTTCTCTCCTCCATGATCGAGGGAACCCAGTCCTCCCTCGCCGACCTCTTGATGTTTGAACTTGGGCAGGAGCCGGGCGTGCCGTTGGATGACGCGCGGGAGGTGAGCAACTATGTCGCGGCGCTGAACCACGGACTCGCTCGGATTCGAGAGGGCTTTCCGCTCTCGCTGCGGCTCATCCGCGAAATCCACGCGGTGCTGCTCTCCAAGGGGCGCGGCTTTGCCCAGACACCCGGAGAGTTCCGCCGCAGTCAAAACTGGATAGGCGGCACACGCCCCGGCAACGCGGCCTTTGTTCCGCCGCCCGCTGAAATGGTGACGGAGTGCATGGGGAAACTGGAACTCTTTCTTCACGACAGCCCCGCACCCACTCCGGTTCTTCTCAAGGCGGCGCTCGCCCATGTGCAGTTCGAGACCATTCACCCGTTTCTTGACGGCAACGGACGCCTGGGGCGCCTGTTAATCACTCTTCTGTTGTGCGCGCACAGCGTCCTGCGGGAGCCGCTGCTCTATCTGAGCCTGTATTTTAAAATCCACCGCGGCCGCTATTACGAACTGCTGAACTTGGTGCGCCAGACAGGGGACTGGGAGGCGTGGCTGGAGTTTTTCGCCGAGGCGGTCGAGACCACAGCCGGGCAGGCGGTTGAAACTGCGCGGCAACTGCATGGGATTGCTCAGGAGAACGCGGTGAAAATCCAGGGCCTGGGGAGGGCGGCAGAGTCAGCGGGGCTAATCCACCGGGCGCTCATGGAGCGTCCCTTGCTCACGCCAGGGGCGCTGTCGGAGAAATGCGGACTCAGCCCCGCGACCGTCAACAAGTGCCTCGCGCATCTGGAACGGCTCGGCATTGTGCGGGAGCTTACCGGCGGGAGGAGAAACCGGGTGTTCAGCTACGGCGGATATGTGGAGGTGCTGAACCGGGGAGCGGAGTTGCCGGGATAGGGGGAGATCGATTTCATAAGGATAAAGGCGGGGGGAACCGCCTTCCCCTGGCTCTCCGGTCCATCCCTCAAGGCGGGCGTCAGCGGAAACAGCGTGTGAGACTCCGTGTGAGAAACCTCGTCCAAAATCTGCTAAAACAGGAAAAAACCTCCCAAAGCGTGGAAATTGAATTTAGAATGATATCGGTAAGATGCCGTTTTTACTGGAGGAGAGGAAGCTCGGGGCTCTGCCTACGAATCCGCAGGCCGCAGGTTCGAATCCTGCCGGGCGCACCAGTAAAATCAAGGGGTTATGGCTATCAAGTCATAATCCCGTTTCATTTTTTTTACCCTATTTCTACCCTCCGGCGCAAGTTCCTGTCTCTCCGCTTG
>JAGVGH010000308.1 GCA_020057225.1 Desulfobacterales bacterium | reverse complement strand
TCCTTGGCGCGCGCGGAACCACCCAACCTACGTGTAACCCACTCGTAAAATTATGATGTAGGCCGGGTGGTTCCGCCCGAAGGGCAGGTTCACCCGACAGATATGAATCATTTAGAAATGTTGGGTGAACACGGGCCTCGCGGCCCGGAACCACCCAACCTACGCCTCATTTTGCAATTACCTCTGCCAATTTATATTTTTTTTTAAGACTTGGTACAGCCTTTACCTCTGTTTTAGCAATGAAATCGGCGAAATGTTCCCCTGGAGAGAGGGCCAGGGTGAGGGGGGAACCTTGCGTTCGCCGCATTGAATGTGTGATACCAAAGCAGAACCGGAGACACAGATTCCAAACTCCTAAACCGGCGGAGCCGGAAAGAAGGCTTTAGGCTTTAGGCTTTAGGCTTTAGGGCTGGCTGTAAACGGCCCGTTTTCGCGGGCTGCGCCATTATCTACGCAACAAACGCGGATAATCCGGACATAGAATCTAACTCCTGACCTCTCACTCCTGACTCCTAACCCAAAGGAGATGCCCATGAGCGTAAAACCAGTAGGAGCGGTGATGGTGGTGGGCGGCGGCATCGCCGGAATCCAGGCGGCGCTTGACCTTGCCGGAGGAGGCTATTACGTCTATCTCGTGGAACGCACCTCCGGACTGGGCGGGACCATGTCCCAGCTTGACAAAACCTTCCCGACCAACGACTGCGCCATGTGAGTCATCTCACCCAAACTGGTCGAGGTCGGCCGGCATCTGAATATCGGGCTTCTGGTGCTCTCCGAGGTGGAGAGCGTTTCGGGCCAGGCGGGCAACTTCACCGCAAGGGTCAAGCACCATCCCCGGTACATTGACCCTAAAAAGTGCATCGCCTGCGGCATGTGCGCTGAAAAATGCCCGAAAAAAGTGGATGACGAATACAACATGGGCATCGCCAAGCGCAAGGCGGCCTACCTCAAGTACGGGCAAACCGTCCCTCTCAAGTACGCCATTGACGGCGAAGCCTGCATCTACCTCACCAAAGGCAAATGCCGGGCCTGCGAAAAATTCTGCCCCACCAAGGCCATCCGTTTCGACGACACCCCGCGCACCGTTGACTACAACGTGGGCGCGGTGATCCTCGCCCCGGGCTTCGACACCTACGACCCCACAGGCATGGACGCCTGGGGGTACGGAAAAATCCCCGACGTGGTGACGAGCATGGAGTTCGAGCGTCTGCTTTCCCCCAGCGGCCCGGGTCTCGGGCACATCACCCGCATGTCCGACCACAAGGAGCCTAAACGCATCGCCTGGCTCCAGTGCGTGGGATCGCGCGGCATCAACCGGGCGCCCAACAGCTACTGCTCCAGCGTGTGCTGCATGTATGCGGTGAAGCAGGCCGTGGCGGCCAAAGAGCATCTGCCGCCCGAGGCCGAGCAGACCATCTTCTATATGGACATGCGCTGCCACGGGAAGAACTTCGACCGGTACATGGAGGACGCCAAGGCCCGGGGAGTCCGGATGCTGCCGGTGCGGCCCCACACCTTGGAGCCGGGAAGAAACCACATCGGCGTGGTTCTGGATTACCACGCCATAGGGGAAAAGGAGCGCAGGCGGGAGGAGTTCGACATGGTGGTGCTCTCCGTGGGCATGGAACCCAAGGGGAGCGCGGTTTCGCTGGCGAAACGCATGGGGGTGGAACTCAATGCCCACCGCTTTGCCGAGACATCGGGTTTTTCCCCGGTTTCCACCAATCTGCAGGGTGTGTTTGTCACCGGCGGTTTTGGCTCGCCCATGGATATTCCCCAGGCGGTTGCGGAAGCCTCCGCGGCGGCCTCCGAGGCCGCGGCCCTGCTTGCGCCCGCGCGCGGCACCCTTGCCAAGACCAAGGTCTGGCCCGAAGAGCGGGCCATCGGGGACGAGAACCCGCGGGTGGGGGTTTTTGTGTGCTCCTGCGGAGTCAACATCGCAGGAGTGATAGACGTGGCGGCGGTGGCCGAGTACGCCCGGAGTTTGCCGGGAGTGGCGCATGTGGAGAACAATCTCTTCACCTGCTCCACGGACACCCAGGACATGATGGCCGCGAAAATCAAAGAACTTGGCTTAAACCGCGTGGTCGTGGCGGCCTGCACCCCCCGAACCCACGAGCCCGTGTTCCAGGACACCCTCCGGGAGGCCGGTCTCAATCCCTATCTGGTGGAGATGGCCAATATCCGGAACCAGAACTCCTGGGTTCACGCCAAAGACCCGGCCAAAGCCACGGCCAAGGCCAAGGAGCAGCTCCGGATGGCTGTGGCCAAGGCGGTATCCAACGTCTCTGTGGCCAATATCTCCGTCAACGTGGTCGGGCGCGCCCTGGTGGCGGGAGGGGGCCTTGCGGGCCTCACCTCCGCCCTTACCCTGGCGGACCAGGGGTTCGAGGTGGTTCTTGTCGAGACCTCGGGGGAGCTGGGCGGGCACGCGCGCGCCATGCGCGCCACCTGGAGGGGAGAGGACATCGCGGGCCGGGTGGGGGAGATGGCGCAACAAGCCATGGACCACCCCAGGATTACGGTGTGCCTGAACAGCAGGGTGGCAAAGGCCGAAGGCTCCGCGGGCAATTTTTCGGGAGTGGTGGAGACCCCTTCCGGACCTTTAGAGGTCCGGTTCGGCGCGGCGGTTCTCGCCACCGGCGCCACCGAGCATAAGCCTTCGGAGTACCTGTACGGGAAACACCCGAAAGCGCATACCCACCTGGAGTTTGACAAGGTGCTGGAGGACAGCGCTTCCCTCAAGGGCGCGGAGGCCGTGGTGTTCATCCAGTGTGTGGGATCCCGGGAGCCGGCGCGGCCGTACTGCAGCCGGGTATGCTGCACCCATACGGTGAAAAGCTCTCTTGCGCTGAAAAAAACAGACCCGGACATGGGGGTCTATGTTCTCTACCGGGACATCCGCACCTACGGGTTCCGCGAAGACCTGTACCAGAAAGCGCGGGAGGCGGGGGTGGTGTTTATCCGCTACACCCCGGAGGAAAAACCCCGGGTGCGGGAGGAGGGTGGAAACCTTCTGGTCACTGTGAAAGAGCCGCTTTTGGGACTTACCCTGGAAATCGCGGCGGACCGGCTTGTGCTGGCCTCGGCGGTCATTCCCAGGGCCAATCCGGAGCTTTTCGGCATGTTCCATTGCGGGACAGACCCGGACGGTTTTCTCACAGAGGCCCATCCCAAGCTCCGGCCCGTGGATCTGCCCTCCGAGGGGCTGTATGTGGCGGGACTTGCCCATTATCCCAAGCCGGTGGAGGAGACTGTGGCCCAGGCCAAGGCCGCGGCCGGAAGGGCGGCGGTGCTTTTGTCGCGGAAGATTCTCAAGCTCTCGGGGGTCATCGCCAAGCACAACAGGGACATCTGCATGTCCTGTCTCGCCTGCCTGCGGTTCTGTCCCTACGGCTCCCCCTACATCGCCCCGGACGGGAGAATCGCCCATAACGAGGTCAAATGCGCCGGGTGCGGTATCTGCGCCGGAATCTGCCCGGCCAAGGCGTTCCAGGTTCACAACTACAAGGACAGCCAGATTCTCGCCATGATAGACGCCCTCACGGAAGACATTGGAAGGCCGGGCGGCGGGACCGCGCGGGCGTAACCGATTAGGTCAAGGAGAAACGCCATGTCACAAGAACTGGCAAAAAAAACCGTGGCGCCGCCCCCTCCGGTGGAAAATTTCCGGGAGGCGCCGCCGGAATGGGAGCCGCTGGTGCTGGCCTTTGCCTGCCACTACTGCGCTTACGCGGCCGCGGATTTGGCAGGTGTCATGCGCCTTTCCTACGCTCCCAATGTCCGGGTCATCCGCATGCCCTGCACGGGAAAGATTGACCATTCCCACGTGCTCCGGGCCTTTGAGCGCGGGGTGGACGGCGTATTCGTCGCGGGCTGACTGGAGGGCCAGTGCCATTTCCTGGAAGGAAATGTCAACGCGAAAAAACGGGTGGCCCAGCTTCAAAAGCTCCTCCCCCAGGCGGGAATCTCTCCGGAGCGTCTGTGCATGTTCAACCTCTCCTCGGCAATGGCCGCGCGCTGGGCGGAGTTTTCAAATGAATTCACCGAGACCGTCCGCGCACTTGGTCCTTCGCCCATCCGCATGGCGCTCCTAAACGCCGGGAAAGGAGGCACGCAGTCATGATCGTTGCCAGGAAAAAACCGTTGGACGAGTTGTGGGACATGGTGCGCGGGTTTAAAAAGGTTCTGGTGTTCGGCTGCAACACCTGCGTTGCCGTGTGCCACGAAGGCGGCAACAAGGAGGCGGAGATTCTCGCCTCCCTTCTCCGGATGCGCGCGGCCCAGGAGGGTGTTGACGTGGAAATCCGGAACGGGGGCATCGAGCGCCAGTGCGAGCACGAGTTTTTCGCGTCCGCGGAGGCGGAAATCGCCTGGGCCGATCTCATTTTGAGCACGGCCTGCGGCATCGGCGTGCAGTTCATCGTCAAACGCTATCCAATGGCCACTGCGTATCCGGCTCTGGACACCACGTTTCTGGGCGATGTGGAGCGCCACGGGGTGTTTACGGAAAGCTGCCAGGCCTGCGGACGCTGCGTGCTCCATCTCACCGCGGGAATCTGTCCCATGAGCCGCTGCGCCAAACGGCTTTTGAACGGGCCTTGCGGGGGTTCCAACAAGGGCAAGTGCGAAATCAGCAAAGACCTGGACTGCGCCTGGCATCTCATTGTGGAGCGCTTGAGCGCCCTGGGGCGCCTGGACGACTACGACAAGATACTTCCCTGCCGGGACTGGTCCACGGACAGGGCGGGCGGACCCCGTAAACTCGTGCATGAGGACGCGTGACCATGGAAACAACGACGCCAAGCAGACTGGAAAAGGTTCTCGCGGACGGCCACAAGGCGGTGACCTCCGAGTGCGGCCCTCCCCGGGGAAGCGACCCGGAAGTCATCATGAAAAAGGGCGAGATGCTGCGGGAGTACGTGGACGCCATCAACGTGACCGACAACCAGACCTCGGTGACGCGGCTGTGCAGCCTTGCGGCGGGCATCCGTTTAAAACAGATGGGGCTTGAGCCTGTCCTGCAGATGGTCACCCGGGACAGAAACCGCATCGCCCTCCAAAGCGACATCCTGGGCGCCGCGTCGTTCGACATCCATAACATTCTGTGCCTGTCGGGCGACCATCAGAGCTTTGGGGACTGTCCCCAGGGGCAGAACGTGCATGACCTGGACTCCATGCATCTTTTGATGTGTGTGCGGCAAATGCGGGACGAGGCGAAATTTTTAGGGGGCGGGGACATTGAGAGGCCCCCGCGCATGTTCATCGGCGCGGCGGAAAACCCCTTTGCCCAGCCTTATGCCATCCGGGGGCGCAGGCTGGCGAAAAAGGTGGCCGCGGGCGCCCAGTTCATCCAGACCCAGTGCATCTACAACGTGCCCCGGTTTATCGAGTGGATGCACGAGCTCGCGGATATGGGCGTGACCGAGAGAGTCTATATTCTCGCGGGAGTGACGCCCTTGAAAAGCGTGGGCATGGCCAAGTACATGAAAAACCGGGTGCCGGGCATGGACGTGCCGGACGACATCGTGGCCCGCATGTCCGGTGTCCCCAAGGACAGGCAGGCGGCGGAGGGCATCACCATCTGCGTCGAGACCATCGAGCGCCTGAAGGAGGTTCCCGGGGTGGCCGGGTTCCACATCATGGCCATCGAGTGGGAGGAGATGGTCCCGGAGATCGCGCGGAGGGCGGGACTTACCCCAAGACCCAAGGTGGCGTGAGACACGTCCCGGGAGAGGGAGGAAGCCATGAAAACTTTTTACGACCTCGTGCGGGAAGTGCAGAAGACGGGCCTGTGCCACCATTGCGGGGGGTGCGTGACGTTTTGCACCGCCATCAACTTCGGGGCGCTTAAGCTGGGCGAGGACGGAAGGCCCACCTACGCGGACGTGGAGAAGTGCATTGAGTGCGGCATTTGCTACATGATCTGCCCGGAAATCGGCGAGATGGACCAGGAGGTCCGGGAGCGGGCCCAATGGGCCCTTCCCATGGGCCGGGTTCTCGAGACAACGGTGGCGCGCGCCAAGGATGAGCGGGTGCGGCGGCACGCCACGGACGGCGGGGCGGTGACGGCGTTGCTGCTGCATTTGTTTGAGGCCGGGAAAATAGACGGGGCCATTGTCACGAAAAAGACGGGGCTTTTTAGGCGCGTGCCGCATCTTGCCATGAGCCGGGGGGAGATATTGGACGCCGCGGGGTTCTTCTTCGACTCTTCCCACGGCATGAGTCTCTACAGCGGGGAATACTCGACCTACTCCCCCTCCATCCAGATGCTGGGCCAGATGACGCGGCGGGGAAGGCGGCGGGTGGCGTTTGTGGGGACTCCCTGCCAGGTCAAGACCATCCGCAAGATGGAGGCTTTGGGCATTGTTCCCACAGATTCCATCGCCTATGTGCTGGGGCTTTTTTGCTCGGGCAACTTTGTCTTTGGGGCGGAGGAGCGGGAGAAGCTGGAAAAGCTGGGGGGCTTTGCCTGGGGCGATGTGCGGAAGGTGAACGTGAAAAACGCGCTCCGGGTGCATCTGGACAGCGGCGGGGTGCGGGAGATTCCGCTTTCGGATTTAGGGTTCATGCGCCGGTTCGCCTGTCAGTTCTGCGACGATTATTCGGCGGAGCTTGCGGACATCTCCTTTGGAGGCGTGGGGGCCGAGGAGGGATGGACCACGGTGGTTGCCCGGACGCCTTTGGGCCGCGCGGCGTTTGCCCACGCGCGGGGGGAAGGGGATTTGGAGGTGTATTCGAGGGAGAAGAATCCGAAGTTTTCGAGTGAGGCGGCGGGGGTGGTTGCGGAGCTTTCGGAGAAGAAGCGCAAGGCCGGGACAGAGCGCCGGGAGGCGATGGAAAGTAAGGCTGTGGAGGTGCGGGGATAGGGGGCAAGGGGCTGAACGAAAAGGCGGTTTTTGGCGTCAAGGGATTTTAAGAGCGCCAAAAACCGCCGCATTTCTGCGTTGCCCAACAGCCCTTTGAAAATTTTTTCTTGACGTTGAGCGTTATTTCAGAGAGAATAGATCAGGATAAGTTAAGGTCTCTTGTTCTTTGAAAACTGCGGCAGGCTCGATAAAGTGCAGGCGGAGGTCGGCTGCCTACCGGTGCGTCGGATCGCACGGAATGGCGTGCGCCTCCATTAACCGTAAAACAAGGAGAAAAATGATGACCAAATTTTGTGTGAAGGCACTGGAAACGGTCATTTTGGCGGCGTTAGCTGCTGCCACCAGCTGTCTTGTTACGTTAGCCGTAACCGCTTACTTTAGCAAGTAGTGCCTGGCGATGCCAGTTTTTTGGGTCGAACCACTCGCCTTCCCGTCGGCCGATCTGTTAAGCGGGCTATTGTGGCCCGTCAACGAAGAGTGGACAGCCAATCACGGCAAAACTCCAAACACAGCCTGCACGAGTTCCCACCAGCGATGGGGCTGCAAGCGCCCTTCGTCCTTTCCTACAGTCTGTCGCAGGGCACGTTCGCGAGCATCTCCTCGATTTCCTCGATGTGCTCCGCGTATTCCTCAAGCCGGTAGCTCTCGCCGCAGAACCTGCAGCGCAAAATCACCCGCCGTCACTGCCTGAGCAGCAAAAGCCGTTTTCCGCATTTCTTGCACTTCATGGGGGCTCCCCTGGCCGGGCCGCGCGGGCCCTTTTTTCTGATTTTTCCCCGGGGGTTGTCCGTCCGTTCCGGACGGCGGGGCGCCCCGGGGCTTTCATTTTTCGGCTATAGCAGACAGCGGGCGGCGGGGGAAGCCTAAAAATGCGGGTTTCACCCGCCTTGACCTGTCCGGGTCTCTGGGGTACACTGACCCCACGCTAAAACGCGCGGCGGGACAAAGGCTCTGACCTTCCGCCGCTCCGGGGAATACCGCGCGCCCAGTTCCGCCTTGCGGCGCATGGGCAGGCGGTAGCCAAGGGCCGGAACAGGACGCGGGAAGCGTCCAGGGGGAACAGGACATGCGGGGAGCGGGGGGAACACCGGGAGGCGCGGGGCAGTTTGTGCTTGGTCTTGCCATGATGGTGGCGGGCGGATACCTCTTTCTGCGCTCCATCGCCGTGACCACTGTCTTCGGGCTCGGTTACGGCTTTTTCTCTGTCGGCTCGTTTGAAATCACCGGCGGCATGGTCCTCGCGCCCTTTATCTTTGGCGTGGGGCTTATTTTTTACAACTCCAAACGCTCCATCGGCTGGATTCTGGCCGCGGCCTCCCTCATCATGCTGACGGCGGGAATCCTCGCCAGCATCCGTTTCACCTTCCGGCACATGAACGCCTTTGACATCCTGACGATTTTCGTGCTTCTTTTTGGCGGCGCGGGCCTGTTTTTCCGCTCGCTCAAGGAGAGATGACCAGGACCGGCTTTGTTCCGCGTCCTCTTTTCCTGTTTTCCTTCATATTGGAGTGCGCAGGCAGGGTGGTTACAGGCCGCAAGGCCCGGGTGTATCCAATATTTATAATATGATTTCGATAGGTTGGGTGAACCTGCCCTTCGGGCGGAACCACCCAGCCTACATGAAATACACTGGTATGACACTGATGTAGTTACACCAATCGGAACTGGTATAACATTGATGTGGGTCGGGTGGTTCCGCGCGTGGAGCGGGTTCACCCGACAGTTACACCAATCGGAACGGAATTATAAAAAAGTCCAAGTCCACGCACCCCCGAACGGAGGTTTGCCGCATGGATTCCTTTCTCGACGCCGAGGCCAAAGCGGAAGTCGCCGGGCTGCTCGATAAACTTCCCGCGCCTGTCCGCCTGGTGTTTTTCAAGCAAAAGCACGCGTGTTCCGCGTGCAGGGAGCAGGAGGCGCTGCTGCAGGAGCTTGCCGGGCTTTCCAAAAACACCGCGCTCACGGTATATGACACGGTAAAGGGCGCGGACCTTGCCCGGAAGTTTGGCATAGACAAGGTTCCGGCCACGGTGGTCATGGGAAAGGAGGATCTGGGAATCCGGTTTTTCGGCCTGACCGCGGGCTATGAGTATTCCTCCCTTCTTGAAGCCATCGCCATGGTTTCATCGGGAGAGCACGGACTCAAGCCCGAGGTGGCGGAGCTTGCGCGGCTGCTGGACGAGCCGGTGCAGCTCGAGGTCATGGTCACTCTCACCTGTCCCTATTGTCCCGGGATGGTCCATCTGGCCCACCAGTTGGCCATGGCGAGTCCCATGGTGCGGGGCGAGATGGTGGAGTCCAGCATCTATCCCCACTTGGTGCAGCGCTACAACGTGACCACCGTGCCCAGGATGGTGGTGAACGGGGCGCCGGCCATCGAGGGGAATGTGCCCGCGGGAAGCGTGCTTCTGGAAATCCTCAAGATTTCCAAGCCCCGGGAGTATGAGAAAATCGAGGCCCGGCTCAGGGAGGCGCGGGGCGAGCGGCGCGTGCGGGAGGCGGAGCCCTCCTTGGTGTACGACGTGCTGATTGTGGGGGCGGGGCCGGCCGCGTTCACGGCGGCGGTGTATGTCAAGCGCAAGGGTCTTTCCTGCGCCCTGGTCTCCGGGAGCGCGGGCGGACAGGCCAACTACACCGCGGTGGTGGAAAACTGGCCGGGATTCCATTCCATAGGCGGCCAGGAGCTTGCCGCCATGTTCAAGAACCACGCGGAACGCTACGACCTGCACGAGGCCCTGGGCGCGGACGCGGTGCAGGTGGAACACAAGGAAGGTCTTTTTCACGTTCTCACATCCGCCGGGGCGGTCTATAGGGGCAAAAGCGTGGTTTACGCGGCGGGCAAGGAGTACCGGCGCCTGGGCGTGCCGGGCGAGACCCGGTTCATCGGCAAGGGCATTGCCTTTTGCGCCACATGCGACGCGCCGCTGTTCCGGGACAAAGACGTGGCCGTGGCGGGCGGGGGCAACTCCGCGTTCACAGCGGCCCGGGACCTTCTTGCCTGGGCCAGGGAAATCCACCTCATCAACATCACGCCGGATTTCCAGGCGGACATGGTTCTCCAGGAACAGATACGGACGGCGAAAAACGTGGTTCTGCATCCCGGCGCCACCATTGCGGCCTATCTGGGGCATGAGAAGCTCACGGGAGTGCGCCTTGCCTCCGCGGACGGGACATCCCTGGGGGATTTGCCGGTGGAGGGGGTGTTTTTGGAAATCGGGCTTGTGCCCAACACGCTGGCGGTGAAAGGTCTGGTCGCGCTGAACGCCGCCGGGGAGATTGTCACGGAGCGGGACCAGTCCACCAGTCTGCCGGGATTTTTCGCTGCCGGGGATGTGACCGACGAGCCGGAAAAGCAGCTGATCGTTGCGGCGGCTGCGGGAGCCAAGGCCGCGCTTTCCGCGGACAGATGGCTTAAGAGCTTATCCATAAATAATTTTATTGCAAGGGATTCACCTGTTCGGGCGCACGCCGTGCGCCCCTAGGGCAATGGAACCCGAGCCATCGGAGCGCCCAGTG
>JAGVGH010000089.1 GCA_020057225.1 Desulfobacterales bacterium | reverse complement strand
ATGTCCGGTATTCTGCCGTACATAGACACCTCATTTGTGCTTCGGGCATATGATCCTCCACAACATGTCGTTGTAGAGGACATACGCCCGAATCATAAAATCAAGCGCCGTCCTCTCCGTCCCCTTCCCCTTTGGCAGCCACACCGGCATTCCAATAACTCCAAGCCCGATGCCTGCCAACCGCCCGCGTCCTCCCTGCGCGCGGCCAGGGATTTCCGAATCCCGTCAAGTATAAGCCGGAACGTGCGGATTCCCCCGGTCTCCAGGGAGACACGCGTCCCTCCCCGCAGGCGTTTTTCCCGCATCAATCCCTCCGGGCAAGGCCCGTTTGCATGCAAGGCCGCGCTGTGGTATCCAGACCTTAGACCTTGCCGCTTCCGGAGAGTCCATGTTCCCGACCCGTCTTGTGATTGACCTTTCCGCCATCCAAAACAATCTGGCCGCCGCCCGCGGGCTTGCGGGCAAAGGAACCAGACTGTGGGCGGTCGTAAAAGCCGACGCCTACGGACACGGGCTGCTCCCTGTGGCCCGCGCCCTCGAGGCCGCCGGCGCGGACGGCTTCTGCGTGTTCAGGACGGACGAGGCCCTCCGGCTGCGGGAGGACGGACACACCCTTCCTGTTCTCGCCCTGGCACAGCCCCTGCCGGAGGAGGCGGAGGCCGCGGCGCGCAACAACGTGACCTGCTCCGTGCATGATCTTTCCGCGGCCCGGGACCTTGCGGCGGCGGCAAGGCGCGCGGGCGCGCCTGTCAAGGTCCATGTCAAGGTGGACACAGGCATGGGCCGCCTTGGGATTCCCCCGGAGCGCCTCCTTTCCTTCCTGGACAGCCTTGAGGGAATGGAAGGGCTTCTTGTGGACGGAGCCTACACCCATTTCGCCACGGCAGACTGTCCGGAGGACGGTTTTTGCGGGGAACAGCTTGACTGTTTTCTGAAAGCCGCAGGATCCTGCCTCGCCAAGGGACTTGCGCTGCATGCCGCCAACAGCGCGGGACTCATGCGGGGCGCGGGCGCGGGTCTCCCCGCGGCCCGTCCCGGGATTCTCCTCTACGGGCTTTCCCCCTGCCCGGGCATGCCAGGCTCGGAAAAACTTAAACCGGCCATGCGCCTTTCCACGCAAATCGCGGCTGTCCGGGAACTGCCCGGGGGAAGCAGCGTGAGCTACGGCAGAACCTTCACCCTGGAGAAACCGTCCCAAATCGCCACCCTTCCCCTGGGCTACGCCGACGGATATCCCAGGGCGCTTTCCAACAAGGCCAGCGTCCTTGTGCGCGGACGCCGCGCGCCCCAGACCGGAATCATCTGCATGAACCTCTGCATGGCGGACACGGGCGGGATTCCGGACGTTGCGCCCGGTGACGAGGCGGTGCTTCTGGGCGCCCAGGGCGGAGAGGAAATAACGGCGGCGGAGCTTGCCTCCCTTGCCGGAACCATCGGGTATGAGCTTTTTTGCGGCCTGGGAGCGGCCAATCCGAAAGAGTATGTTTTTTCCTCAAGCCTTGGGGCGGATGATGTTCCCGCCAACGGCCGCGGGACTCCGTAACCTTCCCGAAAAATCACAACAACCGCGCGGGCATTCCCGCGGCGGCACAGGGAGAAGACCTCTTATGTCAACAGGCCCAACCGGCCCGTCCAGTCTGTGCGCGGCGGTCCAGGCGAATGAACCGGAGCGCGCGCGCGCCTTGCTTGAGAGCGGACTTGACCCCAACGCCCCGGACGAGTACGGGATCCTGCCCCTTCATGCGGCAATCCGGCGCGGATATGTGGAAATGGCCCGCCTGCTTGTTGTGAAGGGCGCCCGGGTTGACCTTCCGGACAAGGACGGAATGCCGCCTCTGGTTTGCGCGGGACTGTGCGGACCGCCGGACATGGTCCGTTTGCTTCTCTCAGCGGGCGCGGACGTGAATACAAAATCCCGTTACGGGCAGTCCGCCCTTTTTCTGGCTGTGTCGGCGGGTTCGCTGGAAACCGTCCGGATTCTTCTGGACGCGGGCGCGGACGCGGCCATCGAGGACATGGAAGGGAGGCAGCCAATCCACAGGGCGGCATCGGGGGTACAAAAAGAACAGCACGCTGCCATTCTCCGGTTTTTGCTCGTTAAAGGGGCAGCTATCAACGCGGAGGACATGTACGGAACAACCCCCCTCATGCTGGCCGCCGACGGGGGCTTTTTGGACATCGCGCGCATTCTCGTGGAGCGCGGCGCCGATATCCACAAGAAGGGCAAGCATCAGGGATCTCCCCTGGAACTGGCGTGCCGGAACGGGCACGCGGATATCGTAAAGCTCCTTGCGGAGCACGGGGCCCTGAAAGGGCTTGATCCCGCGGGGAAAGACGCTCTGTGGCGTCTGGCGGAAGAAGGGCGGCATTCCAAGGTTCTGGAGGCGCTCAGAGGGGCCGGGCTGACCGGCCCGGACGCGCGGGAGGGGGCGGAGAGGTTGTTCCGCGTGGTTGTTTTTCCCGAGGACGCCTCCCAGGGAGACCTGTGGCTGGTGGACGGCTTTGTCAATATCCACCGGCATGACGACTATTCGGTCAGCTTAGGCAATGCAAGAGGCAGGGTCAAGGTTCCTCTGGACCAGGGGATGGGGGACAGGATGCTCCAGCTCATTGTGAGGGCGAAAGACCCGACGTTTTTACGCGCCCTTGCGCCGGAGGATCTTCAGTCCCTGGCGTGGATGGACTACTGGGTCATGGCCAAAGACGAGGACCTGGCCAGCGCCGCCCATCTTACGGGCCTGAAAGAGCTTGTGGTGGAAAGCCGCCGCCTTGGCAACCGGGCGCTTAGACACATCCGGGGCCTTACAAACCTTGTGCATCTCAACCTGGAAAAAAGCCAAATCACCGGCGCCGGGCTGCGCGAAATCCTGTGCCTGGAACGGGTTGAGCGTCTGGGGCTTCGCGCCACCCAGGTGGGCGACCGCGGCATCGAGGCTCTTTCCGCGTTTTCTTCTCTTGCGCGCCTGAATCTCATTGACACGCGGATTGGCGACGGGGGTCTGCGGCAGCTTGGCGGACTTGCGGGGCTTACGCACCTGTATCTGATGGGACAGGGCTTTGGAGACCCGGGCGCCGAGACCCTGGGGGGACTTTCCCGCCTGACGGTGCTGGTTTTAGGGAGTCCCAGGGTCACGGCGCGGACGGTTCAGGCCCTTGCGGGGCTTAATCTTCTGAAAGAACTCAATTTGTACGGCTGCCACGGTGTTACGGACGAGGCGCTTCCGGCGCTGTGTTCCATGGAGGGGCTTACGCAGCTTGTGGTGGCGAAAACCGGAATAAGTCCCGCCGGGGTTGAAAGACTTCGGGGCGCCTTGCCGGGATGCGTTGTTTCAGGATAAGAAGGCGCCCGGCGCCGCCAGATTCCCCTTGTCTTGCGCCCCCTGTCTTGGTATGTCACGGCGCATCAATGCCTTTTCCTGTCAACCGGCGGCCGGGGGGGGGCCGCCGCAGGGCATTGAAACGTGCAGGCCAATGAAGGCAGCGCTTAAAAAATTTTACCACCGGCTTATGGACATCCGCGGTGAACCCCGGGAAATCGCCCTCGGGCTTGCCCTGGGTGTTTTTGTGGGCTTTACGCCCACCATGGGCTTTCAAATGATCCAGGCCGTGTTCTTTGCCGCTCTTCTTGGCTGGAACAAGGTCTCCGCGGCCCTGGGAGTCTGGGTCACCAATCCCCTCACCGCCCCGTTCCTGTACGCCCTGACCTATAAAACCGGAACCCTGTTTTATTCCCCCGTCCAAAAATTCGCAAGCGAGGACGACGCGTCCCGCCTTACCTTCATGGACCTCATCCAGAAGACCCCGGAGGTGTTTATCTGCCTCATCATCGGCGGGGTCGTCATCGGCCTTCCCGTGGCCGTGCTTACCTATTTTCTCGCGCGGGACGGCATCATTGAATACCGGCTCAAGCTCAAGGCAAAGATCCACGAAAAACGGGAGCGTCTGGCCGAGACCGCAGGGCGGATTATCGAAAAAAGGAGGGCGCGGCGCAAAAAAAAGAAGGCCAAGGCGCGGAGGCGTTAGGCTTAAAAACGCCAAAAGCCCGCGCAGGACGCGCGCATAAAAAGGAGAAACACCATGGCTGACGATTTGAAAAAAATGTACCGCGCCATCGAGGGAGACCATTTTCCTCCCCGTGTCGAGGTAAGTTTTGTGGACGCGGAAGGGCGCCAGACTCTGGTGTATGAGAAAACCGGCTGGGAGATTGACGGAGAGGTCCGAGGGCTGCGTTACGGGGAAAATCCAGGGCAGGAGGCCGCGCTGTACAAGCTTGTAAACGGCAACCTTGTTTTGGGCAAGGCCCGTTCCATCGCCCCCGGCAGGCATCTGGCATCGGACGCGGACCTTCTTCAGTCCGGAAAGCATCCGGGCAAAATCAATATCACGGACGCGGACAACGCGCTCAACATCCTGCGCTATTTCACTGAAGAACCCTGCGCTGTCATCGTCAAGCACAACAACCCCTGCGGCGTGGCCCTGGATTCCACTCTGGAGCGCGCCTACCACCGGGCTTACATGGCGGACCGTGTGGCGGCGTTTGGCGGATGCATCGCCTTTAACCGGCCCATTGACAAGGCGACAGCAGAGGCCGTGAGCTCCCAGTACGTCGAGGTGGTGGTCGCTCCGGATTTCGAGGAGGGGGCCTACCCCCTTCTTACCCGGAGAAAAAACCTCCGCGTTATCCAGATACCGGGAATCGCCCGGCTGCAAAGCTACGTGGGCGAACAGGTGGTGGATTTCAAAAGCCTCATGGACGGCGGCTTGGTCCTGCAGTGGTCGTTTGCCCCCAAAACCCTCAAGAGAGAGGATTTTCTTCCCGCGGAGACGACGCACCAGGGGAAAACCTATTCCATCCGGAGAAAGCCGACAGACAGGGAGCTGGATGACTTGCTCTTTGGCTGGCTGGTGGAGGCGGGAGTCACCTCCAACTCGGTGCTTTATGTAAAAGACAAGGCGACGGTGGGCATCGGCGCCGGAGAGCAGGACCGTGTGGGCGTCGCGGAAATCGCAAGGGACAAGGCGTACCGGAAGCTCGCGGACCGTTACTGTTTCGAGGAATACGGTGTGGCCTATAACGACATGGCGGATCTGGAGAAGCGGTCGGCCCTGGACGCCCGGGTGGCCGGGGAAAAGGGCGGGCTGATCGGGGCGGCCATGGTGAGCGACGCGTTTTTCCCGTTCCGTGACGGGGTGGACGTGGGGATACGGGAAGGGGTGTCCTCGGTGGTGCAGCCGGGAGGGGCGATGAACGACCATGTGGTTATCGAGGTCTGCAACGAGGCGGGAGTGGCCATGGTGTTCACGGGCCAGAGGAGTTTCAAGCATTAAACCGGCGCCGCCGGGGAGAGGGGGCGGAACAAGGAAACGATTTTCACTCCACCGCGCGCCGCGGCGCCTTCCCCCCTTTTTCCTCCCACCGCCCTTGAGAACACCGCGCGCCTGTGGTAAGCCACGGCTTCCCCCGGGCATCCAACCCCGCCCGGCGCTCCATGAAAGGACACGCATCCCATGCAAACCATTCGCACACGCTTTCCCCCCAGCCCCACCGGAGCGCTCCACGTGGGGGGCGCCCGCACCGCCCTCTTCAACTGGCTCTTTGCCCGCGCCAACAAGGGCGTCTTTGTCCTGCGCATCGAGGACACCGATGAGGTGCGCTCCACCCAGGAGTCTGTGGACGGTATCCTCAACTCCCTCACGTGGCTCGGCATGGACTGGGACGAGGGCCCCTTTTTCCAGATGCAGCGCATGGACATCCATGTGGCCCGGGCAAAACAGCTCGTGGAGTCCGGCCACGCCTACTACTGCACCTGTCCGCCCGAGGCTGTGGAGGCCATGCGCCAGCGCGCCATGGCCACAGGCGGCAAACCCAAATACGACGGCGCCTGCCGGGAAAAGGGCCTGGGATCCTCACCCGGCGCCTGCATCCGCCTGAAAGCCCCCCTCGCCGGCCACACCATCCTTGATGACAAAGTAAAGGGACGCATCGCCATCGCCAACGAGGAACTGGATGATCTTGTCATCGTCCGCGGCAACGGCACGCCCACGTACAACTTTGCCGTGGTGGTGGACGACGTGGACATGGGCATCACCCACGTCATCCGGGGGGACGATCATGTCTCCAACACCCCGCGCCAAATCCTCATCTACCAGGCCCTGGGAGCGCCTTTGCCCGTCTTCGCCCATGTGCCCATGGTGCTTGGGCCCGATAAAAAACGCCTCTCCAAACGCCACGGCGCGGCCAGCGTGTTCGAGTACAGGGACCAGGGATATCTGCCGGAAGCGCTTTTGAATTACCTGGCGCGGCTGGGATGGTCCTGCGGCGACCAGGAGTTTTTCACACGGGAAGAACTGGTGGAGAAATTCGGCCTCGAACATCTGGGCGGATCCGCGGGAGTGTTCGATTTTGACAAGCTGCTTGCCCTGAACGCCGAGCACATCCGGGCGACCCCCGTTTCGGCCCTGGCGGAGCAACTGCCCTTTTTCCTGGAAAAAGAAGGCGTTTCCGATGTGGAACAGGGCGCGTATTTGAACGCCGTGGTGGAGCAGATGCGGCCCCGGAGCAAGACGCTGGTGGAAATGGCCCGGGGCGCGTCGTTTTATTTCCGGGAGGATTTTCCCTACGACGGGAAAGGGGCGACAAAGCACCTTTCTCCGGCGGCCAGGGAGGGGCTTCTGCTGGTGAGGGACAGATTCGCGGCCATGGACGCGGAGCTTTTTCCGGACGAGGCCGCGGTGGAGGCTGTTTTTCAGGAGACAGCCGCCGGACTTGGCGTCAAACTCGGCGCTATTGCCCAGCCCGCGCGCATGGCGCTGACAGGCAAAACCGCCAGCCCGGGGCTTTTCGAGATGGTCCGGGTGCTGGGCAAAGAGCGCGTTCTCGGGCGCTTTGACCGGGCATTGAAATATATGGAAACCCAACAGGCATAAACAACCGTCCGCCTTATAACCCCGGGGCGGACGCCGCATTGTGAGAGATCCCCCATGCAACGGAAAAAACTGGTCATTGTCGGCGGTGTCGCGGGCGGCGCCTCCTGCGCGGCGCGGGCGCGCCGGATTTCCGAGGACTGGGACATCACCGTGTTCGAGCGCGGCCCCTATGTCTCATTCGCCAACTGCGGGCTTCCCTACTACGTGGGCCGGGTCATCGAGGAGGAGGAGCACCTTCTTCTCGCCACTCCGGCGCTTTTCAAGCACCGTTTCAACATTGACGTGCGGACGCGGCACGAGGTACTCGCTGTGGACACCCAGGCGCGGGAGGTGGAGATCCGCTCCCTTAAAAGCGGCAAGACCAGCCGCGAGGGATACGATGTCCTGGTTTTGTCTCCGGGCGCCGCGCCGGTAAAGCCCAGGCTTCCCGGAATGGCGCTTCCGGGCATCTTCACGGTGCGGAACATACCGGACACCCAGGCCATTATGAAATGGCTCACGGGGCGTCCTTGTGAAAAGGCGGTGGTGGTAGGCGGCGGGTTTATCGGCCTTGAGATGTGCGAAAACCTGATGAAGCGCGGTCTTTCGGTCACAGTGGTGGAGATGCAGGCTCATGTTTTGCCTGTCCTGGACCCGGAAATGGCCGCGCCGCTTCACGGCCGCCTGGAGGACGAGGGGGTGGAGCTTCGCCTGGGCCGGGCCGTGACCGGATTCGCCCAAGGCGGGGACAGCGGTCTTGTGGTGTCCCTTGATTCCGGCGAGAATCTTCCCGCGGACCTGGTGGTAATGTCCGTGGGCGTGCGGCCCGAGGTGGAGCTTGCCAAAGCCGCGGGCATCGCCCTGGGAGAAACCGGCGGCATTTTGGTGGACAAACAGATGCGGACCAGCGCTCCGGATGTGTATGCCGTGGGGGACGCTGTGGAGGTGGAATGCTTTGTCACCGGCGCAAAACGCCTGATTCCCTTGGCGGGCCCGGCCAACCGGCAGGGGCGGCTTGCGGCGGATGTTATCATGGGCCTTGGTTCTCCGCCGCCGGAGTTCCAGGGGGTGCTGGGAACAGCGGTGTGCGGGGTCTTTGGGCTTACCGCGGCCTCCACCGGCGAGACGGAAAAATCCCTTAAGGCCCTTGCGGCCAAGGGCAGAGAGATTTCGTACGAAAAGGTATATGTTCATCCTCTGAACCACTCGGGATACTATCCTGGCGCGGAGAATATCGCCCTCAAGCTGATTTATGAAAAACCCTCGGGCCGGATTCTGGGGGCGCAGGCTGTGGGCGGGGAAGGGACGGAAAAGCGCATTGACGTGATCGCCACGGCCATGCGGTTTGGCGGAACCGCTTACGATTTGGAGCAGGCGGAGCTGTGCTACGCGCCGCAATATGGCTCGGCCAAGGACGCGGTGAACATCGCGGGCATGGTGGCGGTGAACGCGCTTACCGGGTTTATGCCTATGGTCCATTGGGAGAACCTGGACGGGGACGGGGTGCTTTTGGATGTGAGAACCAAGCCCGAGGTGGTGGAGGAGCCGGTTCCCGGGGCGCTGCACATGGACATAAACGAGCTGAGGCGGCGGATGGACGAGCTTCCCAAGGACAAAGCCATCCATATTTTCTGCTATCTGGGCCAGCGGGGGCATGTGGCGGCGCGCCTGCTTCAGGCGCACGGATACAAGGCGTACAACGTGGCCGGCGGGTATCTCACCTGGGTGGCGCTGCAAGGAGGGAAGGAATAGGCGGACGGGCTGTCTTGGGCGGGACCGGTGTCCCGCCCGGAGACGCCGGTGGAGCCGGAGAAGTTAGAAGTTAGGAGAATAGGGAGAAAGACCCTGTTTTAACAGATTTTTCTTGATATAACCTGGGTCTTTATCCTCATGGCAGCCGCGGCGCGGCAAGGCTTTTCAGCCTGGGGTTTCAACCCATAAGCGCTAACTTATATGAACATTCTTGCTTAAAGATATGTGAGGATATTGTCGGGTGAACCTGCGCTTCGCGCAGAACCACCCGACCTACATCATAATTTT
>JAGVGH010000111.1 GCA_020057225.1 Desulfobacterales bacterium | reverse complement strand
TTATGGCATTATTCCAATATGTTGGATGAACCTGCCCTTCGGGCGGAACCACCCGGCCTACATCAAATTTGTCGTTTCCAAGAGTTTTGCAATTACCTCGATGGATTTCTCGAACCCTGTCAACCGCAAGAGGGCGTTCAGGTCGTGGGTGAACAGTATTTTGAAAAGCGAGAAATCCTTTTCCTTTTCTTGCAGACCTTCCCAGTCCAGGGTTTTACACGCCCTTGCTTTCAGGGCCAGCTCCACCGCGTATCCGCACAGGTATAACGCGCCGCCATACCTCTCCTTGGAGAAAAGGATTTCCGCGTCGGCGAGTCTCTCCTTCGCGAGATTGTCGAGCATCTCCACAGGGATCATCGCGGCTTTTCTTCCCCTCTTCGGTTCACACAATCAAAAATTTCCTGTCGGGATTTCTACCACGGTGGACCTTGGCGCGCAAGACATAAAGGGTGGGCGGTGGTTTGCCATAGTCGGGAGGAAGGCGCGCCAAGGCTGGCGGAGAAAGGTCTTGACAAGGAGCGTCACAAGGAGTTAATATGAACTGACATGTCAGTCTATGCGGACGGATGTCCGTCCGCCCTCAAGGCCCTCCTCCCAGCTCTCCCGGCCCCTAATGAAAGGCAATCCCCATGGCAAAACGCACCCTCCATACCCCCCTCTGCGACATGCTGGGCATCTTCTACCCCATCCTCAGCGCAGGCATGGGACCAACCCTCGCCGGGGAACCCAACGGCGCCCCCGTCGAACTCGTCGTCGCCGTCTCCGAGGCCGGAGGACTCGGCGTCCTCGGCGGCGCCGGATTCAGCATCCCCGAACTCCGCCAGGCCATCCGCGACATCCGCTCCAAAACCGACAAACCCTTTGGCGTGGACCTCCTCCTGCCCAAAAACCTCCCGGCCTTTGCCGAAGGAAACGAGGCCGTCCCCCTCTCCGAGGTCATCAAATTCCTCCCGCCCGAACACCTCGCCTGGTTCCGCAAGGTCCAAAACGAACTGGGACTCCCGGACAGAAACGACATCCTGGTCAAAATGGACACCACCGCCATGCGCCCCAAGGAGGCCGTGGCCGTCTGCCTGGAGGAGCGGGTGCCGCTCTTCTGCTCCGGCCTGGGCGACCCGGGCTTCATGGTCGAGGAGGCACACAGCCTGGGAATGAAGGTCCTGGCTGTGGTGGGCAACGCCAAAAACGCGGGCCGGGTCGCCAAATCCGGCGTGGACCTCGTGGCCGCCCAGGGACATGAGGGCGGCGGCCACACCGGACGCGTGGGCACCATGGCGCTTCTTCCCCAGGCCATTGACGCGGCCTCCCCGGTTCCCGTTCTCGCCGCGGGCGGCATCGGCGACGGACGCGGCCTCGCCGCCGCCATCGCCATGGGCTGCCCCGGCGTCTGGGTGGGCACGCGCTTTCTCGCCACTGTCGAGGGCGGAGCCATGGACCTCTGCAAACAGCGCATCGTCGAGTCCACCGACGAGGACACCCGGGTTAGCACCCTCTACACCGGCAAAACCTCCAGGGCCAGCTATACGCGCTTCCATGAACTGTGGAACTCCTCCGGGCTCACGGCGCTGCCTTTTCCCTTCCAGGTGATGCTTGCCTCGGCCCTGCTCGGGGGGTTTGTGAAGGCCGGAAAAACGGAGTATATTGGCGGATTTGCCGGACAGGTTTCAGGGCTCATCCATTCCATCAAACCCGCCGGAGAGGTTTTGCGGGATATGGTGGAAGAGGCCGCGGACATCTTCACCCGCAGACTGCCCCAAAACCTCCGGGTCGCGTAAACGCTCTGTCTTCTGAACCGCAGCGAGGAGAACGCGATGCCACGCCCCGACATTCCCGTGCTTGTGGGCCTGGGACAGCACACCCAGGCCCGCGACACTGAAAATCCCCTGGACCCTGTGGGCCTCATGGCCCGGACCGCGCGCCTGGCCTTCGCGGACACGGGCGCGCCCGCCATGGGGGATCTCTGCGACTCCGTGTGGATGGTCAACATCATGTCCTGGAGCTACCGGGACGCCCCGGGACTCCTGTGCCGGGAACTGGGTGTCCGGCCCAGGGACACCCACTACATGGCCCTCGGAGGGGACAGCCCCCAGGTCATTGTCAACAAGGCCGCCCGGGCCATTGCCAGAGGGGAAACCCAGGTGGCGCTTTTGGCCGGGGCAGAGTCCGGATACGCGGTGCGCCGGGCAAGGACCGAGGGAATTCCCGCGTTCTGGCCTCCCTGGGAGCCGCCGGAAAAGGAAGAGGGCGACACCCGGGACGGAACCGCGGAATGGGAACTCCGCTACGACCTCATACCGCCCGCGTACGTGTACGCGCTGTTTGAAAACGCGCTCCGGGCCGCGCGGGGACAGAGCATCCACGCGCACCGGAAGAGCCTGGCCAAAATCTGCGGGCGCCTTTCCCGTACCGCCCGGGACAATCCCTTTGCCTGGGACCGCTCGGGCCTTTCCGGGGAGGAGCTTGTCACCCCCTCCGCCCAAAACCGTCTGGCGGGTTTTCCCTACACGCTTAGGATGTGCGCCAATCTGCATGTTGACCAGGCGGCCTGTGTGGTGATGTGCGGCGAGACCGTGGCCTCGGCGCTGGGGGTGCCGCCGGAAAAGTGGGTGTATCCCATGGGCGGCGCCTCGCTCACCAATGTCTGGCATTTAAGCCGGCGGCCCGCGCTGTACGATTCCCCGGCCATCAAAGAGGCGGCGGCCCTTGCCCTGGGGCAGGCGGGACTCTCGGTGGAAGACCTCACCTGTTTTGACCTCTACAGTTGTTTTCCCGTAGTGGTGCAAATGGCCCTGGACGCCCTGGGGGTTTCCATGGACGATCCCCGGGGATTTTCCCTCACCGGGGGGCTGCCGTATTTTGGAGGCCCGGGCAGCAACTACACCCTGCACGGGATTTGCGAGGCCATGGGAAGAATACGGCGGGACCCGTCGGCCAAGGCCCTGGTCACAGGTCTTGGATGGTACAATACCAAGCACGCGGTCGGAATTTACGGAAAGCGCCCCGGGAAGCATTCCTGGGAGGAGCGGGACGATTCCCTGGTCCAGGCCCGGATAGACCGGGAGACCCTGCCGGTGCCCGTGGAAAAGGCGGAAGGGCCTCTCAGGGTGGAAGCCTATGTGATATGGCATGATCCCAAGGGCGTGGCGGAAAAAGGCATTGTTGCCGGAAGACTTGGGGACGGACGGCGCGTCCTGGCCTATCTGGACGCGGGCCGGGAGCTTTTGGAGAGGTTCGAGCGGGAGGATTTGGCCGGCTACACGCTGAGGGTCCGGTTTGACGGGGAGAGGGAACGAAACCTTGCGTCGGCGGAATAGTGAGCAGGCCGAAACCTGAAAGATCCCTGTTTTTTGCGCGCGGGCCGGAGAGGTTTGGCCTGGGAGTTGACGCCACTCCGGCGAATGCTTTTGGAAGAGGACAACGCCATCCTGGTTCCGGGCCTGCCCGCCGTCCCCGCCCCGCCCCTGGTTCCGGTTCCGCGTCCGGTTGCGTTAGATCCAGTGTCCGGATTATCTGGTTTGTTTGCGTAGATAATGGCGCAGCCTTCAAAAATGGGCCGTTTCCACCAGCCCTAAAGCCTAACGGCCCGGTTTCTTGCGCGCTTCGCAAACCGTCGCAGACGCCTGTCCGCCCGTCCACCTCCCGGCAGCGCCTCTCAAACCGCTCCCCTTTCCGGATGAAAACCCTTGCCGGAGACTCTACCCGGGCGCTCTTCACCTATCCACAGCTATATGGGCAACCGCGCCTCACGGTTGCCTGCCCGGCCTGTTTGCATTATTGTGGGCCTGTTCCTTGACCCTGGGAGGTAATTGCAAAATGAGGCGTAGAGTTTTGCAATTACCTCCTGGGGAAGCACATTGGGACCGAAGAACGGAAACCGCCGGGCAAGTCTTTCTTTACGTTCCTTTTAACGCGTGTTTTCGCTATAACCCGTTGCATGCTCCGGGCCGTCATCCGGGCTTCCTTATGGAAAAACCGGTTCAGGTGCCCGGGAAAGGAGGCGGCCCATGCTGGCCATGGTTCTTTCCGGGCTTGTTGACCTTGCGCGTGAAAAGAGGCCCCTCGCGCTTCTCCGCCGGGACATCCCGAAGCCTGGGCCTGGCGAGGTTCTTATCAGGGTTTCGGCCTGCGGCGTCTGCCACACGGAGCTGGATGAAATCGAGGGGCGGACGCCGCCTCCCAGGTATCCTGTGGTGCCGGGCCATCAGGTGGCGGGCCGCGTGGTGGAGCGGGGCGAGGGGGCCTTCCGTTTCTCCGCGGGGGACAGGGTGGGGGTGGGCTGGATATGGTCCTCCTGCGGAACCTGCGGATATTGCCAAAGCGGGTTTGAAAACCTGTGCCCGGGGTTTATCGCCACAGGAAGGGATGCGCATGGCGGCTACGCCCAATACATGACTGTTCCGGAACAGAACGCCCATCCTCTTCCGGAAACCCACACCGACGCCCAGGCCGCTCCGCTGCTTTGCGCCGGGGCCATTGGCTGGCGCTCCCTTCGGCTTGCGGGAATAGAAGGCCGCAGGACTCTGGGCCTTACCGGATTCGGCGCCTCGGCCCATCTTGTGCTCAAAATAGTCCGCCACCGCTGGCCTGACACCCGGGTTTACGTGTTCAGCCGCACACCCTCTGAGAGGGAATTCGCGCTGGAAGAGGGCGCGGTGTGGGCGGGGGCCGCGGAGGAGACAAGTCCCGAGGCGCTCGAAACGGTGATTGACACCACGCCTGCGTGGCGCCCTGTGGCGGAGGCGCTTAAAAACCTTGCGCCCGGAGGCAGGCTGGTGATCAACGCCATAAGAAAGGAGGAGCGCGACAAGGACGCGCTTTTGTCCCTGGATTATCCCAGGGACCTGTGGATGGAAAAGGAAATCAAGACTGTGGCCAATGTGGCGCGCCGGGATGTCGCGGAATTCCTTCAAATGGCCGGGGAAATCCCCATCATGCCGGAGGTCGAGGAATACGCGCTGGAGGAAGCCAACCAGGCCCTTGTGGACCTCAAAGAGCGGCGCATACGGGGCGCCAAGGTTCTCAGGATTCCGTGAGCGGGCGCATGGACAGGTACGCGGAAGGGGACACGCCATGGGATATTGGCCGCGCGGACGGGAATCTTGTCCGGATGGCGGAGCGCGGCGCGATTCTTCCGTGCGCCGTCCTGGAAGCGGGCTGCGGCACAGGCGCGGACGCGGTATGGCTTGCGGAGCAGGGTTTCACGGTGAGCGGACTTGACGAATCCGCCGCGGCAATCCGCCTGGCGCGGGAAAGGGCAGGGCGGGCGGGCGTCACAGCGCGTTTTTTCGTCTGGGATTTTTTAGGGGACCCGCCCCCTGTCCCGCCCCAGGATCTTGTGTACGACAGAGGGCTTTTCCATTCCTACTCCGGGCACGCGGACCGAAGGGCAGTCGCCCGCAAGGCGGCGGCCTGTCTTGGTCCGGATGGAAAATGGCTTCTTGTGTGCGGAAGGAAAGACGCGCCCGGGGGCGCTCCGGGTGTTTGCCGCTGCACGGCACTGGAAGTGGTGGCGGCCGCGGAGCCGTATTTTGACACGCTCCTTTTGGAAGCGGCCTTTTTTTCAACAAAGGACGGGGGGGATTCCCCCGCGTGGTTGTATTTGGGTAAAAAGCGGGCTTCCTAATATCCGGCGGGGATGCCCGTATGGCGCATTTTCAGTTTTTCCACCCTAAGTTCTTGTCATGACACGTATTTGATGGTAAGCATGATGTGTTTTCGACAACCGGGAAAAAATCCCGGAGACAACCCGGAGGGCAGGAAAGAGGCAGGGACAGAGTAATGAAGCGCAATGAACGCAAGGAAATGATTCTCGAATCGGCGAAACGGCTGTTTTCGGACCGTGGGTATTACCAGACGCAGATATCCGATATTATGGACGCCGCGGATGTGGCGCGCGGGACCATCTATCAGTATTTCAAAAACAAGGACGACATCTTCACAACGCTGTTGGAATCTTACCTTAAAAGGTATGAAAACATGGTTTCCGAGGCCATTCTCAAACTGGACCTCAAAACCATCACCCCCATAGAATACCTGCGGTTCCGCATCCATACAACCTTTCTTTTTTTCGCCGAGGACCCCGACATCTGCAACACGCTTTTGCGCATGGGACTTGGTCTTCCCCAGCATTTTGACTCCGTTATCCTGCGTTTTGAACAGCGTATCACCAATATCATTACCAACGACATCCAGCTCGGCGTCAACAACGGCCATGTACGGCCCGGCCTGGATATGGAAATCGCCGCCAACTTTTACGCCGGGGCAATCCTGCGCTGTGCCTATCACTTTTTCGGAGGCGCGTCCCGGGGAATGTCACGGGGAGATCTCGAAGCGGCCACCCACAAGATAACCGACATGATCGCCCGGGGTATTTTCAGCACACCGTAGCGGTTTTAAAGCAGGGACCGCGCGGCGCGGACGGGGGGAGCATGGGGGTGGACAGCAGCCATCGCGCGCAGAACACCATGGGGAGATTCGCCCGGCTGTTGCCCCGGTTCTGGGCGGCGGGCAAGGATTATGACACTCTGCGCAAGCAGCTTTTGCTCTAGCTGTTTTCTCTTGACAGGCCACAACTATATCAGGCTTTAGGGCTTGCTGCAAACGGCCCGTTTTTGAAGGCTGCGCCATTATCTACGCAAGAAGCGCGGATAATCCGGACATAGAATCTAACCCTAACGACTGCCCCTGCACATGCCCGAACTCCGGCACATCATCGAGTCTTTGCTCTTCGCCTCCGACCAGCCCATCTCCGAGGAGGCCCTTCTGGAGGCGCTTCCAGGCACCGCGCCCGGCCAGCTCAGGGCCGCCCTGGTCGAGATCAACCTCGACTACGAGGCCCGCGGCGGCGGCTTCCGCCTCGCCCAGGTCGCGGGCGGCTGGCAGCTCAGGACCCGTCCGGAATTCGCCCCCTGGATACGCCGCCTCCACCGCGCCCAGCCCGCCCGGCTTTCCAGGGCCGCCCTCGAAACCCTGGCCATCATCGCCTACAAACAGCCTGTCATGCGCAGCGAAATCGAACACATCCGGGGCGTGGACGCGGGGGGCGTGCTCCGCCAGCTCATGGAAAAGGACTTGGTCCGCGTTCTGGGCAGAAAAGACATTCCCGGACGCCCCATGGTCTATGCCACCACCCGCCGGTTCCTTGAAGTCTTCGAGCTCAAAGACCTCGCGGAGCTTCCGTCCTTAAAGGAAATCGAGGATCTGGGCTTCGAGACGCCCAAAGGCGCGGAGGCCAAATGGCAGGGGCGGACAGAAGAGGAGGGGAGGGGGGTGCCGGAAGACGCGGGACAGGGGGTTTCCGGGGCCGGGGGCGTGGAGACGGAGAGCGAGCCGGAGGCGCCGGAGGAAGGGGAGGGCGCTTCAGGCGCGGACCTTGGAGACGGGGAAGAACAGGAATCCAGGGAATCGTATTTGCGGGAAACAGAGGACAGCGTTCCCCTCACAGGAAGTGTGGACCTTGCCGGGGCCTTTGCCGGCGCGGCGTCCCACGTCCGTGAGGAAGAAGAAGGGGACTAAGGCGGATGGGAACGGGGTCTTCCGGCGCACGCGCTCTGTTTCCTATGGTTTTGACCCTTGTCCTGATAAGCGCGGCCGCTCCGGCCCGCGGTAAAACCGCTCCAAAGGAGCTTCCTGACGGCGAACTCATTTTCCACACATCCAAGAACCGCCAAAGCCAGGCGGTTTCCCTGGCCACCTGGTCCCCCTGCACCCACATGGGTGTTATCCTCCATGGAAGAGCCGGTCATCTCCCCCGCCGCCATGTTCGCGACTCCGGAGCTTGAGGACGCAGGGGCTGAATAAGGAGCGCCGGGGGCTAACCGCCGTACCCCAAAGGAGACTATCATGCCCAATCCGCCGGTTCGTCTGGGAATCAGCGCCTGCCTTACCGGGAGCAAGGTCCGGTATGACGGCGGGCACAAGCACGACCGGTATTTGACCGACACTCTGGGCAGGTACGTGGAGTTTGTGCCCGTGTGCCCGGAGGTGGAGTGCGGCCTTCCGGTTCCCAGGGAGGCGATGCGCCTTGTCGGAACCCCGGAGGCGCCCCGGCTTGTCACGACCCGGACCGGAAAAGACCTCACCCCTCTTATGCGGGAATGGGCCGCGAAAAGGGTCGAGGAGCTTTCCAGGGAAAACCTCTCCGGCTTCATCTTCAAATCCAAATCCCCCTCAAGCGGCATGTCCGGGGTGCCCGTTTACACAGAGTCCGGAATGCCCGTAAACCTGGGAACAGGACTGTTCGCCAGGGCTTTTATGGAGGCGAACCCCTTGGTGCCTGTGGAGGACGAAGGCAGGCTGCATGATGTGAAACTCCGGGAAAACTTCATCGCCCGGGTGTTCGCCCATGCCCGGTGGCGCGGCTTTCTTGAAAACCCTTCCTCCGGCGCCTTGGTGGAGCTCCACACCCGGCACAAGCTCCTGCTTCTTTCCCACAGCGCGGAAATCTACAGGGAGCCGGGACGGCTTTTGTGGCGGGCGCCGGGAAAACGCCTCCGGAGGAGCTTTTCCCCGCATGCCAGGAGGGGTTTCTACGTGCTTATCCCTAAATACTGCTGAGGAGGATTTTAAGGGCACTTTTTCATCGCGGGCGCACGCCGTGCGCCCCTACGGTTATGTGACGGCCGTTATCGCTTACCACCGGGCGCTCCGATGGCTCGGGTTCCATTG
>JAGVGH010000279.1 GCA_020057225.1 Desulfobacterales bacterium | reverse complement strand
GCGGCAAGGTTTTTGATTTAGCCTGGGGTTTCAACCCCAGGACCATGGCTCAGACATTATCTGCGCAAAAAGCGCGGATAATCCGGACATAGAATCTAAAGCCTTCTTTCCGGCTCCGCAGGTTTAAAACAATGACGCCAATACGTCCCTACTCTTCGCCGCTTCCCAGGCCGTAGCGCTTGAGCTTGTTGTGCAGGGTTTTCCGGGTGATGCCTAAAACCCGGGCCGCCTCGCTCTTATTGCCTCCCACCGCCTCCAGCGCCCCTAAAATGGCGTCCCGCTCCACATCGTCCAGGGGACGCGGACCCGCGGACTCCCGGGGCGCCGCGGAAAGCGGCGCGGGCGTCTCCCCGGGCCACGCGTCCACAACGGGCCGCGGCAGTTCCCGCTCGGTCACATGCTCCCCGGGCATAAGAATCACCGCCCGCTCCACCGCGTTTTCCAGCTCCCGCACATTTCCCGGCCAGGAATATTTCAAAAGCATGTCCATGGCCATGGGCGTAAATCCTTTGGCTGTCTTGCGGTTTTTCTCGGCAAACCGGGCCAGAAAATGGCTTGCCAGAAGCGGCACGTCCTCGACCCGCTCCCGCAGGGGCGGCACCTTGATGGTCACCACCGCGAGCCGGTAGAAAAGGTCTTCCCTAAAACGCCCGGCCTGGACCTCCCGGGAAAGGTCCCGGTTGGTGGCCGCGATGATCCGCGCGTCCACTTTCCTTGGCCTGTCCCCGCCCAGGGGCTGGATCTCCCGGTCCTGGATGGCCCGCAGGAGCTTGGCCTGCATGGACAAAGGCATTTCCCCGATTTCATCCAAAAACAGCGTGCCGCCGTCCGCCTGGGCAAAGCGGCCTTCCCGGCGCCTGTCCGCCCCGGTGAACGCGCCCTTTTCATGCCCGAAAAGCTCCGATTCCAAAAGGGTTTCCGTGATGGCCGCGGAGTTCACCACCACCAGCGGCCCGCCCGCCCTGGGGCTTCCCTTGTGGAGCATACGGGCCACCAGCTCCTTTCCAGTGCCGGATTCCCCGGTGACAAGCACTGTGGCCTCGGTGGGCGCCACCATGGACACCATCGCCATAAGCTCCCGCATGGCGGCGCCTGTGCCCACGATTCCTCCCTTGTCCCCGGCCTCCGAAAGTTTTTTCTTTAAGGTCTCGTTTTCGTTTTTAAGGCCCGCGTGCTCGAGGGCCCTGGCAAGGGTAATCTTGAGATCGTCAAAATCAAGGGGTTTCACGAGGTAGTCATAGGCGCCGTTCCGGAGGGCCTCCACAGCGGACTCGACACTCGAGTACGCGGTCATGATGAGCACCGGCACCGAGGGATTGTACTCCTTAACCTTTTTAAGAGCCTCCAGGCCGGACATGGTCGCCATGCGCACGTCCATGAGCACAATGTCGTTTCCGCCCTCTTTGACCCGCGCAAGCGCGGCGGCGCCGTCCGCGGCCTCCCGGGTCCGGTAGCCCCAGGAGCGCGCAAGGGTCAAAAGCGTCAGCCGATGGCCCGGATCGTCATCCACCACGAGCACCGTGGCTTTCCTCTCATCATCCCTCATCGTTTCCTCCGTCCAGGGCGCCAGGGAAAACCAGGGTGAAACGCGCGCCCAGGCCGGGCTGGCTTTCCACCCGCACATGTCCTCCGTGGGCCGTGACGATTTTATGCACCACCGCGAGTCCAAGGCCCGTGCCCGATGGCTTGGCGGTGTAGTACGGTTCAAAAATCTTCTCCAGATCCTCTTTGGGAATGCCCTTGCCCGTGTCCTCCACAGTGATTTCAAGAGTGTCCCCGGCCGCCTCCGCCGACCGGACCCGAAGCTCGCCTCCGTTCTCCATGGCCTCGATGGCGTTGAGGTAGAGGTTCAAGAGGCACTGGCTCAAACGGTCCGGGTCCAGCAGGGCAACAAGCGGGCCGTCCTCCTCCGCGTGCGGAACAGCCACACCCCGGGCCGCCGCGTCCTCCCGCACCAGCCGCAGGGTATGGGCCGCCAGGGCGCGGACATCGGTCTTTCTGCGGCTCAACTCCGCGGGCCGGGCAAACTCCAGAAGTCCGCTCACGGCCCGGTTAAGACGCTCCACCTCGTTTACCATCACCCGCGCGGCCTGCCGCTCCTCTTCGCCCGCTCCGGGCATGGAGCCGAAATAGGTGGCCAAGCCCTTGATGGAACTGAGAGGATTCCGAATCTCATGGGCCACACCTGCGGCAAGCCCGCCCAGGGCGGCGAGTTTTTCCTTGCGCCGGATTTCCTCCTCCAGCGCGCGGATTTGCGAAAGGTCCCGGAGGATAAGCACCTGGCCGGCCTGCTGCCCGTCCGCATTCACCACCCGGGCCGCGGACACGGCGAACGACACCGGGCCTTTTCCGGGAACAACGCTCTCGATCTCCTTTTCCAACACAGGCCCGGAGGTGTGTAAAAATTCTCCAAGCACAGGGAGACGCTCTTGAAACAGGGCGTCCGCCTCCCGGCCCAGGGCGCCGGAACGGAAAACGCCTGTCAGAGCCTCCGCGGCGCTGTTGTGGAAGACAACCCTGCCTTCCGGGTCTGTGGCGATGAGTCCAACGGGCAGGCTTGCCACGAGAACGTCGGCGAACGCGTCGGCGTCCTTGAGAAGCCTTTGCGCCGTCCGGTAGTGCTGGGCCCAGAACAGGCTTGCCATGCCCGCAAGACCCACAAGGAAAAGGGCGCCGGAAATTAAAAAGCTGGTCCGGATGTCCTTTTCCCGCTCGGTTACAAGGGGTTTCATGTCCAGCCCGGCAAGGATGACAGGGGCCTCCCTGTCAGGAGGCGGGGGCGCGCACCAGCCGTCAGGCCCCCTGGAGCAGCCTTCGGGCGGCGGGCGCGGGCTTCTGTCCGGCGGCGGTCCGTCCTGAAAAGGCGAAATGTGGAACCGCCCTCGCCGCAGGGGCCGGAAGGTTCTGTAAACCTCAAATCCCATGGTGTTTCCATGGGAGACATACCGCCAGGTTTCGAATTCCAGGGAGCCGGGTGGCGCGGGCGACGGAAACAGTGGATGGTTTTGTCCGATGCGTGTCCTGTCGCTGTGGGCCAGAATTTTGCCGTCCGGGGCGCAAACGGCGATATAGAGGACATCCTGCTGTTTGGCCGCCTCCTCCAAAAGGGTTTGCACCTGGCTTTCCCCCCAGGCCATTCCCATCATGCCGGTCCTTGCCCCGGCCTCGACGGTCCGGATAAGGGCCGTTCCTTTTTCCAGGAGAACGAAGGTCATGGCGCGGCGCTCCCGGCCCGCGTTGCGCAGGGTGATGGCCGCGACCACGGCGGCCAGAAGGAGCACGGGAATGAAAAAAAACCAGGGGCTGATCCGTGGGGCCGCCGGGCGGGCCTTGTTTTTCATGTGGAGGACGGATTGCGGGTCCATGGGTTTTGGTTGCCTCGCGCTTGTCTGTGTAAAAAAGAACCACCTGACGGTTGCAAAGAGGATACCTGGATAAAATTTATACATGCCCCGGATTTTCGCGGAAAGGGCATGGGCGGGCCTTCTCTGCGGCCAATTAATAATTATGGTTTAATTTCAATAAGTTAAAAATTAGCAAATTGCTTTGGCACGTCGTTTGCTCTATCTCGGAGCCAGAACACGGCGCGCGCCGGTGAGGAACCGGAAAAGATAAAGGCAGGAAACATGCCGTCCGGAAGGACCGGCAACACAGCCATGAAAGGAAAAGACAATGAAAAAGTTTGCGGTGCTTTTGGCGGGGCTGATGGTGGTGGGCATGCTGACGACCGGGGCGTGGTCGTATGACGGAACAGGGCATCCTGGAGCCGGTCCCGGGCCGGCGAAAGCCCAGGAGCTTACGGCGGAGCAGAAGGCGGCGTTTACCAAATTCCTGACCGAGACCAAGGACTTGCGGAGGGAGCTTGCGGGCAAGCGGGCCGAGCTTCGGGCGCTCCAGGCTCAGACAGCCCCGGATGTGAAGGCCACGGGCGCTCTGGCGCGGGAGATTTTCGATCTCGACGAGAAGATTGACAAGAAGGCCGAGGAGCTGGGTCTTCCCCCGATGGGTCCCGGCGGCTGCATGGGTGGTGGCGGAATGGGCTGCATGGGCGGCGGTGGCGGCATGGGCATGAGAGGCGGCTGCATGCGGTAAGGGTTGTGGGGGCATAGACGCTCCGGGGGGCCTGGAAAGGCTCTCCGGGGCGGCCCCGGGGGAGTAAAAAGACAGGAGTCAGGAGTCAGGAGTCAGAATAATAGGGAAGAGAGTGTTAGCCCGAGACAGATAATCCTTTGTGGGCGCCTTTGCCACATTCCGGGCGCACGCCGTGCGCCCCAACGGCAATTGAACCTGCCATTGGGATGCTACAATCCTGATGCGGATTCAGGCCTTGCCATCAGGCACCCGCGCCATCTGTCTTTCGAGGTAATTGCAAAATGAGGCGCAGGTTGGGTGGTTCCGGGCCGCAAGGCCCGTGTGTACCCAACAATTATACCATTATTCCAAGATGTTGGGTGAACCTGCCCTTCGGGCGGAACCATCCAGCCTACATCAAATTTGTCGTTTCTAAGAGTT
>JAGVGH010000168.1 GCA_020057225.1 Desulfobacterales bacterium | reverse complement strand
GCGTATGTCCTCTACAACGACATGTTGTGGAGGATCATATGCCCGAAGCACAAATGAGGTGTCTATGTACGGCAGAATACCGGACATAGACCCTCATTTGAGTTCGAAAAACGCGCACCGCCCTTGCGCGTCCAAGAGCCGGCCACACGCGGACAGCCGCTTTGCAAACGGCGGGGTCAACCATCCAACTCTTCCCACATTCTCAGCAAAGCCCGGAATCCCCCCTACACCCTGTACCTCCCCGCAAGACTCAAAAGCTTCTGGGCAACGGCCTCGAAGCGCGAAACCGCCTCCTCCATGCGCCGGGCGTCCTCCCCGCCCTGGCTCGCCGCCTCGCTGATGCTCTCCATGGCCAAAATAATCTGGTCCATCCCGATAAGCTGTTCGTTGGTGGAAACCGCTATCTGCCGCGCCGCAAGCGTTGCGGTGCCGATTTTGTCGCTGATGGTGCGGATGGCCTCCCCTGTCCGCTTGGCAAGGTCCAGGCCCGTGTCCACCCTTTTGATGCCTTCCTCGGTAACCATGACCGCGGTGTTGGCGGATTTCTGAATCTCCCCCAAAATCTCCTTTACCTTGCCTGTCGCCCGCCTGGACTGCTCCGCAAGGCTTCGCACTTCTCCGGCCACCACGGCGAACCCCTTGCCCGCTTCGCCCGCCCGGGCCGCCTCCACCGCCGCGTTCAGCGCCAAAAGATTGGACTGGTCCGCGATGTCGTTGACCGACGAGATGATTTCCCCAATCTGCTGGGTCTGCTCTGACAGGGTGAGAATGTTTTCCGCAATGGCCGCAACCTGGGCCTTGATGCGTTCCATGGCGGAGACGTTTTTTTCCACCGCGGCAAGACCCTGGGCCGCGACATCCGTGGATTCCTGCACCATGGCCGAAACCTTGGCCGTCCTTTCCGCTGTCTGCCGGGCGGTCTGCCGCACCTCGTCCACGGTGGCGGTTGTCTCGGCCACCGCCGCGGACTGCTGCCCCACCTCCGAGGCCCGCCGGCGCAGCGTGCTCACCACGTCGGGAAGCGTGTCCGCGACCTCGTCCGCCGCGGTTTTCAAATCATTGGCCAGAATCCTGAGGTCCGCGCACATGGAGTTCAAGAGGTTTCCCAGCGTCCCGAAATCCTGTCCGGAGGGCGCGCGCTGGGTGGCTGTGAGGTCTCCGGCGGCCATGCGCCGCACAAAGGCGATGTAGTCCGTTGTGGTGTTTGAAAGGCGCCCGAGCTCCCTTTCCATCTCCCCGGTCCTGGACAGGGCCTCGTCACGGGCGCTTTTCGCGGTCTTCAGTGTCTGGTCCACCGCCCCGGTCAGTTGCGCAAGCTCTTCGGGTCCGTCTTCAGGAAGGTCTTTCCCCTCTCTCACCGCCCCGGCAAGGGCGTCCGCGGCTTTTCCAAGAAAACGGCCAAGGGCCAGCCACACAGCGGCGGCGACAGCCGCGTCCGTGAGCGCGAGGGGAATCAAAAGGCCCGTTCCGGACGGGAACAGCCGCGCCAGAACCAATGCCGCTGTGGCGGCGAGAACAGCCGCGAGCGTCACGCGAAGGCGGATGCTTGACATGGGAGCGCCTCAATAAAGGTCTTGCCGGCCTGAAAAACGCGAATCCCAATAACTCTACCATCCCGGGGGCCTGCGGGTCAATCGCGCCCCCGGCGCCGCGCGTCAGCCGCCGTATTTGGCAAACGCGAACCTGGGGTCCGCGTACCGGTCCGGATCCGCGTCCCTGTACACCACCTCCTGGCCGTCCCAGGGCTTGCAGATGACAGCCTGGCCCTTGCCCGTCCGGACCACCTGGCTGTTTTCCAGAGGCACTTTTCCGACGGCCAGCGCGACAAACCGGGGAACCGCGTCTCCCGGCAGGTTCCCGTGCATGCTTTCCACCAGCCGCTGCCCTGTCTCGACCGGCACGCGCAGGTGGGCGAACCGGGGATACCGGTCGCTGCAGTGCATGAGGTAATAGGGTTTGACGTAGCTCTCATGCAGGGTTTCGCACAGGCTCCACATTTTCGCACGGGTGTCGTTCACCCCGCGCAAAAGCACCGTCTGTCCTAAAATGGAGGCCGCGCTTCGGGAAAGCCGTTTGAACACCTGCCGCGTGAGCGGGGTGATCTCCTGGGCGGAGTTGACGTGGACCACAATGCGCAGGGGTTTGACATCATTGCTGCGGGCGAGGATTTCGAGCAGGGGATTGCTGAAACGGTAGGGCGAGGCGACAGGGGCGCGGGTGCCGATGCGTTTGGTTTTGACGTGGGGGATTTTGTCGAGCTGGTTTAAAATCCAGGCGATGAGCTTGTCAGGAAGCATGAAGGGGTCGCCGCCGGTGAGGAGCACGTCCCGGATGTTCTCGTTGCTCTTGATGTAGGCCACGGCGTCGCTGTAGGCCTGCACCTGGTACACGAGGTCTTTGTCTCCCACGTACTCCAGCCGGTTGCAGAACGTGCAGTACATGGGGCACATGTTGGTGCATTTGATGGCGACAGTGGCGGGATAGATCTGGTCCACAAGCCGTGCCGGGGAGTATTCCCGGGCGATGGGAGGCCTGGCCTCGCCCGTGTTGTCCAAAAACTCTCCGGAGGGCACGCACTGGAGCATCACAGGATCGTTCACCTTGGAGACAATAAGGCTCGCAAGATATGGCGTGATGCGCATGCGGAAGATCTTGGTGGCGCGCATGAGGTCCACCAGCGCCTTTTCCGGAAGATCCACCACCTGGGACAGGGTAATGAGGGAGTCCACGCTGTTTTTGATCTGCCCGCTGTGGGAGGCCCAGTCCTCGTCGGTCATACGGAGCCTGGCCTGGATGCGCTTGCGGTTCTCCTGAATCTGCGGCCACAAATCCAGCCCGCTTTGCGCCTCGGACGCCCGGACACGGTTGTAGTCGTCCCGCCTGCGGTTCACCTGCTCCACGTGGGAGCGCGCGGAAAACACCCGCCCGCCGATGGTGATCCCGTGCTCGTCCAACTGCTGGTGCAGACGCGCCAAGTTGACAAGGTCTTTTTCCGGAAACCCGACCTGGTCCGAGAAGAATCCGTTTTCCCGCTTGATTTTCCTCAAGGTCAAGAAAAACTGGACAATGTTCTCCGCCTGCCCCGGCTCGTCGGTGCCGCCCGAGTCCTTGGAGTTGGCCCTGAGGGACACGGCATAGGCGAGTTTCCGGATGTTGTCGTGGGTCACATGGCTGTAAGGCGGACGCTGGCCCGGGCCGCATAGCTCGACCACGAGTTTTCGGGTCAAAGGATCCAAGGTGTCCGCGGTTCCGTCCTTCGCCATTCCTGTTACCTCGCGCCTCGCGTTGAAAGATGCGCCTTGTCGGGCCGCGCGGATTGTTTAGCGGGCCTGACTTTCAAGATACCCAATGAATCCCTGCACACTGTTGGTGAGAAACCCCGTTTCCCGCGCGCGCGCGGCTTCCGGAAGGCTTTGGAAAGGGGCCATGTTTTCATCTTCGGCCAAGAGTCTTTCCAGAGCGGACCGGAGAGCGTGTTCGGGTCCGCGCCGTGCAAGTTCTTCCCGGATTACGGATTCCCAGAAACGAAGCTGTGTGGCATGGGCGTCCATGATTGGCCGTCCGTCCGCGCTTGCGCCGAAATGGCCGAAACAAACAAGATCAAAGGATGTGTTTCGTGCCTTCTCAAGGCTTTCAAGACCTGTGGGGAGGTGGAACCTGGGAGGTGTCGCGGGGCGCAGATACCGCCCGTCCGGGGTTGTGAAACAAACCCCTGTCGCCTCTCCCGCGAAAAGGATATCTTTGAAGAGATAGCTCACATGGTGGGGAGCGTGTCCCGGCGTCGGGATGGCCCGGAGACCGTCCAGACGGAACTGTTCCGCATCCTTAAGGCGGGCGGCGGGCACAGGGCGCAGCGGTCCGTAGGCGCGGGCCGTGTTTCCAAGTGTCTTGAGGCTGCCCTCCCACAGGCGGGCCGGGTCCGCCAGGTGGGGAATTCCCGAGGTGTGGACAACAACAGGGGAGTCGGGAAAAAGAGCGGAAATGTCTCCGGCGCCGCCCGCGTGGTCCAGATGGATGTGGGTGAGGAGAATGGCGTCCAGACAGGTTACGCCGAGGTCTTGGAGCGCTTTGGCAAGGGCGGGGACCGAGGCGGCGGGGCCTGGGTCCACCAGAAAAACAGGCCCTCCTGTAGAGAGCCAGGCGCCGATGAAATCCTCGAATCCGGGCAAGGCCTCCTGGTCAAGGCCGATGAGCCAGAGGTCTTTTTGAATCCGGTGTGCCGCCATATTTGGGTATCCCCGCGTTTAACTAATCCAGCCCCATCTCCCGCTCCAGCCGCTCGATTTCCTTTTCAGTCTCCTCGGCCTCCTGGGGTGTAAGCCCGCCTTCGGCAAGCCGCTTTCTCAGGCCCGCGAGAATCATCCCGATCCTGTAGTCAACACATGTGTAGGCCATGACATCCCTTTTAAACCATGGTGAGCTTCTCTTTCAACCCCTTGTAAACACGGTAGAAATAATCGTTGTCCATTACGGCTTTTTTTAAAACCGTCTCAATGTCCCCCAGGTTTTTCAAGTTGATGATAATGTTGACGCTCTTATTGAACGCGGCCATGTTGTCCCCGGTCTTGTCCCTCTCTGAAAGCAGGGCGACAAACATGTTGCGCCGGGTGGACATGGAAAGGCGGCCCACGGTTTTAAGAATGGCGTTTTCCTCGGCCTTCTCGGTCTCGAACATCTCGTTTAAGGCAATGATATCGAAAACATGGAAGCGCATCTGGCGAAGGGCCCCCCGCGAGTTCTGGGCCACCGTGACATGGTATCCCAGGTTTTCGAGGGCGTCCTTGACCGCGGCCCTCACGGACATGTCTGTCTCGCAGATGAGCGCGCTTTTGGCATCGTCCATCCGCAGGCCCAAAGACGGGTCGGGCGACTCGCCACCGTTTTCCTCTTTTTCCTTTGTCTGCTTCCTGCCTGTGGCCTCTTCCCGGGCAGGCGCGGCCTTGGGCGCGTCGGGTTTCGCGTTTTTAAAGACCTGGACAGGCTCAAGGCCGGTGGTGTCCACGGAAATGGCTTTTTCCTTGCATTTTGGACAGCCCACAGTGAAGAGTTTCCCCTGGGGCAGCTTTTGGTCCGGAATGGTGAAGGTGTATTCGCAGTTCTCGCATTGCGCCTGCATGGCTCTGTCCTCCCGCTCCCCTGGGGTTACCGCTGTTTTCCGTAACCGAAATCCACCTCAAGGCTGGTGATGTCCGAGGTCGCGTCGCCCCGGGCGCTCTTGATATGGTCGAGTCCCCGGCCCACCACGGCCCTGTGGGAGGCGTAGGCCATGGCCGTGGCCTCGGAGATGAGGCTTTTGGAGTAGAGGTTGATGATGAACTGGTCAAAGGTGAACCATCCAAAAGCCCCGCCTTGCTCGATGATTTCGTAAAAAGTTTTTCCTTCGGATTCACCGTTCAGGATGGAGTCTTTCACGCGGATGTTGGACCCCATGATTTCAAACGCGGCCACGCGCCCGCCGCCCTCCTTGGGGAGAAGGCGCTGGCAGACAATCCAGCGCATCGTGTCGGCAAGCCGGATACGGATCTGGTTTTCCTCCTCGGTGTTGAACATGCCCAGGATGCGGTTGACGGTCTGGCCCGCGTCCACAGTGTGGAGGGTGCTCATGACCAGGTGGCCGGTTTCCGCCGCCGCGAGTCCGATTTCCACAGTCTCGCGGTCGCGCATTTCGCCCACCAGAATCACCTTGGGGGCCTGCCGCAGGGCGGCGCGAAGACCCGACGCAAAGGAGTCGAAGTCCATGCCCATTTCCCGCTGGTTGAACGTGGCTTTTTTATGAGGATGCTGATACTCGACCGGATCTTCCAGTGTCACCACATGGACGGCCATGGCCTCGTTGATCTGGTTGAGCACTGCGGCCAGGGAGGTGGATTTGCCCGAGCCGGTTGCTCCCGTGACGAGGATGATGCCGTTTTTCTCCGTGGACAACTTGTAAAAGGCGTCCGGCAGGCCCAGCTCGTCTATGGTGGGAATTTTTGTTTCAAGTTTCCGGAGAACGATGGAGTAGTTTCCGCGCTGGGAGAAGATGTTGACGCGGAAGCGGGCCTTGCCGGGCAGCTCGTAGGACTGGTCGCAGGAGCCTTCCCGCAGAAGAATTTCCGTAAGGCGCTTGTCGGAGTTGATAAGGTTGAGGGCGAAAATCTCCGTTTGAAACGGGGTAAGCTCCGGAAACGACGGCCGCAGATCCACGGATTTGAGCACGCCCGAGGATTCCACCTGGAAGGGCTTGCCCGCGGTGATGTTCAAGTCGGAAACGCCCCCGTGGGCCGAGAGCATCTCGGTGAGAATGTAGTCAATCTCCTGCTTGCGCATGGGAAGCACCTCTCTTGGCGGTTGACCGCCTTGTCAAATCCCGGGCATACTTAGGAGGCAATTGCAAAATGAGGCGTAAACATTATAGTTGCGGCCCGTCAACCGCGCGGCGCGCGAAACCGGCCCGCGAAACAAGTTGACCTGCCTCCCTTTACGCGGGTTAAACCGGAATACGGTC
>JAGVGH010000282.1 GCA_020057225.1 Desulfobacterales bacterium | reverse complement strand
CGGGCGGGCGAAACGCCCAGCCCATGGCCTCCATGGCCGCAAGCCCTTCGGGGTCCCGGGCGCGGATTCCCTCCACGCTCTCCCCCACCCAGTCCCCCCAGTCCTGCTCCATGAGGCGCGGGTCCTCCTCCATGGGAAGCCCCAGGGCAAGGTTCACAAGCCGCGCCGTCTCCCGCGCACGGCCCAGGGTGCTCGTGAGAATCCGCGTAAAACCCTCCCCGGCCAAGGCCGCGCCCCACAGCCGGGCCTCTTCCCCGGACCGGGGCAACAGCGGCGAGTCGGTCTGCCCCTGAATCCGCTTTTCGCTGTTGGCAAGGGTTTTCCCGTGCCGGACAAGCCCAAACCACGTGACAGGCTCTTCGCTCATTTCCGCCTTCCCCCCGCCGCGATCGCCCGCAGGTCTTCCTCCACAATCCGGTAGTTGCGGGAAAGGTCGTGCCGCTCCCTTACCCGGGCCTCCGCCGTCCGGCCCATGCGCTCCCGCAGCGCCGGGTCCCGCAAGAGCCGCAGGACCGACCCGCCAAGGGCGCTCTCGTCGTGAAGCGGGGTGAGAAACCCGGTCTTGTCCCGGGCCACCACCTCGGGAATCCCGCCGTTGTCGTAGGCCGCCACCGGCAGGCGGCAGGACTGGGCCTCCAGATAGACCATGCCCAGGGATTCGCGGATGCCGGGAAACACAAAGAGATCCGCGGCGCTGTACACCTCCTGGAGGCGTTTCCGGGGCACAAGGCCGATAAAGAGGAAACGCCCGGGAACCTCGGCCTCCGCAAGACGGTGAAGGCGCTCCCGCTCTTCGCCGTCCCCGGCGATGACAAGGAGAAACCGCTCCCCTGCCAGGGCCAGGGCACCCATGACCCGTAGCGTGGCGGAAAGCCCGTCCGCTTTTACCCCGGGGCGGAACATGGCGGCGGAGAGCACCACCGGCCTGTCACCGGCGCCCCATTCCTCCCTGTGCCGCGCCCGGGCCTCCGGGGTAAACACAAATCCTTCCGGATAGATTCCTGGAGGCGCGTAGCGCACCCGCTCCGGCGGCAGGAGCCTCAAGAGGTTTGTTTCATCCTCCCTGCGGTTGGTGAAAACCAGCCGGGCCGAAAGCAGGGCGCGGCGGTTCAACACAAATCCCGGCCAGGTTTTCACATCCCGGCGGCGCTTGGTCGAGTAAATGCCCTGGAAAATGACATAGGGAACCCCTGCCATGCGGCATGCGAGGGGCCCCAGAATATCCGGGGCTTTGTAGTAGGTGTGGTAGGTGAGCCAGATATCCGGACGGAAATCCCTAAGAACCCGGACGGCCCGGGCCAAATGGAGAGGAATTAGGGGCCAGACCCAGGGTTTTTGGGTGATGTGGCGGGTCCGGAGCGCGCTTGCCACGCGGATCTCATGGCCGCGGGAAGTGAAGTGCCGGACCAGCCCCCGGGCAATGGTGAGATCGCCGCTGGGGTTGGGATGGGAGATGGGCTTGAACGGCGCGTAAAACGCGATCTTCAAATGCCGGGAAGCATCGGAGGCCATGGGTCATCCGCCTTGTGCCGCATGGGAGGCAAGAATATGCCGTGTGATTTCGGATAGTTTGTTTTCAAAGTTCTCCTTGGAAAACCGTTGCGCGGTTTCAAGTCCCGCCGCCGCCCGGGCCTTGCGTGCGTCGGCGTCGGCAAGGGCGGCCTGGATGCGCTCCGCAAGGGCCTTGGCGTCTCCGGGAGGAAAAAGCCAGCCGTTGACCCCGTCCTGCGCCATTTCGGGAATTCCGCCCACCCGGGAGGCGATGACAGGAACGCCGCAGGCCATGGCGTCCAGAACCACGCGGCCCTGGGGTTCGGCCAGGGAGGGGATGATTTGGAGCTTGGCCCGGCACAGGGTTTCCGGAAGCAGGCGGTTTTCGATCCAGCCGGTGAAGCGGATGGCATGGCGGCTTGTCCGCGCTTTTTCCTCAAGGGCGGAGCGGGAGGCGCCTTCGCCCACAAGGAAAACCGTGAGTCTTCCGGGCAGGAGCGCCAGCGCGTCCAAGAGCACCTCCACGCCTTTTTCCGGCGAAAACCGGCCCGCGTAAAGGACATCCACGTCGTTTTCCGGGACAGGCCGGGGGTAAAACCGGGAAAGATCCACAGGGTTGTAGAGGACAAAAACGTTTTCAGGTTTTGCGCCCCGCGCCACAGCCATGTTTTTGGTGTGGTCTGTTATGGCGATGCAAAAGGGCATGGTTGTGACGGCCCGGGCGTCGGAGAGAAGATACATCCACCGGGCCGGAAGATGCCGCAACCCTGCGGGCTGTGCCGCGATGTCCCAGGCCAGGCCCTGGATGATATAGGCGCAGGGAATTCCGCGGCGTTTGAGAAGGGGGGCGGTAAACCAGGCGGAGGTTGATATCTGGGTGAACAGGAGTTCCACGCGGGAGAGATCCAAGCGTTTTTCCAGATACCGGGCAGAGGCCCAGGCAAAGCCCATCTCCCGGGAGACACGCCGCAATCCGGAAACCGAGGGGACCGGGAGTTCCACCACCGTAACTCCGGCGGGCATGGCAAGGTCCGGGTCCTCTGTGTCCCTTGCGTGCCCGGCGTCGGTGAGGGCGAGAACCGTGTGTCCCGCCCTGGCCAGGGCGCGGGTGTACTGGCGGGCGCCGATGGAGACAGCGCCCTTGCCGTAAAACCCCATGGCGGTATAGACGAGCATGGAGGTTTTGTCCTTAGAGCAGCAGTCCGGATTTCCAAATCAGCCTTCCGCCCGCCCTGTACAGTTTCGGCGAAAGGCGTTTTGCCAGGTAAAACGGCCAGGCGTGCAAAGGAGTGGGCATGACAGGCGCGTCCTTGAGCAGGGCGTCTTTGGCCACCCCCCTGGGATGGGTGCCCTGGGTTTTGTAGAACCGTGCGATTTTTCCCTGCCCGCTCTTGCCTGTGGCGTCCGCCATGTGGATGCGCCCGTCGGAGATGATGTTGGTGTTGATAACACCGGGCACAGGGCCAGGGCAAGCTCCCGGCCGATGCCTGAGCCGCCGCCGGTGACCAGGGTGGTTTCCCCTCTGAAACTCTGTTTTTACCCGTATGATGCCTCCTTTTCCGCGTTCCGCGCGGTTGTGGCTTTTTCAAGCCGCGCGCGGTACGCCTCCAAGTGTTCTTCCATATCGGTGGCTCCCAGAACCCCCGCGAGTTCCCGGGGCGCGAAATCTACAAACCCGAAAAGCCGGGTTTCGATTTCCCTTGTTTTTCTCCAAAAATGCTGAATCCGATCCCGCGCCTCCGGGCTTTTGCCGTAGCGGGAGAGGATGTAGTCCATGCGCTCGGAAAGGGTGACAACGGTGTCATGCAGCACCCGTTTGTCCGCGTAGTTTACCACCATGGCCTCGGTGAGCGGCCCGGGCGCGTAGGTGTCCAAGACCACGTGCTGGCGGACGATTTCCCCGATTCCGGCAAGGCCCTTTTCAGCAAGAAAGCGCGCTCCGGTTTCGGCGTGGGGTTCCCCGGTGGTGATGCTCCGGGTTTTGGCGACATCGTGCAGAAGGGCGGCGGCCCCGGTGAGGGGAAGGTCCAGGGGATGGCCGCCCGCGGCAAGGCGTTCTCCCAGAAAGAGCGCCACGCGGCGGACCATGAGGCAGTGGGCCGCGATGTGGGGAAGGGTATCGAGGGCGGCCAGAAGGGAAAAACACTCCTCCAGAACGGGAATCCGCCGGGAAGCCGCGGTTTTCGAGAGGGGGCCTTCCACGGGTTGCCTCAAAGAAACAGCGCTCATGGCGAAACCTTGATCACGCGGCCTTCCGCGGCGCCTGGAAGCGGGCCGAAAGGCGTGACAAGGCCCGGCCCGGTGAACAGTTCAACCGGGGCGTTGGCGGGAGGGAGAGTGTTAGCCCGGGATAGATAATCCTTTTTAGGTGCCTTTGGACCACATTCCGGGCGCTCGCCGTGCGCCCCGACGGCAATTGAACCTGCAATTAGGATGCTACAATCCTGATGCGGATTCAGGTCTTGCCATCAGGCGCCCGCGCCATCTATCTTTCATTAACACTTCCGTTTTTATTCTAACTCCTGACTCCTGAGTCCTGACTCCTTGCTTCTCCGGCTCAGGCCAGTTCCCGGGCCTTCTCCGCTCCACGCCGCATGGCCTCCATGTTTTGCTCAAAAAGCTCCGGCTTGCTTTTCCCCAGCATGTGCCGCAGGTCGTCTTCGATGGAGCGCATGGCCACGCATCCGGTGAGTTCCACCAGCGCGCCCAGCGCCACCATGTTGGCTGCCTTGGTGTTGCCGATTTCCTCGGCCATGCGGGTGAAGGGTATCCGCACCGCCCGCACCTCGGGCATGTCCAGGGGAAGCTCTCCGCAGTTGGACGCGTTGATAAGAATGAGCGCGCCCTTTTTAGCGTCCGGCCCGAATTTTTCAAGAGACGGATGGTTGAGCGCCACCAGAACATCCATTTGTGTGAAAATGGGCGAGCCCACTGGTTTGTCCGAGACCACTGTCATCACGTTGGCTGTGCCGCCCCGCATTTCAGGCCCGTAGCTGGGAAGCCATGTCACATGTTTGCCCTCGGCCATTCCGGCCTGGGCCACCAGCTTTCCAATAAGCAGCACACCCTGTCCTCCGAATCCGCCGCAAAGTATCCGTGTCTGCATGGCGCGCTACTCCTTTTCCGCGCCGGGCTTTGCCCCGGCGGACCGGTCCTTGAACAGGCCCGGCGGAAAAACAGGAAGCATGTTCTCCCTGGCCCATTCCCTGCTGGACACCGGGTCAAGCCCCCAGTTGGTCGGGCAAGTCGAAATCATCTCCACAAAGGAAAAACCCCGGCCTTCCATAGTGTACTTGAGCGCCTTTTTCACCGCCTTTTTCGCTTTTACGATTTCCTTGGGAGACAAAAGCGAAACCCGCTCGATGTAGTTGGGCATCTCAAGGGTGGCGAGCATCTCGCACACCCGCATGGGGAAACCCGTGTCCGAGACATCGCGTCCATAGGGCGAGGTGGTGGCCCGCATTCCCGGCAGGGTGGTGGGCGCCATTTGTCCGCCGGTCATGCCATAGACCGCGTTGTTGATGAAGAAGACCGAGATATTCTCGTTCCTGTTGGCCGAATGCACGGTTTCCGCAGTGCCGATGGCCGCGAGGTCTCCGTCGCCCTGGTAGGTGAACACAATGGCTCCCGGGCGGGCGCGGCGCATTCCGGTGGCCACGGCCGGCGCGCGTCCGTGGGGCACCTGCACCATGTCGCAGGCAAAGAAGCGGTAGGCGAACACGGCGCATCCCACAGGGGCGATGCCGATGGTGCGCTCTTTAATGCCCAGCTCGTCAACGCTTTCGGCGATGATCCTGTGGGCGACACCGTGCAGGCAGCCGGGACAGTAGGTGAGCCGGACATCGGTCAGGGCCTCGGGCCGTTTGGCGACGACTTTCATCACATCTTTTCCTTTATGAGGGCGGCAATGTCCTCGGGGGTAAACACCACGCCCCCGGCCTTGCCGGCGAATTCCACAGGACAGGCTCCGCTGACAGCCAGACGAATGTCCTCGACCATCTGGCCCATGTTGAGCTCGATGACGAGCATCTTTTTCGCCCCGGAAGCGGCCTTGGCCACCGCCTCGCTGGGGAAGGGCCAGAGGGTGATGGGGCGGACAAGTCCAACCTCGATGCCCTCGGCCTTGAGCTCGTCAATGGCCGATTTGGTCACCCGGGCCGCTGTTCCCGCAGCCGCCACGACCAGGGACGGGTTGCTTTCCATATTGTAGGTTTCGTAGCGTATCTCGTTCTTCTTGATTTCCTCATAAACCTCGAAGAGAATTCGGGTTTTCTCCTCGAGGTCCTCGGGGACAATAAAGAGGGAGTTGATGACATGGTGGCTTGTCCGTTTTCCCTCCCAGGGTCCCACGCACCAGTCCGACTGGTCCTTGGGCACCGGGGTTTTCTCCGGAAACTCCACCGGCTCCATCATCTGCCCCAGAAGGCCGTCCGCCAGAATGAGCACCGGCGTGAGATAGCGCTCGGCGATTTCAAAGGCGAGGGGCGCGTGGTCGGCGAACTCCTGCACCGTGGAGGGGCAAAGAACGGGAGTGTAGTAATCCCCGTGTCCTCCCCCCCGGGTGGCCTGGAAATAGTCGCACATCATGGGCGCGATGTTGCCAAGGCCGGGCCCTCCCCGTGTCACGTTTACAATCACCGCGGGAAGCCTGCACGCGGCAATGTAGCTGATTCCCTCCTGCTTGAGGGAAATACCGGGTGAGGAGGAGGAGGTCATGGCCCGCACCCCGCAGGCCGCGGCGCCCAAAACCATGTTGATGGCCGCAAGCTCGCTTTCCGCCTGCAAAAACGTCCCGTTGACCTTGGGCATTCTTTTGGCCATGTACTCGACAAGCTCGTTTTGCGGCGTGATGGGGTAGGCGAAATAATGACGGCATCCCGCCCGGATGGCTGCCTCCGCGACCGCCTCGTTCCCCTTCATGAGTATTTTCTCGCCCATGCCGGAAACACTCCTTATAAAAACTATTTGGTGATGGTGATGGCGCCGTCCGGGCAGGTCACGTAGCACAGCGTGCATGCTGTGCAGGCGCTCTGGTCCGTGCAGACCGCGGGATAATACCCCTGGCTGTTCAAGTGTCCGGCGAACGCGATGATGTGCTTGGGACAGGCATCCACACAGAGACCGCATCCCTTGCAGTACAACTCGTTGACTGTCATTTCCGCCATTCCTTTATCTCTCCTGATGCGCGCGGCTGGCGCGCCACCCCTTTTCCCATGGCTTCAGCATGGTTTTTTTAAGCAGCAGCACAGGGGCCTCGGCGCGGGAAAGATCCAGGCGCCGGGCCGTGTCCTCGAGGGCGCATGCCGTGTGGAACACGATGCCCCGCGCGCGGGCCGCTTCCCGGGACGCGCGGATTCCCTCGTTGATGATTTCCACAGTTGTTTCCTCCATAAGATGGGCGTTGGCCACGATCTCATGGATGCCGAGCCGGGACGAACGCTCGATGGAGGCGGCCATGGCCGCGATGGCCTCCGCGTCCAGGGTGTCGGGCCGCCGGGAATTGGCGACCAGCACCATGCGGTATCCCCTGGCCTGGACAAGTCCGGAGTACCGGGCCAGAACCCGGGCGCCCATGGGGTCGCCCCCCGCGTCCAGGATGACATGGCGGCCCGTGTCCTCGATGGCGCCCTGGACCCTGGGCGGCAGCATGGGAAGGTCGGCGTGGGAAAACTGCCCTGGCGGGGCCACCACTTCAATTCCCCTGGCCAGAAACGGTTCCCGCATGTCCCTGGACCGGAAATAGGGGTTCACCACGTCCAGGTCAACCAGGGTGGTGGGCCGTCCTGTTTCCGCAAGGAGCATGGCCAGGTTTGCCGCAAGCTCGGTCTTGCCGGAGCCGTAGGAGCCGGTGATTGCCAAAAGGCTCACGCCGGAAAAAAACCGTGGTCCCGCTCCGAATCCGTCCGCCCCGGTGTCTGGCACCCGTTGACCCCTTCTCTGTGATTGCGGGGCGTTTTGGGTCCGCCCCTTCCGCGCGGGCGCGTTCTGAACGCCCGCTCAACAAGAATCCTCTTAAAGTAAAAAGCGCTCCGTTAGTCAAGAACAAGTTTATTAGTGTATGCTCATAACAGCGAAAGTCAAGGGGGGTTTTCCCGTCCGCCGCGGCTTTTCAAAAGACGGAAACCCTTGGAACTGTATCCGCCCGTTGACTTTTCAACCGGTTTGGATTACCGGTACATGCTTATTGCACCGCCTGCGGAGCCGCCCGGCCCGGGGGGCCGGACGCGCGGCCCCGGCTCCACTCCATTCCCAGGGAGGACGCCCACATCGAAACGCTTGCCACCGCCGCCGAAATGCAGGCCCGCTCCCTCGCCCTCAGGCGCCAGGGAAAAACCATCTCCTTTGTTCCCACCATGGGATACCTCCACGACGGCCACGCCTCCCTCATGCGCGATGCGCGCCCGCGCGCGGACATCCTCGCGGTGAGCATCTTTGTCAATCCAACCCAGTTCGGACCCAACGAAGACCTCGCCGCCTACCCCAGGAACCTTCCCCGCGACATGGCGATCTGCGCCCAAAACGGAGTGGACATTGTTTTTACCCCCCGGCCCGCGGACATCTACCTTCCCGGCCACGAGACCTATATAAGCCTTGAGCGCCTGCCCGAACACCTGTGCGGCCTGTCAAGGCCCGGACACTTCCGGGGCGTGGCAACAGTGGTGGCAAAGCTCTTCAACATCGTGCTTCCCGACGTGGCGGTCTTTGGCGAGAAAGACTTCCAGCAGCTCGCGGTTATCCGGCGCATGGTCAAAGATTTAAACTTCCCGGTGGAGATCATCGGCTGCCCCACCCGGCGGGAGGAGGACGGCCTTGCCATGAGCTCCCGGAACGCCTGCCTGAACCCGGAGGAGCGCGCCTTTGCCCCGGCCCTGTACCGCGCCCTTGCGGCGGCCAGGGAGCAGGCGGCCCGGGGGGAAACCCGGGCGGAGGCCTTGGTACAGGCGGTGGTCCGGGAGGCGGAGAAAGGTCCGGGCGCCCGGGTGGATTACATCAAGATTTGCGATCCGGAGTCCCTGGAGGAGGTTGCGGAGGTCAAGGCCCCGGCTGTTATGGCGCTTGCCGTGTTTGTGGGCAAAACCCGGCTGATAGACAATATGATTCTTGAGCCGGCAAAGACGGAGAAGTTAGGAGGTAGGAGGTAGGAGTTAGGAGGTAGGAGTTAGAATAAAAAACATGTTTTTATGGCGTTTTTTGTCACAAAATGGGCTTTTATCCTCATAGTGATTGCACAATGAAGCGTAGGTTGGGTGGTTCCGGGCCGCAAGGCCCGGGTGTACCCAACCTACGCCCGATTTTGCAATTGCCTCAGAATTTAATCCCGGTCCTGTGTAAAATCCATGTGAAAAACAGGGCGGATCCTATCCGCCCAAGCGTTTTCCCATATAGAAAATGCCCGAAACTCCGGCGCCGGGCAAAGGGCGCGCCGGAATATAAAACCTCACAGAGGGGGCGCACCATGAGCGACGAAACCTTTTTCTTCACCTCCGAGTCCGTTACCGAGGGACATCCCGACAAGGTCGCGGACGCCATTTCCGATTCCATTCTGGACGCCATCATCGGCCAGGACACAATGGCCCGCGTCGCCTGCGAAACCCTGGTCACCACGGGCCTCGCCTTTATCGCGGGCGAAATCACCACCGAGTGCTACGTGGACATTCCCCAAATCGTCCGCGACACCATCAAGGACATCGGCTACAGTTCCTCCCAGATGGGCTTCGACTACCAGACCTGCGCGGTGGTGACGAGCATTGACCGCCAGTCCCCGGACATCGCCATAGGCGTGGACCCCGGCACGGCCCAGTGGAAAGAGCAGGGCGCCGGAGACCAGGGGCTCATGTTCGGCTTTGCCACCAACGAGACCCCCGAGCTTATGCCCATGCCCGTGCTTTTCGCCCACCGGCTGTGCAAGCGGCTCGCACAGGTGCGTAAAAACGGCGCCCTCGACTTTTTGCGTCCGGACGGCAAGTCCCAGGTGACCATCGAGTACGTGAACGGCAAGCCCAGGCGCGTGGACACCGTGGTCATCGCGGCCCAGCACAAGCCCGACATCACCCAGTCGGAAATTAAAGACGCCATCATCGAGGAGGTCATCCGCAAAGTCATCCCCAGGGAGATGATTGACGGGGACACCAAGTATTTCATCAACGCCACGGGCCGGTTCGTCATCGGCGGTCCCATGGGCGACTGCGGCCTTACAGGCCGGAAAATCATCGTGGACACCTACGGCGGCCAGGGCAGCCATGGAGGCGGGTGCTTCTCGGGCAAAGACCCCTCGAAGGTGGACCGTTCCGGCTCCTACATGGCGCGCTACGTGGCGAAAAACATTGTGGCCGCGGGGCTTGCGGAAAAGTGCGAGGTGCAGATCGCCTACGCCATCGGGGTGCCCCAGCCGGTTTCCATCATGGTGGACACGGCGGGCACGGGCAAGATTCCCAAGGAGAAGATTAAAGAGATCATTCCCCAGGTCTTTGACCTGCGTCCCCGGGGGATCATTGACCAGTTGAGCCTGCTGCGGCCCATCTACAGGAAGACCTCGGCCTACGGGCACTTTGGGCGGCATGATCCGGACTTTAGCTGGGAGAAGACGGACAAGGTGGAGGAAATCCGGAATCTGGCGGGGATTTAGTGCTTATCCCTAAATACTGCTGAGGAGGATTTTAGGGGCGCTTTTTCATCGCGGGCGCACGCCGTGCGCCCCTACGGGTATGTGACGGCCG
>JAGVGH010000112.1 GCA_020057225.1 Desulfobacterales bacterium | reverse complement strand
GCAACATGATGGTCTCCTGGAAAGGGGGTGGCTCGCGCGGGATGGGCGGAAATATATAACCAGAAGAGGGAGGTCTTGTCCAGAGGAGGGAAGGCGGCGATTCCCGGCGAAGGGATTGATAGACAGGCGTTTGGCGGCTGACGGCGAAATTAAATTTTGCAGAATAATATCTAATAATTGTATATCTAATCCTGTAATGCTCCGGCAGAATCTTTTTCGAGGTGGTTGCATGGCAGAGCGTTTTCATCATTCCGTTCTGATTGGTGAAACTGTAGGATGAACCTTTGCTTCGCGCGGAACCCTCCTGTCTGCATCTCATTTTCACCGGCTTATTGCATGTAGGCAGGCTGGTTCCGCGCGCGCCAGGGTGACGCGTTGTGGAAAAGGGTTATCCGCGCGCGGGTTCACCCGACAATTCCATCCCCGGCAATCGGAACGGACTGAAAAAAGCTGTGGAGGGCTATGGGGGAGGAAAAGGTATTGCTGTTTGTTGACAAACAGCCGGAACGCGGCTCCCTTTTGAATGACGCCCCTCCCCCATTATTTTCCTTGTGAGTCAAAGCGGGATGTGGTAACCTTCCTTTTTTGCGTAAAGAAACCCACTTTTTCGAGCGAACGCACGGAAGAAAGCGAAGGCACCATGACTGTCAAGGCCATCCTCGAAACAGCCCTGGAAAACGGCGCGAAAGCCCTCGACGAAAACCAGTCAAAGCAAATCCTCGCCCAATACGGCGTGCCCGTCATCCGGGAAACCGTGGCGCGCACCCCGGAGGAGGCCGCCCGGACGGCCCGGGAACTCGGCTTTCCCGCCGTGGTCAAGGGCCTTTCCTCCCAAATCACCCATAAAACCGAAGCCGGTCTCGTGGCCGTTGGAATCGCCAGCGCCGACGAGGCCCGGAACGCGGCCAGCGCCATGCTGAAAAAAGCGGGCGGGGCGCTTTCAGGCTTTCTTGTCCAGCCCATGCTCCGGGGAAAACGCGAATTCGTCTGCGGCATGCACCGCGACCCCCAGTTCGGCCCTGTTGTCATGTTCGGCCTGGGCGGCACCTTTGCCGAGGCCCTTTCCGACACGAGCTTCCGCCTGGCGCCCCTCACCCGCGCCGACGCCCTGGAAATGCTGGACGAAATACGGGGCCGCGCCCTGTTGGGCGCTTTCCGGGGAGAGCGCCCTGTCAACCGCGACGCCCTGGCCGACACCCTCCTGGGGCTTTCCAGGCTTGCTGTGGAGGAGCCTCTTGTGGCGGAGGTGGATGTAAATCCCCTTCTGGCGGACCAGGACGGAAACCCCTGCGCCGTGGACGCGCTCATCATCCCGCGCGCGCCCCAGGAGCGCGCGGGAGGCAGGGAACCCGTTCCGCCCGAGGCCATCGGCGCGCTCTTCTACCCCAAATCCATCGCCTTTGTGGGCGCCTCCGCCCAGTTTGGCAAATGGGGACACCTTCTTTTCACCAATGTCGCCGGAAACGGCTTTCAGGGCGACTTGTGGCTGGTGAACGCAAAGGGCGGCCAAATCGCCCGGCGTCCCGCCTATCCTTCCGTTCTTGATATTCCCGGACCGGTTGACCTGGGCGTGGTCACGGTTCCCGCGGAGTCCGTGGCCGGACTCATCCCCCAGTTCGCCCAAAAAGGCATCAAAAACATGCTGCTCATCACCTCCGGGTTCGGAGAGACAGGGGCCGAAGGAAAGGCTCTGGAGGAGGAGCTTGAGAAGCAGGCGAAAGACGCCGGAGTGCTCATTTTGGGACCCAACACCATGGGCATTTCCAATCCCCACATCAGCCTCTTCTGCACCGGCTCCCACGTCCATCCCCAGCCCGGCAGCGTGGCCCTGGTGGCCCAGTCTGGAAACATGGGAACCCAGCTCATGGCTTTTGCCCAAAAACAGGGCATCGGCATCCGCGCCTTTGCGGGCACCGGCAACGAGGCCATGGTCACCATCGAGGACTTCATAGAGGGCCTTAAGGCGGACCGGGAAACCAAGGCTGTTGTTCTGTATCTGGAAAGCGTCAAGGACGGACCGAGATTTTTCAAAAACGCCCGGACCGTAGGGAAAACAAAGCCCATCCTGGTGCTCAAGGGGGGACGCACCGGCGCGGGACAGGCGGCCGCGGCGAGCCACACCGGCGCCATGGCCACGGACGGCAAGGTGTTTTCCGGCGCGTGCAGGCAGGCGGGGATCGTGCAGGTGGAAACCCCTATGGACCTTTTAGACCTCTCCGCCGCGTTTTCCTCCCAGCCGCTTCCAAGGGGAAAACGGGTGGGCATCGTCACCCTGGGAGGCGGCTGGGGCGTTGTGTGCGCGGACCTGTGCGCCGAGGCGGGACTCGAAGTCCCGCGTTTGCCGCCGGAGATTGTCGCGGCCATTGACCCGCTGCTTCCCCCGTTCTGGAGCCGGGGCAATCCCGTGGACCTCGTGGGCACCAACCGGATGGAAACCTTTTTGGAGGTGGCCTCGATTCTCATGCGCTGGGAGGGAATAGACGCGCTTGTCAGCCTGGGCGTGACCGGCAGAAGGATTGCCATCAGAAAGAACTCCCGATCGGCCCTGGCCGCGGACCCGGATGTGGACGCGGGGTTCATCGCCCAAATCCAGGATCTTGTGGACGGGTTTGAAGACCGCTACGTGGCGCATCTTATGGCCCTTGCCGAGGAGCATGGCAAGCCGGTGTTCGGCGTGGGCCTGTTGTCCGGGGAGTCGGAGAAAACCGTGCGGGAGGTGCCGGGGGCCAAGCACAGGGCGGTGTTTTTCGAGACGCCGGAGCGGGCGGCGCGCGCCCTTGCGGGAATGGCCCGGTACAGGAGCTTTTTGTCCCGGGAGGAGGGCAATGGATAGTGCCTAAACCGGCAAAGCCTGGGAATTTAGGACTCAGAAGAAGAGGGGATGCGCCCTGTTTTCTTAAAAATCGGGCAGTTATCCTCATAGCAGCCGCGGTGCGGCAAGGTTTTTGTGTTGGCCTGGGGTTTCAACCCATAGGCGCTAACTTATATGAACATTCTTGATTAAAGATGAGGCAATTGCAAAACTCATAGAAACGACAAATTTAACGTAGGTTGGATGGTTCCGCCCGAAGGGCAGGTTCACCCAACAGATATGAATCATTTAGAAATGTTGGGTGAACCCGGGCCTCGCGGCACGGAACCACCCAACCTACGCTTTATTTTGCAATTGCCTCAAATATCTGAGGAT
>JAGVGH010000036.1 GCA_020057225.1 Desulfobacterales bacterium | reverse complement strand
GAAAAAAGACCATATTTTTATAAAAAACTCTATAAAAACAGGGCCTTTTTCCCTAGTATTCTAACTCCTAACTCCTAACTTCTAACTCCTTTTTCGGAGCGCCCATGAAACTTGACCCCTCGGAAGTCCTGCGCGTCGCGGTTCTCGCCCGCCTGGACGTGGACCCGGACGAGGCGCATGCCCTAAGCCGCCAGTTGAGCGATATCCTCGACTATGTGGCGAAACTCGAAGCCGTGGACACCAACGGTGTCCCGCCTACGGCCAACGCGGTCCAGATTCCCGGACCCAGGCGCCCGGACACGGTCCGGCCCTCCCTGCCGCCCGCCACGGCTGTGGCCGGCGCCCCGGAGAGTGAAGGAAACGACATCCTTGTCCCGCGAATCCTCGCATAGGAGCTTTGGGATGCATCTCTATGATCTCACCATCGCCCAGGCAAGCGGCCTTCTCGCGCGCCGGGAAATCTCTTCGGAAGAACTTGTCCGGGCGCTTCTTGCGCGGGTGGAAGCGGTTGATCCCCTTGTCCAGTCCTACGTCACCGTGTGCGGGGACGAGGCCCTGGACGCGGCGAAGCATGCGGACCAACAACTTGCCAAGGGCGGGGCCGGACCTCTGTGCGGCGTTCCTGTGGCCATTAAAGATGTCTTCTGCACCCAGGGTGTCCGCACCACCTGCTCGTCTAAAATCCTCGAAACCCATGTTCCTGTCTATGACGCCACGGTTGTCGCCAAACTCAAAGAGGCGGGCGCTATCCTCCTTGGCAAAACCAACATGGATGAGTTCGCCATGGGCGCCTCCACGGAAAACTCGGGGTTCTTCCCCACCAAAAACCCCTGGGATCTAACGCGCGTGCCCGGCGGCTCCAGCGGCGGCTCCGCGGCGGCCATGGCTGCCGGCCTGTGCCTTTCCGCCATCGGCACCGACACCGGCGGCTCCATCCGCCAGCCTGCTTCCCATTGCGGCGTGACTGGCATCAAGCCCACCTACGGACGCGTCTCCCGGTACGGAATCGTGGCGTTCGCCTCCTCCCTGGATCAGGCAGGTCCCATCTGCAGGGACGCGGAGGACTGCGCCCTGGTGCTCTCCGCCATTTCCGGACACGACCCCCTGGACTCCACATCCATTCCCGCGCCCGCGCCCGATTACACAAAAAATCTGGGCCAAGGCGTCAAGGGACTTCGCCTCGGCATCCCCAAAGAGGTCTTCGATGCCCCAGGTCTTTCCCCGGAGGTGCGCAAGGCCGTGGATGGGGCGATCGCCCTCTTCCAAGACCTGGGCGCCCACACCGTGGAGGTCTCCCTGCCGCGAACAGACCTTGCCGTCGCGGTGTACTACATTATCGCGCCCGCGGAGGCCAGCAGCAACCTTGCCCGCTACGACGGGGTCAAATACGGGTTTCGCGCCCCGAACTCCGAGTCCCTCAAGGAGATGTACCATACCACGCGCTCCCGGGGCTTTGGCCCGGAAGTCCGGCGCCGCATCCTTATTGGAACCTACGCCCTGTCCGCCGGATACTACGACGCCTACTACAAGAAAGCCTCCCAGGTCCGGACCCTTCTGGTCCAAGACTTTCAAACGGCGTTTCAATCCTGCGACGCCATCATCTCTCCTGTGGCGCCCACCCCTGCGTTTCGAATAGGTGAGCGCGTCCACGATCCCCTTGCCATGTATCTCGCGGATATCTTCACAATTCCCGCAAACCTGGCAGGACTGCCAGCCCTGGCCATGCCCTGCGGATTCTCAGCCGAAGGGCTTCCCATGGGTGTCCAGCTCATGGCCCGGCATCTGGACGAGGAAACCCTCTTCCGCGCGGCCTGCGCGTTTCAAAAAGCCACCGAGCACCACCTCAGGCGGCCTCCCTTGGCCAACGAAAGGAAAACGGCATGAGCACTGTAACGCCGGAAGGTGAAAATCTCCGAAAAGCTGTTAAATGGATTACCGAAATGCGGGTGAATTCCCCCGGAACACCTGAGGAGACGCTTTTAGAGGAGGCCGCGCGAACCTTCAACCTCACTCCCCTGGACGCGGAATTTCTTGCGCGAAACCTGAAGACCGCCCAACAATAGGAAGGAAGCCCCCATGGGACGGGTTCGTCTGCTCCCGGAAGTCCTGGCAAACCAGATAGCCGCCGGCGAGGTGGTGGAGCGCCCCGCGTCCGTGGTGAAGGAACTTCTGGAAAACACCCTGGACGCGGGAGCCACGCGGATCGCCGTGGATCTGGAACAAGGAGGGCGGACCCTTGTCCGGGTCTCGGACAACGGTTCGGGCATGGAGAAGGACGACGCCCTTCTTTCCCTGGAGCGTCACGCCACGAGCAAACTCGAATCCCCGGAGGGATTGTTCGCCCTAGAGACCCTGGGATTCCGGGGCGAGGCCCTTCCCAGCATCGCCTCGGTCTCCCGCATGACCCTCACCACCCGAACCCCAGAGGACGCTTCGGCCACGGAGATACGGTGCGAAGGCGGCCGCATTCTTTCCGTTAAGGAAGTCGGCGCGCCTGTGGGCACTACTGTCGTGGTTCGCGACTTGTTTTATAACACTCCGGCGCGGCGCAAATTCATGAAGACCCAGGCCACGGAATACGGCCATGCGGCGGATCTATTGTCCTCCATGGCCTTGGGAAGACCAGAGGTCCACGTAAGCCTTGTCCATAACGGCCGGGAGGTGTTTTCCTGGCCCCCGGCCAAGGACAGCCTCACCCGGACCGCGGCGGTTCTGGGCCGGGAAGCGGCGGGGGGGCTTTTTCCTGTGGAGGAACCCGGAGAGGCGGTTTCCATCACCGGCCATCTTGGTCCGCCCGATTCCGCCGGGACAAGCCCCCGCGCCCTCTACACCTATGTCAACAGGCGCTTTGTCCGGGACAGGCTCCTTCTCCACGCCATCCAGGCCGGGTACGAGGGCCGCCTCATGCGGGGCCGGTATCCCTCGGCGGTTCTCTTTGTCTCGGTCCCCTTTGACGAAGTGGACGTGAATGTCCATCCGGCCAAGGCCCAGGTGCGGTTCGCCCGTCAGGACACGGTCCATGACACGGTGGCCCGCGCCGTGGCCGAGGCCCTGGCCCGGGGCGCGCGCAGCGGATTCCGGGAAGCCCT
>JAGVGH010000272.1 GCA_020057225.1 Desulfobacterales bacterium | reverse complement strand
GGATTCCCGCCTGCGCGGGAATGACGCACAGGCGCAAGTTCCGCTACAGGCGGAAACGGTATCCCTATTTTGCAATTACCTCTCTAAGAAACGACAAATCTGAGGCAGGCCGGGTGGTTCCGCCCGAAGGGCAGCTTCACCCAACAGATATGAATCATTCAGAAATGTTGGGTGAACCCGGGCCTTGCGGCCCGGAGCCACCCAGCCTACACCTCATTTTGCAATTACCTCTGACAAAAAACAGGCGGACTTCGAGGCGCTCTTCACCACCGCGGTCCACTACGCCAAGGCCCTTTTGGGAATGCCTCTGTTTGCGGGGATCCCGGACGAGGCGGGCTTCCCCCGTGAACAGTGGGCGGACGGGGCCGCTGTATGGAAGGCGGGCAACAGCAGGCTCTTGATTCGGCAGAAGCACAACGACAGGGAGCTTCCGCTGGATCTGTGCCTTGTCTTTGCGCCGCCGGCGTAAGGATTGACGGAAAACCCATGAAAACCGACCGCATCACCATCCGGGGGGCGCGCCAGCACAACCTCAAAAACATTGACCTCGACATCCCCAAAAACAAACTGGTGGTGGTGACAGGTCTTTCCGGCTCCGGAAAATCCACCCTGGCCTTCGACACCCTCTACGCCGAGGGCCAGCGCCGCTACGTCGAGTCTCTTTCCACTTACGCCCGCCAGTTCCTCGAACGCATGGACAAGCCCGATGTGGACTCCATCGAGGGGCTTTCCCCGGCCATCGCCATCGAGCAAAAGACCGCGAGCCACAACCCGCGCTCCACTGTGGGCACCGTGACCGAGGTCTATGACTATCTGCGGTTGCTGTTCGCCCGGGCGGGCCGCCCCCATTGCTATCTGTGCGGACGCCCCATCAGCTCCCAGAGCATTGACCAGATTGTGGACCAGGTGCTGGCGCTTCCGGAGCGGACCAAACTGGTGATTCTGGCACCCCTTGTGACCGGGCAAAAGGGGAGCTTTGAAAAGCTTTTTCAAAAGCTTCTAAAGGACGGATTTGCCCGGGTCAAGGCGGACGGCCAGGTGCTGGACCTGGACGGAATCAAGCCGCTCGAGAAAAACAAGAAGCATGACATCGCCGTTGTGGTGGACCGGCTGGTGGTGAAGGAGGGGATAAGGAACCGGCTTGCGGACAGCCTCGAGCTGGCCATGGCCCAGTCTGTGGGGTTTGTGACGGTGGAGGTGCCGGGGGAGAAGGAAATCCTTTTTAGTGAGAAATCCGCCTGTGTCCACTGCAACGTGAGCTTTCCGGCCCTTACTCCGGCCTCGTTTTCCTTCAACTCCCCCCAGGGCGCCTGCCCCAAGTGCGACGGCCTTGGCTCCAGCATGGAGTTTGACCCGGACCTTGTGGTGCCCAATCCCTCCCTTTCTTTGCGCGAGGGTGCCATCGAGCCGTGGGCCAAACGCAACTCCATGCATTTCTTCGAGTTTCTCGAAGCCCTTTGCTCCCATTACCACATTGACATGGGCGCGCCCTTTGGAAAACTTCCCGACTCGGCCCGGGACGTGCTCCTGTACGGGTCCAAAGGCGAGCCGGTGCCTTTTTTCTTCGAGCGGGGGGGCAAGCGTTACACCTACCACAAGCCTTTTGAGGGCGTGATTCCCAACCTGGACAGGCGCTACCACGAGACGGGCTCCGCGCTCATGCGGGAGGAGATCGAGCGGTTTATGAACACCCGGCCCTGCCAGGAGTGCGGGGGAACCCGGCTCCGAAAAGAAAGCCGGGCGGTGCGCGCGGGGGGCAAAACCATTTTCGAGGTCTCGGCCCTTTCCGTCACCCGGGCTGTGGAATTTTTCAACTCCCTGGACCTCACGGAGCGCGAGCGGGCCATTTGCGAGCGGGTGCTCCGGGAAATCAAGGAACGGCTCGGCTTTCTTGAAAACGTGGGCCTGGGGTATCTTTCCCTGGACAGGACCGCCTCGACCCTTTCCGGCGGCGAGGGCCAGCGCATCCGGCTCGCCACCCAAATCGGCTCCAAGCTCACAGGGGTGCTCTACGTGCTGGACGAGCCAAGCATCGGCCTGCACCAGAGGGACAACCAAAAACTCCTCGCGACCCTCGCCAGCATGCGGGACCTGGGGAACACCGTACTCGTGGTGGAGCACGACGAGGAGACCATGCTCTCCTCGGACTACGTGGTGGACATGGGACCCGGCGCGGGCGAGGCGGGCGGCAAGGTGGTGTTCGCGGGCACTCCGGAGGAGCTGGTGCGCTGTCCGCATTCTCTCACCGGGCAGTATCTTTCCCGGCGCATCGAGATCCCCGTGCCCGAGGCGCGGCGGGACCAGGACCGGGGTTCCCTGGTCATCGAGGGCGCCCGGGAAAACAACCTCAAGGACATCACTGTCGCGTTTCCCCTGGGGCGTCTTGTGTGCGTGACAGGGGTTTCCGGCTCCGGCAAGTCCACCCTGGTCATCGAGACCCTGTACCGGGCGCTCACCCAGCGCATCTACCGCACGCGGACGGGCGCCGGGGCGCACGCGGCGATACGGGGCCTCGAACTGGTGGACAAGGTGATTCACATTGACCAGGCGCCCATCGGCAGGACGCCCCGGTCCAATCCCTCCACCTACACCGGGCTTTTCACCGATATCCGGGATCTTTTCGCCCGCACTCCGGACGCCAAGGCCCGGGGCTACCAGCCGGGACGGTTTTCCTTCAACGTCAAGGGCGGCCGGTGCGAGGCCTGCCAGGGCGACGGCATCATCAAAATCGAGATGCACTTTTTGCCGGACGTGTATGTGGCCTGCGACGTGTGCCACGGAGAACGCTACAACCGGGAGACCCTGGAAATCCGGTACAAGGGGAAAAACATCGCCCAGGTTTTGGACATGACCGTGGAGCAGGCGCTGGAGTTTTTCTCGAAAATCGGGAGAATCCGGGGGAAGCTCGAGACCCTCGCGGATGTGGGTTTAGGGTATGTGCGCCTGGGACAGTCGGCCACCACCCTTTCAGGCGGAGAGGCCCAGCGCGTGAAGCTGGCGCGGGAGCTTTCCAAGCGGGGCACGGGGAAAACCGTCTATATTCTGGACGAGCCTACCACGGGGCTGCATTTCGCGGACATCCAGAAACTTTTGGAGGTCTTGGGGCGGCTGGTGGACCAGGGGAACACGGTGGTGGTTATCGAGCACAATCTGGATGTGATTAAAACCGCGGACTGGCTGGTGGATTTGGGGCCGGAGGGAGGGGACGCGGGCGGGCGCGTGGTGGGTGTGGGCACGCCCGAGGACTTGGCGCGGAATCTGGAATCCCATACCGGGCATTTTTTGCGGGGGATTGTGGAATAAGCGGACATTGATATTCGCGAAGACCCGGCTTTGGCGCCCACAACATTCTTGCCGTTCAACCGACATCTCATCTTGACTTTCAAGGCCCCCATGGGGCAAGGTTGTCCATGGCTCTCCGGCGAGGTCCGCCGGATACTCCTCCCGTTCCCCCTCACCTTCGCGTGTTCCCGTAATGGACGGACCTCAAATATCCCTGCGCCTGCTTCCGCTTTTTCCCTATTTCGCCGCGTTTCTCTACGGCGTCTGCGTGGGCAGCTTTCTCAACGTCTGCATCTACCGGATTCCCATCTCCCTTTCCGTTGCCGCGGGCCGCTCCTTCTGCCCCCATTGCGGCGCCATGGTAAGGGCCTACGACAACATCCCTGTCCTGAGCTGGATTTTTCTCTCCGCCCGCTGCCGCTTCTGCAAGGCCTCCATTCCCGGGCGCTATGCGCTGGTGGAGCTGGGAACCGGGATTGCCGCCATGGCCTGCGCCGCGCGTTTTGGCCTGTCCTTTGACGCGCTCTATTATTTCCTTTTCACCGCCGCGCTGATTGTGGTCTCGGGCATTGATCTCGACCACTGGTACATCCCGGATGTCATTTCCCTTCCCGGCATTGCCGTTGGGCTTGCCTGCTCCTTTTTCACAGGCGTCCCTTCCCCCCGCGAATCCTTTTTGGGAGCCGCGCTGGGCTGGGGTCTTCTGCACGCGGTCCGCCTTTCCTACTTTGCCCTGAAAAAGAAGGAGGGTCTCGGGTTTGGAGACGTGAAGCTCCTTGCCATGATCGGCGCGTTCACAGGCCCGGAGGGGGTTCTTATAACCCTGGTGGCCGGACCGGTCGCCGGACTTGCCGCGGGGGTGGTTCTCATGCTTCGGAAGCGTCAGGGTCTTGGGCTGGGAGTGCCGTTCGGCCCGTTTCTGTCTTTTGGCGCCCTTGTGTATGTGTTTGCCGGGCCGGAAATTCTGGCCTGGCACGCGCGGCTTGTGTTATGACCGCCCCCATCTTCCGCCGTCCGCTCTTCATGTGGCCCGTCTGCGGAGTCCTTTCCGCCGCGCTTCTCGCCCTTGCCTTTCCAAAGGCGTCCCTTTGGCCCCTGGCTTTTTTCGCCTCCGCGCCCCTGTTCGCCATTCTCCATGACCGGCCCGGGCATCTGAGAGCCTTTGCTATCGGCACCCTTTACGGAGCCTGCCATTTTCTCTTTTTGGCCTACTGGCTGGGAACCGCCCTTCTGGTCCACTATGGAAAATCCCCGGCTGTCAGCGCCCTGTTCCTTGCTCTGGGAGGCGCTCTTCCCCACGCCCTGCTGTTCGGCGTTTTTTTTCTGTGCGCGCGCGCCCTGTTTCATCCCGGCCTGTTTTTTAACCTTCTTGTCCTTCCCTCCCTGTGGATTTTGACAGAGTACACCAAAGAGGCGGTTCCCTTTCTCATTCCCTGGGGGCATTTGGGCTACGCGGTATTGCCTTTCACCTTTCTCGCCCAGGCGGCGGACCTCTGCGGCGTGTACGGACTCTCGTTTATTGCCGCCCTGCTGTCGGGCGCGTCGGCCCTTGTGTTGAAACAATGGCCCCGCATGGACAGGACGCGCAGGGCCGCCGCGGTTCTTTCCGCCGTGCTTGCGGTGTTGCCTTTGGCCCTTTACGGGGCGTTCCGGATTGACACTGTCAGGGAGGAGGCCGCACGGGCCGTGAGAGGTCCCCGAGGCGTTTCCGTGGCCGTGGTCCAGGCGGACGAGCGCCTTGAGGACCGGTGGAGCGGGATGGGGTTTTCCAACAGGATGCGGGCGCACCTTGCCATGAGCAGAACAGACCCGGGCCCGGGAGGCTCGGTGATTGTCTGGGCCGAGACAGTGCTCAATCAGCCCGGAGAGCTGACCGCGCCGTTTTTTGCGGGACTGGCCAGGGAGCTTGGTCCCAAATCCCTTCTGGTGGCCGGGGGTGTAAGGAAAGACGCAAACGGCGGAATCTATAACACCGCCTACGCGCTCACGGGCCAAGGCGAGCTTTTCCGGCACGACAAACACATCCTGCTGCCGTACTCCGAGCGTCCGGTGCTGGTTGATTTTTTAGGCGAATACGCCTCGGCTCCGGACGAGTTCCTTCCCGGGCCGCCATCCAAGGCTGTCCGCACTCCACAGGGCGTTCTGGGCCTGTCCATCTGTTTTGAGGTCCTCTATCCCGGCATCGCGCGGCGCGCGGCGCGCCAAGGCGCGGATTTTTTGGTGAATATCTCCAATGATTCCTGGTTTGGAGACTCCTCCATGCCCTATACACACCTTCTTTCCGCCCGTGCCCGGGCCATTGAAACCCGCAGGTTTCTGTTGCGCGCCTCCAACTCCGGTGTTTCCGCGATTGTCTCCCCCGCAGGCGAAGTTTTGGCACAGACCATGCTATTTACAAAAGCGACGGCGCGGGGAACCGCAGGCCCGCTGTCAGGCCCGACCTTCTACACCCTGCACGGCGACTGGATTCTTCTTTTCGCCGCCCTTGCTGTCATGGCCCGTCTGGCCCTTCTTGTCCTTGCCGGAAAATGATTTCTTTGTTTTTCCGGGCAACCCGTGCTTAAATAAATCCAACCCCCCAGGCATAACACACCGGTTTTGGCCGCCGGCCTTGGATTTCCGGGCCTGTTCCCGGGCGCGCCGTCCTTTGTGGATGGAGGATTCCATGCTATCCATACACCGCCTTTATCAGCAATCCGGCCGCGCGCCGGTTGTCGTGCTCCTGGCGTTTTTTTCCGCCTTTTTCTGCAGCGGGAATGTTTTTGCCGGAGAAGAAACCCCGCTGGTCCTGACTGTCCCGGCCTACGCCGACGGCTCCCACAGGTATTACCATGAACTGCTTGTGGAGGCTTTGGGGGCCGCGGGGCAGCCGGTAGTGCTGGAAACACTGGCCCCGCACCTTCCATGGCGGCGGGCAATGGCCATGCTGGAACAAGGGGCGATTTCCCTTATGTGGCTTCCTCAAACCCCGGAGCTGGACACCCGGTTCATCCGCTGCGGCCCGGGTCTCACCCGTGGTCTGGCTGTCCGGCGTCTGCTCTTCATCCGTCCCGGAGCCCAGAAAGACTACGACGGAGTGAAAACACTCGCGGATTTCCGAAAGCTGGGCAAGGTGGCAGGCATTGGAAAAGGCTGGCCCGAGCAGGAGGCGTGGGAAAAAAAACGGCTGCCCTACACGGTCCAGGACGGTGAATGGCGTGTTTTGTACCAGCGGGTGGCCTCCGGAGACAGGGGGGTGGATTATCTGCCCAGGGGCGCGAGCGAAATGGTTCTCGAATCCAGGCAGCACCCGGAGCTGGAAGTGGAGCGGCGCCTGCTGTTTGTTTCCGGCGGCGATTTTCATTTTTATTTAGGCAGGTACGCGGCGGAACACGACGCGCTCATTTCGGCGGCTCTGGAGAAGGCGGCGGAAAGCGGGCTGATGGCCGGGCTTATCCGGGAGTTCTGGGGGGATGTCGCAAAGGAGCTTGGACTGGAAAAGCGGATTAAAATTTATCTGGACCCGCCTGGCAAAACGCCGGGGCCGCGAACAAAGGAGGCGGGCAAACCGGGCCCTCCTTAAAAATTCATGCCCACGTGCTCGTACTCGCCCATGTCGAAATCATAAATAAAGCGCTTTCGGCAGCTTCGGCACGACAACAGGGAGTTCATGGCCTCTTCTCCCTCCCGGCGGCACCGGGCTTTTAAGAACACCATATCCTTGGTGCGGCATATCGGACACAACGGGGCCGAGGTTCCCACGATTCCCGCGAGATACTCCCAGCGGCGGATGCTTGCAGGATCCTTGGAAACGCCGGTTATTTCGCGCACATCCGTGTAGGCGCCCCGCTCCAGAAGGGGAAAGGAACCGTGAAGGCGCAAAGTGACATTTCGAATGCCCTTGCGGGAGAAAAGGCTCATAAGAAGGGGCTGGGCGCCTGCTATTGAAATTTCCTTAATCCAGTCGAGCTTGAGGTGAATGCTCCGGACCACGGTCTGCCCGGTCTGGCCCTTCACAATGCTGCCCTCGGTGTGCGCCACAAGATGCACGGGCGTCAGGTTGAATTTAAGCACCCGGATGGGCTGTCCGTTGCTGGCCGCGTCTTCCAGTAAAAGTTCTCCTTCGCTTTCCAATCCCTTGTCCGCCGGCGTCCCTGCCGGGGGGCAGTCTGGTTTGGCCTCTCCGGATGACGGAAGGCAGTCCGCATAGGTCATTCCGCAGTTCCAACACATTGAAGCGTCCAGCATCATGGCGTTGCAGCGGATGCAGCGGTTCTTTCGCTTTTTTTCCTCGGCCTGCCTTTCCGCGAGAAGGAGGCGCGCTTCCTTGTTGCCGAGCCGCGCGGCGGCCAGGATATCGTCATCGGCCTTTTTACTGTCGCCCAGTTTGATGTGGCAGACAGCGCGCCCAAAAAAGGCTTCCGCAAAATTCTTTTTAACAGCTATGGCCTTGTCAAAGGCCCGGACAGCTTCCCCGTATCTGCCGGAAACCGTCAGGCCATGGCCCTTTTCATACCAGGCTATGGCGTCCTCGGGATTTGCCATGGGATTTCCTCTGCGCAATACGCAGGCCACAAACGGGCGCTCTTTTTTTGCCCGGAGGGACCGGCGCGGGTTCTTTCCGTTGCCCGGAAACAGAAGTATCCCGGGCAAAGGAAAGAATCATAGCAAAGAACCTCACTCTCTGCAAAGCCATTTGACGGGCGCGCGTCTTTCTATGGCGCTTGCTTGAGAGTTTTCCGGAAACGTGTCTCGATGGAAGGGCCGCGACACAGCCTTGCGCCCGGTCAGGCGCAGGGAAAAGTTGTCACGGCACGCATGGAGCCCGAAAGGAATTATGAAAAACGCTCTTTAAAGCGGGAGAGGAATGAATAAGAAAAGGCTTCAGATGGCGGATGCGCGGCACGTTTGCGGAAAAGAGGCTAAACGCCGCCATGTTCATTCTCCTGGTTGTTCAAAGCGCTCGATGGCCTGGACAAATCCGCTGCGGCGCAGATACGCCCTGTAGTCCCGCGGATGGTGTTCCATAAGGTGGGCAAGAAACTGGATGTTGGCCTCGATGGCCTCCGAGTACAGGTTCCGGTCTATCCCCCAGCGCACCGCGAAATGCGGGCGCATGAACCGGCGCGCGTTTTTAAGCTCCACAGCCAGGCGCTTTTTAGTGATTTCATAAAAACCGCCCGTCTTCCTGAGCAGCTCCTCCTCGCTCGCAAATCCCGGGATACCCGCCTCCTCGAACTCGCGGAACAGGAACAGAAGCTTCTCCAGGTAGGTCCTGTCGGCCATTTGTCCCAGAAGGTCCGCCGTGCCAAGCATGTATCCCAAAAGAGCCTCGGACTCGTCCGCAAAGGGAATCCGGTCAATCCGCACATCAAGTCCCGTGCATTCCAGACATTGGCGGCAGATACGGTAGTCCTCCCCGCTGTACCCGTTCGCGGCAAGGTATCTTTCCATGAAGCGTATGCTGCGCTGGACATGCACCTGGGTATAACGCGCTCCTGTTCCTTCCCGCTCATCTTCGAGCTGGACGTATCCGGTGTCGTGCAGCAGAGAGGCGATGAGGGCGAGCCGTGTGAGATGGGGGGTGAACAGGGATTCTGTGATGTGCGCGCCGTGGATGAGCCGCGCCATGGCAAGGAGGCAGTCGGTGGTGTGCTTGAGGTCGTGGAACTGGGTGTTGCAGCCGCGGTAGCCGGGATAATTGCCTGCGAACAGCCCGGAAACATCGTCAAAGGCCCTGCGCACGGCCGAAAACGTCTGGCGGGGGAACATGAGCCTGAAAATCTCCCGGACCTCTTCGAAAACAGCCAGGGGTTTTTCCATGGGAACGGTGTCGGCGAATTTAAAATTACCGGCGGACGGAGCCCCGCTTGGGGCCAAAGCATCGCATGTTCTGTTCATGGCCGCTCTGTCCTTCCGGAACGCGTGATGACACAGAGTTTTCGCATTCACGGTAATTAAAAGAGGTCTCTTGATATTACGCTAACATTGGCCCGCCTAAGATGTCAAGGTAGGATTGATGCGTTTTTCCCGGCAGTTCATCTGTTTTGCCCGTCACAAATGAACTCTTGATACTTCCGGAAGCAACGGCGGCGCCACGGCCGCGGGCGGAACCGGCGGCGGGAGCCTTTGCGGCGGGCGCTCCGAGGAAACGCGAAAGCCGTCCGGGTCTTTCCGAAGCGGTTTTTCCACCGGAGTTGTTTCGTTTGTCCCATGGCGGGCAGTGTTGCCTGTTTCATATTTCACGCCAGGAGGATTTCACTATTCCGCGTGGAAGGATATCTTATGCCAAAATGCGGTCCAATCCGTAACATCTGCTGAAATCTTCCGCTCAATCTCCCTCTCCCTGCGGGAGAGGGCCGGGGTGAGGGCATACCTTGTCTGATTGCGCCTTGGTATTGTCCCATCGGTCCGAATTCCGTTCCGGGGGAAGGGGGCGGGTGGCTTCGGCATGTTGTCCGGGCGGATTCTATGCCGGGAGGGTCTGTGTTGTTTTGCGTAGGCAGTGTTTGTGGCATGGCCCTGGGCTTGAAATCCGGTGATGTCGGCATTCCATTGACATAGCGCCAATTCGGTCAGCAACTACATGATTTTAAAAGATCTATTTTCGACAGTCAGTCCAAAACACGGTCTATGTCAACCAAACCCGGACATCACCTGAAATCCCAGGTTAGAGAGGCAATTGCAAAACTCATGGAAACGACACATTTGAGGTGGGCCGGGTGGTTCCGTCCGCAGGGCAGGTTCATCCAACACACAGAAATCATTTTGGAAATGTTAGGTGAACCCGGGCCTTGCGGCCCGGAACCACCCAACCTGCGCCAGTTATGCAATTACCTCTTCCCGCATCGCTTTCGCCGTCCGCCGCTTCTCCAGAAACTCCGCGCGGAACCGGGCAAAGGTTCCGGCCAGCACGGCCTCCCGCGCCCTGCGCATCAAATGGACAAAATAGTGGACATTGTGGAGCGTGTTGAGCCGGTAGGCCAACAACTCCCGCGACATGGTCAGGTGCCGCAAATACGCTCTGGAATAGTTCCGGCATGTGGGGCATCCGCAGTCCGGGTCCAGGGGGCCTGTATCCAGCCGGTGTTTGGCGTTGGCGATGTTCACCGTCTCCGAATCGGTGAAAAGCTGGCCGTTCCGCGCGTTCCGGGTAGGGAGCACACAGTCGAACATGTCCGCGCCCAGGGCCGCCATGTCCACCAGATCCTCGGGCTTGCCCACGCCCATCACGTACCGGGGTTTGTCTTTCGGCAAAAGAGGCAGGGCGCGGGCCGCGGTTTCCAGCATCAGTTCCCGCGGCTCCCCCACCGAAAGCCCGCCCAGGGCGTATCCGTCAAAACCTGTTTCCACGAGCTCCCCGGCGGAGCGCTCCCGCAGTTCCGGAAACATGCCGCCCTGGACGATGCCGAAAAGCGCCTGTCCCGGAAGGGCCGAGCGCGCCGCCTCCTCCTTGCACCGCGCGGCCCAGCGCGTGGTAAGGGCGAGCGCCTCTTCCGCGCGTTCAAACGCGGCGGGCCAGGCAATGCACTCGTCCAGGCACATGGCAATGTCCGCGCCCAGCGCCGCCTGGTACCTCACCGCCTTTTCGGGCGTGAGAACATGCCGCGAGCCGTCAATGTGGGATTGGAAGACTGCCCCTTCCTCGCTGATTTTTTTTAAGTCCGCGAGGGAAAAGACCTGGAAACCGCCGCTGTCCGTAAGGATGGGACCGTTCCAGCCCATGAAGCGGCGCAGTCCTCCAAAGGGCTGGATGACATCGAGGCCGGGACGGAGATACAGATGGTAGGTGTTGCCTAAAATGATGGAGGCGCCGCATTCCAGAAGATCCCTGGGGTCAAGGGCCTTGACGGTTCCGAGGGTTCCGACGGGCATGAAGACGGGGGTTGGCACATCCCCGTGCGGGGTATGGACGATTCCTGCCCGGGCCCCGGTTTGGGGATCCTCGGCCACCAGGGTATAGCTAAAACGCGCGGTCAACGTGGAAAACCTCCAGGACACCGCTCCTATTCTTTCACCAGCCGCGACACAGGCACAATGTCCGCAGCCTGCGCGACCTCCGGCAGCAGCGCGGCAAGCGTGTCCACCGTGACCAGATGGGGATGGCCGATTCCAATGGCGGAGCCGCGCAGGCGCGCAAGCCGGACCAGTTCCCTGGTCTGGCGCCTGACAAAGCCCGCGCTTTGCTCGTGGTCCAGAAACACATCCCGCTCCGCGAAGGGCAGACGAACAAGCCGGGCCGAGGCGCGGCACTGGCTCGCGCGGGTGGTCAGGCTGTCCACGAAAAAGAGGTTTTCCTTTTTGAGCGCTGTGAAAACCGGGTTGAGTTTGGCGCCGTTGCCTGTGAAACGCGATCCCATGTGGTTGTTCACCCCTTTCACATGGGGCACGGAATGCAGGTTCTCCTCCAGGCAGTGCAAGAGGGCGTCGGTGTCCATGTAGGTGAACAGCGCTCCGGGCCCCGGGTCCACCTCGGGATACTCCACCGGCTCCATGGGGAGGTGCAGAAGGATTTCCCGTTCTGCGCGGTCCGCCTCGTCCGCGAATTCCGCGCCGTGGGGGCTGTGGGGCAGGACGGAAAAGGTGATTTGGGCGTCCATGGCGAGCAGGCGCCGGGCGAGATCCTGGTCGTAACCGATGTCGTCAATGATGATGGCGATTTTGGGGCGCTCGTCCAAAAGGGGTTCCCGTTCCGGGGGCCGGGGGGGCGGCGGCACCGGCTCCTTGGAGGCGTACACCTCGTAAACCGGGGGTTTGAGCGCGGCTTTTCCCCGCGCGCCAAAGGCGTTGGTGGCGGGAGGCAGGTTGCGGACAATCCCGCGGGGCCCTTCCGGTTTCCGGGTTATCGAAACCTTCCGGGGCACAGGGGGTTTGCCAAGCCAGAAATCCGCGACAACCGCGGCCGCGACAACCGCGGCCGCCAGAAGGCCGGCCAGCAAGAGGATTCTGCCAAGCGTCCCGTTCTTTTTAGCCCGGGAGGACTTTTTTCCCCCCCGGGTTGTTTTTTTTTTCGCGGTCTTTGCCCGGCCGGCCATTTATTTGCCCGTCATGATGGTGTAGCCCACAAGGATGTCCAGCGCCCTTGTCACCTGGTTGTCCTTGAGCAGCCGCTCGGGTTTGGGGGTTAGATACTGGGCCGCCGCCTCTTCGGCGTCCTCGTCTGTCTCTTCGTTTTCAGCCCCCCCGTTGTCTTCCTCTTTGGTTGCGTCGTCCTTTTTACCGCTCTTTTTGTTTTTCCCTTCTGTTTCCGAGTCCAGATGGTTCTCCAGGTCTTTTTCCTTGTACCGCTTGAAGGGAGCCGCCTCTTCGCCCTCTGTTTCGCCCGGTTTTATCCGGCGCACCTCGATGTCCGGAACAATGCCCTCAGCCTGGATGGAGCGTCCTCCGGGCGTGTAATACCGGGCGATGGTGAGTTTGAGGCCGTAACCGTCCCGGAGGGGCTCGACGGTTTGGACCGAGCCTTTTCCAAAGGATGTGGTGCCGAGAACCACCGCGCGGTGGTGGTCCTGGAGGGCGCCCGCCACGATTTCCGAGGCGCTGGCGCTGCCGTCGTTGATGAGCACCGCCAAGGCGTATTTCCGGGGTGTTTTGTCGGGATGGGCGCGGTAGATTTTTGTGTGCTGTTTTTGGCGGCCTTTGATGGAGACGATGTCGCCGTCCTCGAGGAAGAGGTCCGCCACGTCCACCGCCATGTTGAGGAGTCCGCCGGGGTTGTCGCGCAGGTCCAGAATAACGCCCTTCAGGGGTTTTTCCGAAGACTCCATGGACTTGAGCGCCGCCAGCACCTCGTTTAGGGTGTTGTCTCTGAAATTGGTCACCCTGAGATATCCATAGCCAGGCCTGATGACGGTATGGCGCACGGAATCCAGGGGAATGATGTCCCGGACCATGGTGAATTCTTTGACCTTCTCGGCCCCCTCCCGCAGGATGGAAAGGGTCACTTTGGTGCCCTTGGGACCGCGCATGATCTTTACCGCGTCGTTGATGTTCATGTCCTTGGCGGGTTTTCCGTCCACCTCGATGATGCGGTCCCGAGGCTGGATGCCCGCCTTGAAGGCCGGGGTGCCCTCGATGGCGGCAACCACCGTGAGGAATTTGTCCTTCATGGAAAGGACGATGCCGATGCCGCCGAACTCGCCTTTTGTTTCGATTTGCAGGTCGTTGTATGCCTCGGGAAGCATGAAGGCGCTGTGGGGGTCGAGGCTTTGGAGCATGCCCTGGATGGCTCCCTGGACGAGTTTGTCGGACTCTACGGGGTCAACGTATGTTTTTTCTATGATTTCAATAACATCGCTGAACATCCGAAGGCCCTTGTAGGTCTCGTCCCCGCCCAGCGCGCTTGCGCCGCCAAGGGCGATTGTCCAAGCGGCCGCCACTGCCGCCAGCGCCACGTAGAATTTGAGGTTCAAGCCTTTGGTTTTGCCGCGCATTTACCCATTCCCCTTTCGTATCCATTCGGCGGGGTCCAGGGGCGCGTCGTGGTGCCGGACCTCGAAATAAAGACCGGACCCCGAAAGCGCGCCCGAGTCGCCCACCGTTCCCAAGACCTCCCCGGCAACGACCGGGTCGCCCTTTTTCTTGAAGAGTTCGCCCGCGTGCGCTGATACGGTGAAGTACGCGGCGCCGTGGTCTATGATAATCATATTGCCATAGCCTTTGAACCAGGCGGCGTACACCACCCTTCCGGGAGCGACGGCGGTGAAGGGCTCGCCAAGGGCGGCCTTGTATTTGACCCCGCTGTGGAAAAGCTCCACATTGAGGCGCGGGTCCTTGTATTTGCCAAAGCCCGTGGTGATGACACCGGCCTTCACCGGGGGGGCCAGGGCACCTTTCAGGGAAGGGAAGTCTTTGCCTGCCTGGGCGTTTCCTGTCCGCGCGGATTCATCCTCCACATCCCGGAGTTCCTTGTCAAGCCTGCGCGCCGCCTCCTCAAGTTCCGCAAGGGCTGACGCGGCGAGTTTGCGCTCCTTGCGTATCCCGGCCAAGAGAGTCTCGCGGTTGGACTGGCGCTCTCCAAGAGACCCGATCTCTTTTTTCAGCCTCGCGCGGAGCGCCATGTCATGGGCGCGCCGCTTCTCCATTTCCTCGGCAAGGGCCTGGGCCTCTTTTTTGCGGCGCGCAAGATTGTCAAAAGTCTCTTTGTCCTGGGCGAGAACACGGCTGAGCGAAGTTTGGAGATTGGCGAAGTCATAAAAGGAGCCCGCCGAGAAAAGCACCGGAGCCAAGCCCACCCGCGAGAGCTTGTAATACGCGGCAAGACGCTCCGCGGCAAAGACCTCCAACTCGGCAAGTCCATGGGCCGCCTCCGCGTACCGGGCACGGGCCGCGTCCATCTCCTTGTCCAGGGCAAGGATTTCCGCTTCCAGCCCCGCCGCCCGCTTTCGTGTCTCCGCAAGCCCCCGCGCCACCGTGTCCAGGCTGCTGGACGCCTCCTTCTCTTTAGCTTCGAGACGCTGGACCTCTTCCCGTTTTCTCTTAAGCTCTCCCTGGAAATCCCCCAGGTTTTCCTGGCTCCACGCCTGGCAGGGAGGCAAGACCCCAAGGAGCCACGCAAAAAAGCCCAGGAGCAGCCGCCCGCGGTTTTTCTTGCGTTTCAAACGTCCTTGAACTGCCGAAATGACAGGTAACATCCCATCCATCCGACAAAGGCGGACACCAGAAGCCCTGGCGCGCACACGGAAAGCGGAAGAAACGAGGGCGTAAATCCGCCCAGGAAGAAGCCGGTGTCCGCGCCCTTGACCACGCCCTCGTACCCGGCAAAGAGAATGCCCAGGGCCAGGACGCTTCCAACCAGGCCCTGGAGGGCGCCTTCCATGTAAAAAGGGGCGCGGATGAACATTTCAGTGGCCCCTACCAGCCGCATCACATGAATCTCCGCCCGCCGGTTGTAGAGAACAAGGCGGATGGTGTTGGACGTGATGGAAACCGACGCTACCACCAAGAGGCAGGCAAGGGCAATGGCAATCATGCGCGACAGCTCAATGAAAAAGGCAAAGCGGTCAAGCCATGCCTGCCCGTAGTTGACCTCGGTCACGCCGGGGACAGCCTGGATTCGTGTCGCGGTTTCCGCCATGGCCTCGCTGTCGCCTTCCCGGGCGTCCGCCACCAGCTCGAAGGCGTCCGGCAGGGGGTTGGATTTGAGGCCCTTTAAGAGGTCCGCCTGTCCGTCAAGCTCCGCGGCCAGGATCTCGAGGGCCTGGTCACGGGAGATGAAGCTGACACTGCGCACCCCGGGCACGCGCCCGAGTTCCCGGGCAATCCTGGCCTGCCCGTCTTTTCCAAGCCCGGGGGCAAGGTAGGCCATCACGCGCACGTTTTCATGCTGGGAGCGGATAAGCTCCCGCACGTTCACAAACACCAGGGCAAAGGAACCCGCCAGCACAAAGACAAGGCAGATGGTGACCACCGCAAGGGTGTGCAAAAAGGCGTTGGCGCGGATGTCCCGCACAGCCCTTCTAAAATGGAACCGCAGCCTCACGACGCCACCCCGCCTCCGTCCCCTGTGATTTGGCCTCCCTTTAAATGTACCACTCTTTTGTTCGCCTGCGCAATGAGCTTCGCGTCATGTGTGGCGACCAGCACAGTGCCGCCTCTGGAATGGAAATCGGACAGGAGGCTTAGGACGACTTCCGCGGATTCCGTGTCCAGGCTGCCTGTGGGCTCGTCCGCCAGGACGATGCGGGGTTCCCCGCACATGGCCCGGGCCACTGCCACACGCTGCTGCTCGCCTCCTGAAAGGCTGGGGGGAAGGGAGCGCTCCTTGCCTTCGAGTCCCACCATGCGCAGAAGATGGCGGACTTTTTTATCAATGTATTCCGGCTGCTGTCCGGCGGCCTCAAGAACCAGTGCCACGTTTTCATACGCGGTCAGCGCTGGAATGAGCTTGAAGTCCTGGAACACGATTCCCATGGTCCGCCTGAGATAGGGGATTTTACGGCGCGGCACGCGCTTAAGGTTTTTTCCTTCGATGAGAATCTGGCCTTCGCTCGCGGTTTCGGCCATGTATAAAAGCCTTAGGAGCGTGCTTTTTCCCGCGCCGCTCGGGCCTGTGAGAAAGACGAACTCGTTTTTCCGGACATCGAGGGACACGTCGGTTAGCGCTGTCTGGGCGCCGTAGCGCTTGGTGACGTGGAAGAGGCGGATGACGGGGGCGACGCTTTTTTCTTCCTCCACCGGCCGCTCCATGGATGGCGTTTGGGAGTTGGGTTTCAGGCTGTTCACTGAAGAATCCCTCCTCACCCCCGGCCCTTTCTCAAGGGGAGAGAGGACAGGGTCTCGGTGCGGCTGGCGAAAACAAGCACTCTCTGGTCCGCCTTCAAGGAGGCATTATCCGGTATGGGTTTTCTGTAGGGCCCGCCTGGTTCTGACTTGGTTTTCGTCAATGCATCCGCGCGGGATCCCCTCGCCCCCCGAAAAGGACCGGGGGGCGAGGGGAT
>JAGVGH010000249.1 GCA_020057225.1 Desulfobacterales bacterium | reverse complement strand
GTTCACCCAACACAAAGGAATCATTTAGAAATGTTGGGTGAACCCGGGCCTTGCGGCCCGGAACCACCCAACCTACGCCTCATTTTGCAATTACCTCTAAAAAAAAACACACTCAAATCAGGGCCTTTTTCCCTAGTATTCTCACTCCTGACTCCTAACTCCTCACTCCTGACTTCTATCTTCTACCCCTTCCCCCTACCGGATGTCCTCCTCCATGATGTCCTTGAGGCCGCCGGGCTGCCGGGAAGGCGTGACGGTCCTGGCCGGGCTGGACGCGGACGGCGCCCGCGTCCCGGCGCCCAGGCTCCGCGCCTTCTGCTCCGCGTTCCGCACCCGCGTTTCCAGCTCCTGAATCTGGTTCGCAAGAGACGTGATCCGGGTCTCGATGGAGTCTGTCCGCTGCAAAAGCGACTGCTCCATCTTGGTAAGCCTCTTGTCCAGGGCGTCCACCTGCCCCAGAAGCATTTGCCGCACCGTGGCCGCGTCCACCTTGGATTCCGAAAGCCCGGCCATTTCCGAGCGCAGGGCGGCACCCAGGTTTTTCATCTGGTCGTTGGTCTCGGACATGCCGGAAACCGAATCGCCAAGGGCCGTGAGGCGCTCCGCAAGGCTTGCCGTCTCCTCGTCCAGGCGCTTTTCGATTCCCGCCTGCCGCCGCCCCAGCGATTTTTGACTTTCCCCGGCTTTCTCAATCTCTTTGCGCAGCGTCCCGGTTTCCTCACGCAGCAGCGACTGGGCCTCGCCCCTGTCCATCTTGGACTCGGAATACATGCGGAGCCGCTTTTCCAGTTCCTTGTTTTTTCTTTCCGCCTCCGCGAGCTTGTCCCGCAACCCGTCAATATCCCTGTCCAAAAGTGATTTGACCGAGTCAAGTTTCTCCATGAGCGTGTCGGAAACGTGGGTCATGTTGAGCGTGAGGTCCTGGGCCTGCAGCGTTCCTGTGTTCTGAATGGTATTCATTTTTTTCGAAAAATCGGCGTAGAAAAACAAGGCCGCCGCAACAATGAGAAGCAGAATCACCACGCTTGCGATGTTTTGCGCGGTTATCCGCTGCTGCACGCGCTCGAGCTTCTCCATCTCGAACTCGTCTTTCATGGAAGCCTCGGGCGCCGCCGCAACGGCCTCCTCGTCATCCTCCACCGGGGCAAGGGCCGGGTCGAAGGTGAGTTTTCCTTCCTTGGGTTTCATGGCCATGCCGCGTCACTCCCATTCAATGGTGCTCGGGGGCTTGGAGCTTATGTCATAAACCACGCGGTTCACACCGCGGACCTCGTTGATAATCCTGTTGGATATCCGGGCGAGAAGCTCGTGGGGAAGCCTTGCCCAGTCCGCCGTCATGGCGTCCTTGCTGGTCACGGCGCGGATGGCCGCGGCGTTCTCGTAGGTGCGCTGGTCGCCCATGATGCCCACGCTGCGGACAGGCAGAAGCACGGCGAAGGACTGCCAGAGTTTTTTATAAAGTCCCGCGGCCCGGATTTCCCCGATGAGGATGGCGTCCACTTCCCGCAACAGGTCCAGGCGCTCCCGGGTGACCTCCCCCAGGACGCGGATGGCAAGTCCCGGCCCGGGAAAGGGCTGGCGCCACACCATGTCCTCGGGCAGCCCCAGCTCCTCGCCCACTTTCCGCACCTCGTCCTTGAAAAGGTATTTCAAAGGCTCGATGAGTTTGTGGCGCATGTTCTCGGGAAGCCCGCCCACGTTGTGGTGGCTTTTGATGACCACGGAAGGCCCGCCCCAGGCGGAAACCGACTCGATGACATCGGGGTAGAGAGTGCCCTGGGCAAGGAACTCCACGCCGCCGATTTTGGCGGCTTCCGCCTCGAACACCTCGATAAAGAGTTTCCCGATGATTTTGCGTTTTTGCTCCGGGTCTGAGACTCCGGAAAGGGCGTCGAGGAACTGTCCGCCCGCGTCCACCATGCGGACAGGCACGCGGAGGTTTTGGCGGAAGACCTGGTCGAGCCGGGCCGCCTCGTTTTTGCGCAAGAGGCCGTTGTCCACAAAGATGGGGTGGAGGTTGTCCCCGATGGCCTTGTGGATGAGGACCGCGGCGACCGAGGAGTCCACGCCGCCGGAAAGGCCGAGGATGACCTTTTCATTCCCCACGGTTTCCTGGATGGTCTTGACCGAGTCCTTTACAAAGGAGCGCATGTTCCAGTTTTTTTTGCACCGGCACAGGCCCAGGAAGTTGTCGAGGATGAGCTTGCCCTTGGGGGTGTGGGTGACCTCCGGGTGGAACTGGAGGGCGTAGAGTCCCCGGGAAGGGCAGGCGATGGCCGCGTGGGGGGTGTTTTCCGTGCGGGCCAGGGTCTCGAACCCGGCGGGCAGGTTTTTAATGGAGTCGCCGTGGCTCATCCAGCAGGGGGTTTTTTCGGGCAGTCCGGCGAGCACGCCCTCGGGGCGTTCCACCAGGAGGTCCGCAAGCCCGTATTCCCGTTTGGAGGCGGCCTCCACCACGCCGCCCAGGGCATGGACCATGTACTGCATGCCGTAGCAGATGCCCAGGACAGGCACGCCCAGGCCAAAGACAGCGGGGTCCAGCCTGGGGCTTCCTGTTTCGTAGATGCTGGCGGGTCCGCCGGAGAGGATGACGCCCTCGGGGCGGAGCGCGCGGATGGCCTCGGCCGTGATTGCGGGCGGCTCGATTTGGCAATAGACCTTAAGTTCACGCACGCGGCGCGCGATGAGCTGGTTGTACTGGGAGCCGAAGTCAATGATGAGAATCATGGCAATCCTTTGGTTTTTCAGGCGAAAAACCGCGCCCGGGACTGGGCTGCGGTTAGAATTGGCAATAAAGTTACTATTTTGCCGCTATAGGGTGATTATGGTATAGGCCGGGGAAAAGGTCAACCGGAATTTGGGGGAGGCAAGGCGGAGAATGCCGGGCGGCGCGGGGGAAGAGGGAGGATGAAAGTGTTTACGCAAATCTATGAGATAGTGACCCCGGAGGAGGCCGAAAGGATTGTTGCCCTTGGGGTGGACCGGGTGGGCACGGTTTTGGTGTCGGTCCGGGACATGCTGGACCAGGCTGTCCGGGACACGGTGGCCAGGACGCGGGAACTGGGGGCTGTGGCGTCCTGTATTCCGCTCTTCTCAGGAGAGGAGGAGGTGCTCCGCGCCGCGGACTTCCACCGGCCCCACATCCTCCACCTGTGCGACGCGCTGTGCGGCGCGGACGGGCGGATTTTGCCCTTGGCCCCGTTTCTCTCCCTCCAGGAGGCTGTCCGGCGGGAGTTTCCCGGCCTTCTTCTTACCCGGACCATCCCTGTGGCCCTGCCCGGCAAGGGACACCTTGTGGACAGTCTTGCCCTGGCGCGGGAGTTCGCCCCTGTCAGCGATATGTTTCTCACAGACACATGGCTGGGAGCGGAGGATCCGGTGGCGGGCTACGTGGGCATTACGGGCCGGACCTGCGACTGGGATGTGGCCGCCGGGCTGGTCAAGGCGGGGCTTTGTCCGGTGATTCTGGCGGGAGGACTTGGCCCGGAGAATGTGGGCGCCGGGATACGGACCGTCCGGCCCGCCGGGGTGGACAGTTGCACCCTGACCAACGGGAAAGACAAGGAGGGCCGTCCGGTCCGGTTCCGGAAAGACCTGGGGCTGGTGGCGCGGTTTGTCGGGGAGGCGCGGAAGGCGGCGGACACCTAGGAGGCGGGGAGGGGCAGGGGGGATTCAGATGACGGTCCGCCGCCCTGCGGGTCTCAGGGGAAAAAAGCGCCTTAATGAAACTTCCGTGACTTTGCCCGCACGGAAGTCTTGACAATTGTTCAACATCCTGATAGCTTCGCCGTCATATTCGGGAATTTGTCCGCCTTGCTTTTTTGAAAAAGTTTGGGTATCGGGCAAAACCGCGCGTAAAAGTCCCGGCGTTCCGAACTCCGCCCAACATATTGTGGTTATTGGCGGAATCAGACCCAAAGGCAATGCGTCCAGAGGAAACGCTGTTTTTTTCACCGCGGGCGCGCAGGAGCGTTCCCCCCGAACCTTACAACATGGCCAGGGCGTGCGCCATGGCCCGGCATCAGGCCCGACATGAACATCAACGAGGCGGCAGAGGGGATACTTAAAGCGGTTCTGGAGTGCTTCCAGAAAAGGTATCTGGACAGGGAACTGGACGATTCCGAGTTTGTCCGGTGCTCCCGGGCCCTTATCGAGGGCGCGCTGCCTTTTTTGGAGGCGAACCGGGAAACCGGCGCAGAGCCTGAGCTCGTGCGCAAGGCTTTGTATGACGGCTGCCGCTCCTGGTGGACAGCCCAGGCCGCCGCTGTACAGGAAAAAGACGCGGCCGGGGACGGGGAAGCCCTGCCCGAGGGAGACGACGGGTATCTGGAGCATTATTTCGACTATCTGTACCAGCGGGGGACCTATCCGGACTGAGCCGGAAAGAGAAGGTCCGTCCGCCCCGGCAAAACGGGGTGCGCGTAAGATGGAAGAGTTGGACGATGCCGCGCTTGCCGCGGAACTGGACGCCATCATGAAAAATGTGGCGGAGGTCGTGTCGCGGCTGAAAGAGCACGGCCTGGACATCGAAGACAAAGGCGGCGCGGAGCGCGGCGAAACAACCTGAGCGGAAGCTGCCGGAGCCGGAGTAAACTGGAGGCGCCATGGCTTTGACCAAGAGCGACATTGTGGAAAAAGTCTATCAGATTGGCTTTACCAAAAAGCAGTCGGTGGACGTGGTTGAGCACCTCATCGAAATCATGAAGCATTCGCTGCAAAGCGGGGATGATGTGCTCATCTCGGGATTCGGGAAATTCTGTGTGAAGCAGAAAACGCCAAGGCGCGGCAGGAATCCCGCGACCGGGGACGATCTCATGCTCCGGAAGCGGCAGGTGGTGACCTTCAAGTGCTCGGGCAAACTGAGGGAGCGCATCAACGGCGGAGAGCCCGGGAGCGAGCCGGAAGACGATTACTAGACAGGAAGGGCCGGAGTTTTCACGCGCCCGTCTCCCCGAAAAGGGAGCGGGCGCGTGTTTTTTGTGCCGGACGCGGCTACCATCCTTTGGTGAACAGGATGTCTTTGATCTTGTCCTCGTTGTTCTTTTGAACGATGACAGCTTTTTTGGCTTTGGCCTCGGTGATTTTCGCCAAAATGTCCTTGATGTCCGCAGGCTTCTCTAAAAAATCCAGAGCGCCCAGTTTTACCGCCTCAACACCCTTCTGCACCGAGCCGTATCCTGTCATAAGGATGACCTGGAGCTCGGGGTTTGCCTCCCGGATTTTTCGCAAGGTTTCGATGCCGTCCATCTCCGGCATGACCAGATCCAGAATAATGGCGTCATAGCCTGACAGATTGGGCTTTCCCAGCGCCTCGGGTCCGCTCGTCGCTGTCTCCACGTCCAGTCCCTTGGATGTGATGCGCTCGGACAATACGTCTAAAAACTCCTTGTTGTCGTCCACCAGCAATACCTTGCCCTGGTTCATATACCACTCCTTTCTGACGCTCCGCGCCCGTTCGGCGCTTCCGAGGACGGATTCCAAGGATAGAACCGCTTGAAACGCGCTTTCGGGCGCTCCCCTCTTGGATCGCGTCCGGTTTTTATCATGAGGTAATTGCAAAACTCTTAGAAACGACAAATTTGATGTAGGCCGGGTGGTTCCGCCCGAAGGGCAGATTCACCCAACATCTTGGAATAATGGTATAATTGTTGGGTGAACCCGGACCTTGCGGCCCGGAACCACCCAACCTGCGCCTCATTTTGCAATTGCCTCATCATGAATGGATGCAAGGCTGTGTCCCATGCCTTGCCCGCCAATCTCTTAACGCCGCCGTGAAAGCACCTCCATGAGTTTGCGGTAGGCGTCCATGGTGTGCTGCACGTTGTCAACCCGGATGCTCCAGTCCGCCGCGCTGGACCGGAAGGCCCCCCGGATGTTTCCCCGGCCCGGCAGATGGGTCTCGAATTCCCTTTGAAACTGAAGGCTTTCCAGGTTCTTAAGGGAAAGCCGCACCGCCTCCAGATAACGGTCCGCCCGGACGCCGTCTCCGGCATCCAGGGCCATTTCATAGGCGTGGGCCAGGGATTCGGTTGAAATTCCGTCCCGGGCCGCGTGGGGCCCGCCATGGCGGGCGTACTTGGGCTGGAAAAACCGGCCGATGGCCTCTTCTGTATCCTGGAGTTTCAAGAGCCTGTCATTTAAGACAAACACCGCCTCCACATAGCGCGGATCCCCTGTGGCCTTGTAAAGGGCGCGCATGGACATGGTATGCCACGGCACATAGGCGGGGCTGTAATTTTTTTTAATGCGGTCCACATACTCCACCAGATAGTGGTCCTGGGCGCGGACCGCCGCGTCGCGGAACCGGGTGTCCCCGGTTTTGGCCGCGTATTCCGCAAGGCTCAAAATCGCCTCCCCTGAATAATAAATGAGGGCGCCCTTTTTGTCCACCTCGCCTTCAGGATATTCCAAATAGGGTTGAAAGGAGCCGTCCTCCTGGATGAGCGAAACGATACCCTCGGCGGTACGCCGCGCCTGGGCCTCGTATTTGCTGTAAAGAGGGCTGTACACCAGCGTCCGTAGGAACATCGCGTTGGCGCCCAGTTCGGAGCGCCCGTAAGCCTGGATAAGTCCGCGTCCGTCTTCGGTTTCCCTGTACCATTGGGAAAAGATGAAATCGAGATTGCGCTGATGCCGGGCCTTATATGCCGGGTTTTGCGCGGCAAGGTCCGCAAGAAGGCGCGATGCCATGAGCTGGCGGACGGTGTCCCGCCCTTCGATGGAGCGGTCCTGGAACGGGTCGTAGATGTAGGTGAAGCGCCCGTTTTCTAAAAATGCGTTGAGGAACCACTCGAGGGCGAGGGCGTAGGACGCCTGGATGTCACGGAGCATGGCGGCCGGGTCCGCGTGGACCCTGGGCGTGTCGTGGGCGCATCCGGAAAGCAACAGGTACAGGAATATGCATGCCGCGGCGGCAAAACGCTTCATGGCGCAAACGCCCCCCGCAGGGGGATCCGGGGCTAGTTGCGGCCTAGGGCCGCCAAGGGTGGAAGATTGCGATAGCCCGTACACGCGATGCGGCAATCATAATCCAGGGCGCTGAAAAAAAGCAAGGGAAAGAGAAAATTCCGGAGCAAAGACCGCCCGGATTCCCGCCGCGCCCTTTGCCCTTGCCTTGAACCCGCCGCCTGTGCGAAAAAGACCCCGAAGGTCCCGGTCCGGCGCGCCCCCTAAGCCCGCCCGGCTCCCGGCCAAAGGACCAACAACAAAAACCGCCCAAGGAGGCATTCCATGCCCGGTTTCGAGGTGTTCGGAGACGAGGAGCGCAAGGAAGTCATGGACGTGCTGGAAACAGGCGTCCTGTTCCGTTACGGTTTTGACCAGGCCCGCAAGGGCAGATGGAAAGCCAAAGAGTTTGAGGAAAAATTCGCCCTTCGCCTTGGCGCGCGCCACTGCCACCTGTGCTCGAGCGGCACCGCCGCGGACCACATCGCCCTTGCGGCCGCGGGCGTGGGAGCGGGGGACGAGGTGATTGTCCCGCCCTTCACCTTTGTCGCGACCATTGAGGCGGTGCTGGCCCAGGGCGCCGTCCCTGTGTTTGCCGAAATGGACGGAACCCTGTGTCTTGACCCCGCCTCGGTGGCGGAGCGCATCACGCCCAAGACCAAGGCTGTCGTCCCTGTCCATATATGCGGGTCCATGGCCCGGATAGACGCGCTTGCGGATGTGTGCCGGGAGCGCGGTGTCATTATGGTGGAGGACGCATGCCAGGCAGTGGGGGGCTCCTACAAAGGCAAGGCCCTGGGAACCTTCGGGGCGCTTGCCGCCTTTTCCTTTGACCCTGTTAAGACCCTTACTGCGGGAGAGGGCGGCGCCGTGGTCACCAGTGACGACGCCCTCTATGCCCGGGTCCATCAGTTCGCCGACCACGGGCATGACCATATTGGCAACGACCGGGGCGCCGAGGGGCATCCCATCACCGGGTTCAACTACCGGATATGCGAACTCAACGCCGCGGTGGCCCTGGCCCAGATTGGAAAGCTCGACCGGATTCTCGCCATCCAAAGAAACAACAAAGCCGCCCTGAAAGCCGCGCTGGGAAAGATATCGGGCGTGACCTTCCGCGAGGTTCCGGACCCGGAAGGCGACACCGCCACCTTCCTCTCCTTTTTACTCCCCTCGGAAAACGAGGCCCGGGAGGCCGCCCAGGCGCTTGCCAAGGCCGGTCTGCCCGGAGTATTCTACTGGTATGACAACAACTGGCACTACCACCGGCGCTGGGACCACTTCAAAACACTTGCAGCGCCCTTTCAAACAGCCACCGCCCTGGCCGGTGGGAAAATCACCGCGGACACGCCCCGCTCGGACGCCCTTATGGGCCGGACCATCTGCCTTTCCATCGGGCTTCTCTGGACCGAGGCGGACATCGCGGGCAGAATTCAAAAGCTCGAATCCGTCCTTTGCAGGTAGAACGAAAGGAGTCTTAAATGTTCCGCAATTTCCGCATGGTCTCCCGCGTGGTGTTTGGACGCGGCGCCTTTAACCAGACCGGGGACATCCTCGCTTCTGTGCGCAAGGAGCGCGGGGGCCGCGTGGTCTTTCTGGTGGACTCGGTGTTCGAGCACACCGCCCTTCCCTCCAGGGTGCCTGTGGAGCAGGGCGACCAGCTTTTGTTTGTGGATATCGGGGACCACGAGCCAACCACCATCCAGGTGGACGCCTTTAGGGACCAAATCGCCGGCGCCGTCCCAAAGCCGCCCGCGTCCATCGTGGGCATCGGCGGCGGCAGCGTCATGGACACGGCCAAGGCTGTTTCCGTCATGCTGACCAATCCCGGCTCCTCCGCGGACTACCAGGGCTGGGACCTGCCCAAGGTTCCTTCTGTCCACCATGTGGGAATCCCCACCCTCTCCGGAACCGGGGCCGAGGTTTCCCGCACCGCCGTCCTTACCGGACCGGTGCGCAAGCTCGGCATCAACTCCGATTACTCGGTGTTTGACCAAATCATCCTGGACCCGGAGCTTACCGAGGACGCGCCCGCCGACCAGCGCTTTTTCACGGGCATGGACTGCTACATCCACAGCGTGGAATCTCTGGAGGGGACGTTTCTGAACGCGTTCTCCAAAGCCTATGGGGAAACCGCGCTCCGGCTGTGCCAGGAGGTCTTTCTGGGAGAGCGCGGCCGGGAGTCCGAGGACAAGCTCATGATGGCCTCGTACTGCGGAGGCATGAGCATCGCTTATTCCCAGGTGGGCGTGGCCCACGCCCTGTCCTACGGACTTGCCTTTGTGCTGGGCGTGCGCCACGGAATCGGCAACTCCATCGTGTTTGACTATCTGGACGGATTTTACCCCGCAGGCGTGGCCGGGTTCCGGCGCATGCTCGAAAAGAGCGGGGCCACGCTGCCCAGGGGCCTTACAAAAAACCTCAGCGCGGAACAATGGGAAAAAATGCTGGACGTGGCGCTCTCGCTGGCTCCCCTTTGGGAAAACGCCCTGGGCAAGGACTGGCGGGAAAAGATGCCCCGCGAGCGTGTCCGCGCCTTGTATGAAAGGATGTAGCATGGCCATCCACCCCGATTCCCTCCCGGGCCGTCTGTGGGCCGCGTCCGCGCGCCTTCTTAAGACTCCCGTCGTGTTTGGACGCGCCCTTCCTAACGCGCCCAGGCCCGCGATCGTGTTTTTTCCCGTGACAGACCGCGTGCTCTCCTGCGGACTGGCGGGCCTTGTTGCTTACAAAGCCGCGGCTCCAGGCCCTTTGGAAGAGGACAAGGCCCTTGAAGGACTCGGACAGGGAATCGGGATTGTGGAAAAAGCGGTCTGCGTCCAGTGCCCGGACAAGGCCGCGTATCTGGGCGGGGAAGCCTGCCTTCGGGATCTCTGGCAACAAACACGGGAACTCAAGCGGGGGCGCCCCTTTGCGCGGCTTCTGACCGACCAGGCGCGCCGCGCGGCGCTTAAGGAGCTTTCCGCGAGACTTTTCGCCCTGGCCCGGGCCGAACAGGAGCATTTCCGCGCCGAGGCCGCCACGCTTTCCACTGCGGACGCCCGGGAAATGGGGGAGCGCCTCGAGATTCTCCTGGATGTGGCCTGGTGCCTGGAAAAGGAGCTTGTCGGCTCTCTCGAAAAAACCAGGGCGCTCATCTCCGCGCCCGGGAGCCCGGAATCCGGGTCCGCGGTCCTGTTGTTCCGCGAACTCAACTCCGTGCTTTCCAGCATGGACCGGCTCGAAGTGCGCGGAAGGGATTCCGCCGGAGTTTCGGTTCTTTTGCAGATGGAGGAAGGCGTTTACGACGCTTTTGATCGCGGGCTCGGAGAGGCCGGGTTGCTGGATGGCTTTCACGCGCGGCTTGACGCCCCGGTTTTGAAAAACCTTTCCATCTCCCGGGCGCGGGGGAACGGGCAGGTCTCTTTGGTGTTCACCTACAAGGTTGCGGCGGAAATCGGAAAACTGGGAGACAACGTGGCCTCCCTGCGCCGGGACATCGCGGGGGACGCGGTTTTCCAGCTTGCCGCCCTAAGTCCCGCGACCCATCACACCATCCTTGCCCACACACGCTGGGCTTCTGTGGGCGCCATCACCATTCCCAACTGCCACCCCGTGGACAACCAGGCCGAGGGCAGGGGAAAGGCGCCCGCCCTCATCCAGGCGGGGCTGAACGGGGACATTGACAACTTCCTCGAGATGAAACAGGAATATGAGACCGCCACAGGTCTGCGCATCTCCCCTGACATCACCACCGACACCAAAATCATTCCCCTGATGATCGAGCGCCATCTGGAGGAGGGACACTCCGTGGAGGAGGCGTTCCGGATGGCGGTGCGCGGCTTTACCGGTTCCCACGCCATTTTCATGCAATGCGCCCTGGCTCCGGGCAAGCTCTTTCTGGCGCAACGCGGCTCCGGGCAGACCCTCTTTGTGGGTCTGGGGGAGGAGTCCTATTTCCCGGCCTCCGAGGTCTATGGCTTTGTGGAGGAGACCTCCCGCTTCATCAAGCTCCAGGGCGAAAAAACAGTGCAGGGGGTCTCAGGCAAAACCCAGGGCCAAGTGTTCATCCTCGACCAGGACACAGGCGGACTCCCGGGAATCCGCGCAAGCTATTACGACGGCACGCCCATAACGCTTACGGAAAAGGACATCCAAACAACGCGCATCACCTCCCGGGACATTGACCGGCAGGATTTCCCGCACTATTTCCTGAAGGAGATCACCGAGAGCCCGGATTCCGTGGCCCGGACCATCCAGGGACGCTGGCGGGTGGAGGGCGCGGGGGCAGGGGCGCGCGTCCGCATGGCCCTGGGGGAAAATGAGCTTCCCCAAAAGCTGCGGACCGCCTTCGAGACCCGGGCCGCGCGCCGGGCGGTGTTCATCGGCCAGGGCACCGCGGGGGTCGCGGCCCAGGCCTGCGCCGACATTTTCCGCCATTACACCGGGGGGCCCCTCGAGACCGTCACGGCCATGAAAGCCTCGGAGTTCTCCGGGGACATGGCGGGCGGAAGCGCGGCCCCGGACGCCCTGGCCGGAACCCTGGTGGTGGCGGTTACCCAGTCCGGAACCACCACGGACACCAACCGCGCCGTGGACATGGCCCGGGCCAGGGGCGCCTGGACCATGGCCATTGTCAACCGCAGGGACTCGGACATCACCTTCAAGGTGGACGGCGTGCTCTACACCAGCTCGGGCCGGGACATCGAGATGTCCGTCGCCTCCACCAAGGCTTTTTACGCGCAAATCGTCGCCGGGGCCATTCTCGGTCTTTCCGTGGCGCGGCTTCTGGGAGCACGGGACGATTCCTTTGTGGCCGAGGAGATACGGCATCTCCTTGAGTTGCCCGGCCAGATGCGCCAAGTGCTCGCCATGGGCGACAAAATCGGCGCCGCCGCAAAAAGGCTCGCCCCCTCCAAGACCTACTGGGCCACAGTGGGCAGCGGATTCAACAAGGCCGCGGCGGACGAGATACGCATCAAGCTCTCGGAACTTTGCTACAAAACCATCTCCAGCGATTTTGTCGAGGACAAGAAGCACATTGACCTCTCGTCCGAGCCCCTCATCCTGGTGTGCGCGGCGGGAAGCCCCGAGGCCGTGCTTTCGGACATTGTGAAAGACGTGGCCATCTTCGCCGCCCACAAGGCCGCGCCCGTGGTCATCGCCGGAGAGGATGAAAACCGCTTCGACGCCTTTGCCAAAGATGTCTTCCACGTGCCCCAGGCCCCGCCCCACCTTGCGCCGGTTCTCTCCACCCTCGCGGGCCACATCTTCGGCTACCACGCGGCTCTTGCCATCAACGACGGCTCCGCCTTCCTGTTCCAGGCCCGGGAGGAAATCCGCGCCTTGGTCGAGGACTACGCTCAAAAGGGCGTGGATGTGTATGAGCTGCTTTTGGAATCCGGGCTCAGGGAGCGTTTGGCTCTGTTCCACTCCCAGTTTCTCGAGCAGAGGCGCAAGGGCCGTTTCCCCAGCGCGCTTTCAGGCAACCTCATGTCAGACCTCACCCTTTTGGCCAAATACCTGGCGGGCCGCCTTCCGGTGGCGGACTTCAAGCTGGATTTCGGCGTCAAAGGCACGCCGGCCAATATGCTGAACACGTTTTTCAGCGTCCTGAGCGCGGGTGTGCTCGACATGGCGCGTCCGGTGGACGCCATCAAGCACCAGGCCAAGACCGTGACGGTGGGAACGTCCCGCATCGCGGAAAAGGTCGAGGGGCATCTCTTCGACACGGTGGTCCGGCTGGGGTTCCGGGTGGACCAGATCACCAACCGGAACGTGCTGGTATTGAAAAACCTCCAGGAGGTGGTGTCGGAGGCGCTGGGGGTGACGGTGTACAAAGTGGAAGGGCTGAACGTGCTGGGGGAGCCTACCGCGGAGAGCACGATCACGGTGATGAAGAAGGAGGGGACCTCGGCGGCGATTCCGTCCCGGGTGGAGACGCGCCGGATGCTCACGGGGACCAAGAACATCATCGTGCGCCAGGGGAATGTGTATATTGGCAAGGGGAGAAAGGACAACCGGAGCATTTTGGTGATTCCCCTGATTTCAGGCGCCGGGGACGCGCCCAACACCATCGGGCATCTGGTGCTGCTGCACGTGGCGTTCAAAGAGAACGTGCCGCTGGAAAAGAGGATCAAGGCCCTGGGCGGGAAATACGAGCACATACGGAATCTGGTGGCGGAGTCGTCCCTGCCGTGGGAGGAGGGCTGGCTGGACCAGGTGCCCACGGACGAGCTGTTTGGCCGGAGCGCGGAGAAGATCGCGGAGCGCATCGCGGCGCGGGCGCGGGAGGGGCGGTAAGGGGGGGGGGGGGCGTTTTTCACCCTAAAAATTTTCCCCTTGCTTTTCCGCGCGCCCTGGGCTAAATAGCCCCTTTTACGCGCCTGCGGGGACGCAAACCCCGCCGCACCGTACAAAACGGCCACACGCCGCATCCATAACGAACACCCGGGGGACAGACACATGGACATCGTAAAACAAATCGAAACCGAACAACGCCGCTATGACCTGCCGCATTTCGACCCGGGCGACACCGTAAACGTCTGGGTGCGGATCATCGAGGGCGAAAAAGAGCGCCTCCAGGCTTTCAAGGGCGTTATCATCGCCAAGCACAGCGGCACCACCAACGCCACTTTCACCGTCCGCAAGGTCTCCTACGGCGTGGGCGTCGAGCGCATCTTCCACGCGCACTCCCCCTCCATTGACCGTATCGAGGTCCTTACAAAGGGCAAGGTGCGCCGCGCCAAGCTCTACTATCTGCGCGACCTCAAGGGCAAAGCCGCCCGCATCAAAGAGCGCCGCGTCCACTAACCCCGCGAAACACAACACAGGGCGGCAGCGGCAAACCCGCGCCGCCTTGTGCTTTTTTCGCGGCGGGCGCACCCTTCGGAGGCTCCATGCCAAACATGCGGGCCCTTGAAATCGAGGCATGGCGCGCGGGCCACCGTGTGGTGGCAGGCGCGGACGAGGCCGGACGGGGACCCCTGGCAGGGCCTGTGGTGGCCGCCGCCGTCATTCTTCCCGAAGACTTCGACGACATCCGCGTCACAGACAGCAAAAAACTCACCGCCTCCCAACGCGACCTTCTCTACGACACCATCTACGCGGAAGCCCGGTCTGTGGGCATCGGTATTCTCGACCCCCCTGAAATTGACCGCGTGAACATTTTAAGAGCCGCCCTTGCCGCAATGGCCATGGCCGTCCAAAACCTTTGCCCGGCGCCGGATTTTCTTCTCGTGGACGGCACATTTGCCACCCCTCTTTCCCTGCCGCAAAAAGCCGTGAAAAAAGGGGACAGCCTTTCCTATTCCATCGCCGCCGCCTCCATTGTCGCCAAGGTGACCCGGGACCGCCTGATGGAGCGCTACGACCTCGAATACCCCGGCTTTGGTTTTGCCAAACACAAAGGATACCCCACAGAGGAACACCGGGAGGCCCTGCTTCGCCTGGGTCCGTGTCCCATCCACCGGAAGAGCTTTTGCCTTGCCCCGCGTCCTTTTCAACCCACCCTTGATTTCACGGCACCGGCGCGCCCCCATGGACAACAGGCGTAAAAAAGGCCGGCGGGGGGAAGACCTGGCGGCGGAACACCTCGCCTCCCTGGGCTATGTCATTCTTGTCCGCAACTACCGGTGCAAGGCGGGCGAGGTGGACATCATCGCCCGGGACGGCCCTTCCCTGGTTTTTGTCGAGGTCAAGTCCCGAACCACCGCTTCCCACGGCAGCCCCCGGGAGGCTGTCAATCCTGAAAAACAACGCCGCATCTCCCTGTGCGCCTTGGATTACCTCAAAAAAAACGGGGGCACGGCGGTCAAGGCCCGCTTTGACGTGGTAACCATCGTCCTTGCGGGCGCCGCGCCCCGGATCGAGGTTTTGAAAAATGCCTTTGAACTTGCCTGCGTCTGAGGGCGGCACGCTGTATGTTACGGCCACGCCCATCGGGAACCTGGAGGATTTGAGTCCCAGGGCGCTGGCCGCGCTCCGGGACGCGGACCTGGTGCTTGCGGAGGACACCCGGCGGACCCGGGGGCTTTTCGCGGCCAAGGACATCCACACGCCCCTGGTGTCCCTGCATGAGCACAACGAGCGTGAGAGAACGCCCATGGCGCTTGCGCGCCTTGCCCGGGGAGAGCGTCTGGCGCTGGTTTCCGACGCGGGCACGCCCGGAATCTCGGATCCGGGGCGCCTTTTGATCGCGGAGGCCGCGGCCGCGGGGTTTGCCGTTGTTCCGGTGCCCGGGCCGAACGCCGCGGTGGCGGCCCTTTCCGCGTCGGGCCTTCCCGCGGAGCCGTTCTATTTTTTAGGGTTTCCGCACCGCAAGGCGGGCAAACGCCGCGCACAGCTCGAAGCCTTGGCGCGGCTTCCCGCCACCCTGGTCTTCTACGAGTCCCCCAGGCGGATTGCGGAGCTTCTGGGCGAGCTTGCGGACACACTGGGGAACAGGAGCGCTGTTTTGGCGCGGGAGCTTACCAAGCTGCACGAGGAGTTTCTGAGGGGGCCGCTTTTGGACATCCAGGCTGCGCTGGCGGTCCGGGAAGAGGTGCCGGGCGAGTGCGTTCTTCTTGTGGAGGGCGCGCCGGAGCCGTGTCCGGAGGACGGGGCAACGGTGGAGGCGGCGGTTAGGGAGGCGCTGGCGTCGGGGGAAAGCCCGTCGCGGGCGGCGGCGCGGATTGCGCGGGAGATGCGGGTATCGCGGCGGGAGGTGTATGGGTTGGCGGTGCGGCTGGGGGAGGAGGGCGGGTAGAGGGGGTGGGCGGGGTGTCGGGGAATTTTGTTGGGGGAGCTTGACAATTATTTAAGAATAGTTATCATTATTGAAAAAGGGCCGGAGGAACTGTCCGGCAAAGCCGGAGAATTCAGGAGACAGAAGTTCGGAGTTAGAATACCAGGGAAAGCGCCCGCTTTTTTAAGTGCTTATCCCTAAATACTGCTGAGGAGGATTTTAGGGGCGCTTTTTCATCGCGGGCGCACGGCGTGCGCCCGAACAGGTGAATCCCTTGCAATAAGATTATTTATGGATAAGCTCAAAAACTGGGTCTCATACCAAGGCGCAATCCGACAAGCAATGCCCTCACCCCGGCCCTCTCCCACAGGGAGAGGGAGATTGAGCGGGAGCTTTCAGCAGGTGGTACGGATTGGGCCGCATTTTGGTATCATCCCTTACAGCAGCCGCGGTGCGGCAAGGTTTTTGAGACAGCCTGGGGTTTCAGCCCAGGACCATGGCTCAGACATTATCTGCGCAAAAAACGCGGATAATCCGGACACAGAATCCAGCTTCTGCAATAACCGCCGGACGCGGGGAGGACGCCATGGCCAATCTCAATACATTCAAGCATCTTGTCATTGACTGGAACCTCACACCCGAGGAAGCGGTCACCATGTACCTCGAATGGGGCAACAACAACTGGCACGCCCGCCACAAACCTGTGCGCGGAAAAGCAGACTCCTCCACCTACTTTGTGGTGGACAACTGGGGAGCTTCCCCCAGGGTCATGCTCATCCACAGGGACTCCGGAGAGGCCCGGGAGCTTGCCAACTTCGAGCTTCCCCGGGAGGTCGCCGGAGAATTCCTGAAGGAGTACAAGGGACTCAAGGGCATCTTCGCCCCCACGCCAGGGCTTCGCCAGTGGCTCAGGGCCCAGGTGGAGAGATGACGCGGAATTGGAGGCGGGAGGGGCGGGCGGACCGTCCGCCTCTTAGCCTTAAAAGCAGGAACAAGCACGGTTTTTGTTAGATTCTGAGGGAATTGCAAAACAGGGATACCGCTCTTGCCCAGGGTGGAACCAACGTCTGCATGTCATTCCCGCGAAGGCGGGAATCTTTGTCTTTTCAAGATGTTCTGGATTCCCGTCTGCGCGGGAATGATGGATTGGGGCGCGTCTCCATCCACAAAAACATCCCATTCCGGTGTTGTGCAATTACCTCTTCTATGTCGGGATTATGTACGCTTTTTTGCATAGATAACGCGGTGTCCTGGGGTTGAAACCCATAGGCGCTAACTTATTATGAACATTCTTGCTTAAAGATATATGAGGATATTGTCGGGTGAACCTGCGCTTCGCGCAGAACCACCCGACCTACATCATAATTTTACGAGTGGGTT
>JAGVGH010000274.1 GCA_020057225.1 Desulfobacterales bacterium | reverse complement strand
TTGGTGGGGATTCATCGGTGATCTACAGGTCAAGAAACCCAGCAGCTTGATCAACCACAATATCTTGGGGGGCCGGGAGTCAAGTGCATAGCCCCTTTTTGCAATTACCTTCCGAATATGAGGATTACCGGAACCTTGCTCTTACACACCTTTTCCCGTCCGGATGGGAAATCCACAACGCGCGGATGGACGGCTCCTCCTTTAAAACGGATAAAAAAAGGCGGACGAGGACGGGAGCGGCGGGGATGGAGAGGAAGAGGAGGATTTTGACTCAAGGTGCGATTACCAGAACGTGAGGGACGACAGGGTTCTCACGTATTTTGATTTGGAGCGTGGGCACGTCAAGGTGTTTCTCGCGCGAATCAACGCGGGCTACGCGGGAGAATTTATTTTGCCCGCGGTCCAGGTGGAGGCGATGTATAACGCCACCAAGAGCGCGCTGGCGCCGGGCGGCCGGGTGAGGGTGATCCCGGCGGAAAAATAGGGCGGCCTTGCGCGCAAGGGGATTGTATCCGGGGGAAACAGGCATGGAAAACCTGCCTGATTTCCCCCTTTTTCTGTCGCCTTTTTCATTGCATTGACCCGCGTTTGCGGATAGAGTTGAGGCGCCCGTCCCGGAAAGAGGACCGGCCAAACAAAAAACCGCCTGGAAAGGGGACCGCAAATGCACAAAGACCATGGACACCACCACCCTTCCCATGATGAGGCGCCCCGCCCCGCGTCGGAAGGCATGAGCGTCAAGGAAAAACTGAAAACCCTTTTGGAGCACTGGGCAAGCCACAACAGGGGCCACGCGGGAACCTACCGGCAGTGGGCCAAGAGGGCCGCGGAGGCGGGGTTTGGAGACGTGGCGGCGCTGCTGGAGGAGGCTGCGGAGATGAACACGGCCATGAACACGGTGTTTGAAAAGGCGGCGAAAAAGCTGGAAGAGGTCTAGTTCCGCTTTGGTAAGTTTCGAAATAAGTTACTGCTAACCCATCCAAACTTGTCATTTCGAGCGTAGCGGGAAATCTTGCCGGTAAGCGACCGCTTTTCAAAGAGGCAATTGCAAAGGCCGGATTGTTCCGCCCGTAGGGCATGTTCATCCAACACATAGAAATCACTATAAATGTTGGGTACACCCGGACCTTGCGGCCCGGAACCACCCAGCCTGCGCTTTATTTTGCAATTACCTCTATTTGATTCAACTTACCAAAGTCGAACCAAAGAAAAACGGACGGGCCTTCTCCCTGCTTGCTCTCAAAAGCCCTCGCCTTCCCCGCGCCCGTCCCGCCCGCCCCTCTTCCCGGCCTTCTACTGGCCCCGTTTTTGCTTTCCCTCCCTCTCCAGGCCCTGGATTACCCAGGCTTTGTGCCCGGCTCACCACCCCAGGCACGGGAGGAAACGCCATGGAAACCCCGAAAAACCGCCTGTCTCTGGAACAAAGCCCCTACCTTCTCCAGCACGCGGAAAACCCCGTGGACTGGCGCCCCTGGGGCGAAGAAGCATTCGTCGCCGCCCGGCTGGAAGATAAGCCCGTGTTCCTCTCCGTGGGCTACTCCTCCTGCCACTGGTGCCATGTCATGGCCCGCGAGTCGTTCGAGGATCCCGAGGTGGGGAGGCTTTTGAACGCGCATTTCATCTCCGTAAAAGTGGACCGCGAGGAGCGCCCGGATGTGGACCAGGTGTATATGTCCGTGTGCCAAGCCATCACTGGACGAGGGGGCTGGCCGCTCTCGGTCCTCCTGCTGCCGGACGGGCGCCCCTTTTTCGCGGGCGCCTATTTCCCCAAACACTCCCGGGCGGGCATGCCGGGGTTCCTGGACCTCATGTCCCGGGTCGCCGCCCTGTGGAAAAACGACCGTTCCAAACTGTTGGCCACCGCCGAGGCAGTGACCCGTGAGCTTGCCCCCAAGGGCACCGGAGGCTCCACCCCCTCTCCCGCATTGGGCAGGCCCGTGCTCTCCAGAGCCTTCTCCCGTCTGGCCGCGGCCTTTGACCCGGTCCACGGCGGGTTCGGCTCCGCCCCCAAATTTCCCACTCCCCACAACCTTACGTTTCTTTTACGCTGGCACCGGCTCACCGGAGAGCCCCAGGCGCTTGCCATGGCGGAAAAAACCCTCCTGGCAATCCGGGCGGGAGGCATATTCGACCAGCTTGGCCTGGGAGTCCACCGCTACAGCGTGGACGCCCGATGGCTTGTTCCCCATTTCGAGAAAATGCTCTACGATCAGGCCCTTGTGGCGGGCGCGGCCACAGAAGCGTGGCTGGCGACAGGCAACCCGGCCTTCGCGGACACGGCCCGGGATATTTTCACCTACGTTCTAAGGGACATGACCGGACCGGAAGGGGGGTTTTACTCCGCGGAGGACGCGGATTCCGAGGGACACGAGGGGCGCTTTTATGTCTGGACACCCGGACAGGTTAAAAACGTCCTGGGGACAGATGAAGGCGATCTCTTTTCCCGTTTTTACGGCGTAAGTCCTGGAGGAAATTTTGAGAACGGCGCAAGCGTTCTCCACATCCGCCGGAGCATCGGGGACTTTGCCCGGAAGGCCGGAGGGAACCCCGTGGAACTGGAAAAGCGTCTTGCCCTGGCCCGGGAAAAACTTCTGGACGCGCGCGCGTCCCGGACACGGCCCATGCTGGACGATAAGGTTTTGACAGGCTGGAACGGGCTTATGGCCGCGGCCCTGGCCAAAGGCGCCGCCGCGCTGGACGCGCCGCATCTCCTTTCGGCGGCGGAACGGGCGCTTAACTTTATTTGGGAAACCCTGCGGGATACAAACGGCAGGCTTCTTCGGCGCTTTCGCGGCGGCGAGGCTGCCTTGCCCGGGTATCTGGAAGACTACGCGTGGCCGGCCTGGGGTTTGCTAGAGACCTACCAAGCCTCCCTCAAGCCGGTTTATTTGGAGCGCGCCCTTGAACTTGCCCGCTCCATGCCGCATCTTTTCGGGAACGGAACAGGCGGCGGGCTGTACGAGACCGCAAAGAACCACGGGCGGCTTCTCTACCGGCCCAGGGAAGTCTATGACGGGGCGACGCCTTCCGGGAACTCTGTGGCGCTGGATGTTTTTTCACGGCTCGCGCGCCTCGCCGGAGACACCGGGCTGGAGCGGCAGGCGGAGGAAATCCGAAACGCCTTTTCGCCCCTTGTGGCCGCGCATCCCATGGGCTACACTCACTTTTTGGGAGCCGTAGCTGTGACGGAATTGCCGGGACGGGAAATCGTTCTCGCCGGTACGGAAGAGGAAATCCGCCCCTGGGCGCGGGCCGCGCGACGGCGCTTTTCCCCGGAAACGTGCCTGTCCTGGAAAGGGCCCGGGGAAACCGGCGCGCGCCTTGCACCCCTTCTGCCCTGCACAGAGGGCATGAAGACCCCGGAAACCGGCGCGGCGGCATATATATGCCAGGGACGCGCGTGCCAGGCCCCGGTCACAGACCTTGCCGGGTTCGAACGCGCCCTGGAGGATTTGCCTTACCACTGAAACAGGCGACTGTTTCTTTCGATACCGCGTGACCCTGCGTCGCGCAAGGAGGGTGTCATGCTTGTTATCGAAGATTTGAGGGTAAAAATCGGAGACAAGGAGGTTTTGCGGCACATAGACCTCGAGATCAAACCCGGCGAGGTCCATGTGCTCTTCGGTCCCAACGGGTCCGGCAAGACCTCGCTCCTCATGACCATCATGGGTTACCCCCAGTACGAGATCCTTGGGGGGCGCATTCTGTTCAAAGGCGAAGACATAACCCGCATGCCCATGAACCAGCGCGCCAAACTCGGCGTGGGCATGTCGTACCAGCGGCCTCCGGCCATCCGGGGAGTGAAAACGCGCCAGATGGTGGACATTTGCGCCAAGGCAAAGGAGAAACCCGCGGACGCCGGGGCTCTTTCCCGTCTTGTCAACTTCGAGGATTTTTTGGAGCGGGAAATCAATCTCGGTTTCTCCGGGGGCGAAATCAAGCGGTCGGAGCTTTTGCAGCTTATGGCCCAGGATCCGGACTTCATCATGTTCGACGAGCCGGAATCGGGCGTGGACCTTGAGAACATGAAGCTCGTAGGGAAAATCATCGCGGGGCTTTTGCAGCGCGACATTCCCTCCAAGACCGAAAAGTCCATCATGGCCTGGAAGGGCGCGCGGACCAAGATGGGGCTTATCATCACCCACACCGGTTACATTCTGGACTATCTCCAGGCGGACAAGGCGCAGCTTCTGTACAACGGCGTGTTGAGCTGCAAGAGCAATCCCGGCGAGATTCTCCAGTGTGTGAGCGATTTCGGCTACGAGGAGTGTGTGCGATGCGTGCTCTAAAAGACCAGGCCTTTGAGGCCAAAGATAAGAAGGCGGCGCTGGGGGAGGATTTGGACCTCTCCACCTACAGCGGAACGGAAGTACACCACACCTATTTGACCGATCTTCGCGTATTACCTGACGGGGACAGGAAGCGGCTTCTTGCCTCGGGGGTGGACGTGAGCGGCCAGGGGAGGGGCGGAACCTATCTTCAGATGGACACGTCGGTGGTCCATTCCCACGCGGCCCAGGAAGGACTCGAGGTGCTTCCCATCAAGGAGGCCCTTGAAAAACATCCCTGGGTGCAGGACTATTACTGGAAACTGGTCAAGGTGGACCAGGACAAATACACGGCAGCGGCGGAGCTGAATCTTCACAACGGCTATGTCATCCGGGCGCTTCCGGGAGCAAAGGCCGCCTGGCCGGTGCAGGCGTGTTTGTATATCGAAAAGGAAGGGCTGGCCCAGAGCGTCCACAACCTCATCATCGCCGAGGAAGGCTCGGAACTGCACATCATCACGGGCTGCGCCACCGCTCCAGGATTGAAGCGCGGGCTGCACCTGGGAGTCTCGGAGTTTTTTGTAAAGAAGAACGCCAAACTTTCATTCACCATGATTCACAACTGGGCCGAGGAGATGGATGTCCGTCCCCGGAGCGTGGGCGTGGTGGAGGAAGGGGGGCTTTTCCTCAACAATTACGTATGCATGAAACCGGTGCGCTCGCTTCAGATGTACCCCACGACCTATCTGCGTGGAAAAGGGGCGGTGGCGCGGTTCTACAGCATTCTGGTGGGCAACCCCGGTTCGGTTTTGGACGTGGGAGGGCGCATCGTGCTGGAGGCTCCGGAGACCCGGGCGGAAATCATTTCCCGGGCCATCACCAACGGCGGCCACATCATCGCCCGGGGCGACCTCCAGGGCAAGGTTCCCGGAGTGCGGGCGCACCTGGAATGCAAGGGTCTCATCTTGCATGGCGGAGAAATTCATGCCATACCAGAGCTGTCCGGCTCGGCGGAAGGCGTCGAAATGAGCCACGAGGCGGCGGTGGGCAAAATCGCCCAGGAGGAGATTCACTACCTCATGAGCCGGGGCCTGACCCAGGACGAGGCCACGGCCACAATCGTCCGGGGGTTCATGTCGGTGGATATCCCGGGCCTGCCCGCGGATTTGAAGGCCCAGATAGACCGGGCGGTGGAAGAGAGCGAAAAGGATATGATGTAGAAGGGAACAGGAGGTTTTCATGCGGCGCGTTCTTCTTGTTATGTTGGCGGCGGCTTTGCTGGCGGCGGCCGCCGCCTTTGCGGCGGAACCTGCGGAACAGGCCAAAGAGGCCGCTCCCCCGGCTCCCGCGGACCGGACCATTCCAAAGGACACCAAGGGCGCGGCGGACTTGGTTCTCAAGGGCGGAAGCGCCGGGGACGTGCCGGTTCCCCACGCCCTGCATCAAAAAACCATCGAATGCCTCACCTGTCACCAGTTCTTCCCCCAGGAAAAAGGCGCCATTGACAAGCGCGTGGCCGAAGGGAAGATGACGAAGAAGAAGGTCGTGATGAAGCAATGCCAGGATTGCCACCGGGAGGAAAACCGCGCGGGCGGGAAAAAACTTCCGGCAAGCTGCAAGGAATGTCACAGCATCAAAGCCGGGCAGTAAAAAAGACAAAGCGCGCGGCGGCGCGCCGGACACCCTCAACGGAACACACCACGTGAAAGGAACGGGAACAATGGCAAAGTATGTGTGCTCAGTGTGCGGCTATGTGTATGACCCCAAGGACGGAGACCCGGACAACGGCATCGCCCCCGGCACCGCGTTTGAAAACCTTCCCGCGGATTGGACCTGTCCGGTCTGCGGAGCCGCCAAGAGCGATTTCGAAAAACAGTAACCCGCAGGTTCCGCGCACCATCCATAACCTCCGGACCAGGAGCCAGCCCATGACGGACGTAACCGTGTATTCCATGCCAACATGCCCTGTGTGCAAGGGAGTGAAAGCCTACCTGGAGGAACGGGGCGTGGCGTACCGGGATGTGGACGTGAGCGGAAGCGCCGAGGCGTTTGACGAGCTCCGGCGCGCGGCTCCGGAGGCCCGGAGCGCGCCGGTGCTTGTGATTGGAAAAACAGTGCTTTTGGGGTTCGACCCCCGGCGCATCGAAGCCGCCCTGGCGGAGGCGGACGCTTGATGCCAGGTCGCGTTCAAATCCTTGCCGCCTGCGGAACGCACCCGTTCATTTCCGTCTCCCTGCTGGATAGGCCGGGTGAGGGCATTGCTTTTTGTACCCGCCTGATGGCATCTTGGTAAGCATATCCGCTCCCCGTGCCTGGAGAGGCATACCGCGAAAACGGCGGGAAGGAGGATGTTCTCCCCTTCCCGCCGTTCTTTTTCCATATTCTGAAACAGGCCGCGTCTGTCCGGCGCTCCCCGGCCTTTTCAGCTCTTCCTTCCCTCCCCCAGGGAAAGAAGCACGCTGTCCAGTATCCCGTTGATGAAAGATCCGGACTCTCCCGCTCCAAACTTTTTCCCGATATCTATGGCCTCGTTGATGGAGACCTTGGGGGGGATGTCCGGGCAAAACAGCATCTCATACACAGCCACGCGCAGGACGTTTCTGTCCACCCCGGACATGCGCTGTAACTTCCAGTTGGTGGAATGGCGCTCAATGAGCGCGTCCACCCTGGAAAGGTGGTCCATGACCCCGTGGTACAGGGTGAGAAAAAACTCCGGCGGAGCCTGGGCCGCCTTTTCCCCGGTCCCTAAAAGGTGCGCGCAAAAAAGCTCCAGGGCCTCCCCGGGGGGAAGCCCGCTTGTCTCCGCGTAAAAAAGCGCCTGCAAAGCCAGTTCCCGCTCATGCCGCCGTGTGCTCATCAACCCGCCCGCCGCATGAGGTTGGCCATTTCCACCGCGGCCAACGCCGCGCTCCAGCCCTTATTGCCCGCTTTGGTGCCTGCCCGCTCGATGGCCTGCTCCACGGTGTCCGTGGTGACAACGCCGAAAATGACAGGAAGACCGGTGGCGAAGCTGGCGTGGGCGATGCCCTTGGAGGCCTCGGCGCACACGTAATCAAAATGGGGTGTGGAGCCGCGGATCACGGCGCCAAGGCAGACCACCGCGTCATACTTTCCCGACGCGGCCATCTTGTGGGCCACCAGGGGAATCTCAAAGGCGCCCGGCACCTTGGCCACGTCAATATCCCCGTCCAAGGCCCCGGAGCGGACCAAGGCGTCCAGCGCTCCGCCCAGGAGCCTGTCGGAGATGAAATCGTTGAAACGGCTTACAACGATGCCAAAGCGCAGTCCTTCGGCGTTGAGTTTTCCCTCGATGTAATTTGGCATGGTTTCCTCTTGGATTGGAAGTCAGGAGTCAGGAGTTAGAATAATAGGAAAAAACAGGATAATTATCGTTTGTGCTGCGAACCTGGGGCTAAAGCCCATAAGCGCTAACTTACCTTAATTGCATGAATATTGTTATGTTTGGATAGTTCCGCTAGAATAATAGGTGTTGGGTGAACCCGCGCGCGAAAGACGCCTTTGACACAACAAAACTCCTTGGCGCGCGCGGAACCACCCAACCTACGTGTAACCCACTCGTAAAATT
>JAGVGH010000171.1 GCA_020057225.1 Desulfobacterales bacterium | reverse complement strand
GTTCACCCAACAGATATGAATCATTTAGAAATGTTGGGTACACACGGGCCTTGCGGCCCGGAACCACCCAGCCTACGCCCAATTTTGCAATTACCTCTATTAAAAGGGCCTTTTTCCGCATAGCAGCCGCGCAGCGGCAATGTTTTCCGTGGCCGCTTTTTTCCATCCCGCCGTGTGCGTTCCGTAACAAAAGGAACCTGTTCCTCGGCCCCGGCCAGCCTAAAAACGGGCCTGCACAGACGCCGCTCCTGGCCGCCGTCCGCCGGATTTACCCTTAGTGTGGATTTGGGCCTTCCCGCCTATTGCGCGCGCCGCGGAAACGTGCGAGAATGGGAAAGATGGGATTTTGCTTTTCATTCGGCTGATTAGCTAGTTGATTTGACTAGCGGACGGACACTCACACGGCAACCCTTTTCTTAACCCGGCAAAGCTGGAAAGAAGGCTTTTGGGTTTAGGCTTTAGGGCTGGCTGTAAACGGCCTGTTTTTGCGGGCTGCGCCATTATCTACGCAAAAAACGCAGATAATCCAGACATAGAATCTAAACCACTCACACTGCCGGGAACGCGCGGGACGCAAAAGACATGGTGAAAACAAAAATCAAAGACCCGGAACTCATCTCCAAACGCCAGCGCCAGATTTGCGCGGGCGCCATGAACGTGTTCAAAAACAAAGGCTTTCACGCAACCTCCATCCGCGAGATTGCCAAAGCAAGCCGCATCAGCCTCGGAAGTCTCTATGACTACATCGAAAAAAAAGAAGATATCCTCTTTCTCGTCCATAAACAAATCCTGCACGACCTGTACGCGGTGCTCGACGAGAGCATCAAAAAATATGACGATCCCGTGGCCCAGCTCATCCACGCGGCCCGGGAACTCTTCTACAGCTCCATGCCCCTCAAGGACGAGGTCCTCTTCATCTACACAGAAACAAAAAGCCTTGAACGCAAATACCTTCATGAAGTGCTCCAGCGGGAATCCGAGTTCGTGGGGCGCTTTGAGGCCCTGATCCGTGACGGGCTGGCCAAGGGGGTTTTCTCGTGTCCGAATCCGGAGATCGCGGCGAACCTTGTGGCGTATCTGCTTGCCGTGGTGCCGTTGCGGGGATGGAATATTCTGCCACGGCACAGCCAGGAGGATCTGTTGGAGCATCTGCTCGGCCTGGTTCTGCATTGCGTGGGTGTGAGCCCTGAAGCGGCCGGGGAGGCCCGGGAGGGCTGGCAGTAGATAATGCCGCAGCCAAAAACGGGCCGTTTACAGCCAACCCTGAAGCCTAAACCGGCAAAGCCGGAGAATTCAGGTTCTCCTTTTCCCTTGACTTTTCGCCCGCCCCGTGATAAATCTTTCACCACTCGTCTGTGAAACCAGCCATTCCTTTTCCATCCCAACAATCCTTCAAGGAGGTTTGCCGTGAAGAGCCGCCATTTTCTTGCGGACACGTTTCCCTCGCCCTTTGTCTTTTCCTGCGCCTTTACGGCGCTCTATGTGGCGGCGTTCCTGGTGGCCCGCATAATGGGAACCGGCGCGCCTGTCGAACCCGATGCCAAACCGCCGGGGCCGGTGCCCGTGACAACGCTCCTCGCTTTTGCGACCTTGTACGGGCTCATGTCCGGAGCGGTCCTCGGAATATTTCAGAAGCGCCCCATACGGATTTTCTTCGGCCTGATTTCAGGCACCTTCGGTTCCTGGATCAACTGGGGCGCCATCGCCATGGCCGTCCTCTGGCTTGTGATCTACGGCGGTGTGGTGCTTTTCTCGATGCTTATCAACTGGAGCACGCCCGCATGGCTGCTTTTGTCGGACATGGACCTGTTGGCCGACGCCCTGCGGTTTGACGGCGCCACAGCGGTCCTGTGGGGGGCCGGGCTTGTGCTGGGCGTGGGCCTTCTTGTTGTGTACTCCCTCATGTCTTACGAGGGCGTCACTCCCAAGGTTAGCGGTAAAAGCGCCATCGCGGTAACCGGGTTCCTGGCCCTGTTGGGAATCGTCGCTGTCGCGGCGGCTCCCCGGGCCAATCTTGCGGACGCGGTGAAGACCATGCCGCAGAGGATTGACAAGGAGGTTGTCCCGCCAGGAAACTACGGCTTTGATTTTTCCGGCAAGGGCGGCGGACAGTGGACAATCGCTGTCCGGTCCACCGGGATCGAGGTGCTCGATGGGCTTAACAACGTGGACGCCACCATTGAGATGAAAGCACCCGACGCTTTGGCTCTCGCAACCGGGAAGAAGACCATGTTTGACATGAAGCCAGGCGAGAATTACACTGTCAAGGGCGACGAGGCAAAAGGGGATGAGGGCATACGGTTTCTTAACAAATACAAGCCCACCCTTTCCGGCTTCTTCAAGTGGCTGGTCCGGATCATGATGATTCTCATCATCGCCTCGTTCTCCATCGCCCCGCACCTGTGCGCGTACGACACCTTTCTCTATGAGGAGGGCAATATCGCGGGAACGGCACAGCCCGCCCCTCCCGCCTGTTAGCGGAGCAACCATGGAGTATTATTACGCAAAGGGGCGCCAGCCTGTGGGCCCCTTGAGCCGGGAAGACTTCGAGGGGCTGGCGGCGCGGGGCGCTGTCAGCCCCGACACTCTTGTGTGGAGGACAGGACTGCCGGACTGGCGCAGCCTGAAAAGCCTGGACGCGGTTGTCGAGGTGGAGGACTTGGCTCTGGCGGCCAAGGCTGTCGCTATCGAAGCGGCCCCGGCGGCTTCTTCCGAGATCCGTCTTCCGGTGCGCGCCCCGGAGAGCGGCCCGGCCCCCGTGCCGCTCCCCGCCGTCCTTCCCCCCGCCTTTCCCGCCCGGCTGGGCGCCAAACTGGTGGACGCGGCCCTTCTCGCCCTGCTTACCCTTCTCGCCATTTACGGCGCCTCCGAATGGGCCGCCAGTCAGAGCCTGCTCCTTTCCGAGGGGTGGAAAAAGATTGCCTGCGTGCTTCTTCCATTGGTTACGGTTCCCCTCCTCTACAACACCCTGTTCATCGCCCTGTTCGGGGCAACGCCCGGAAAATTCGCCGCGCGTTTCCGGATTGTGGATAACAGAGGACAGAGACCCGGAGCAGGCAGGGCGCTCGTCCGGGCGCTTTTCGAGTATATAAGCCTTTTTGTGGTGTTCGCCGGATATCTCGCCGCAGCCAGGCATCCCCAACGCCTTGCGTGGCATGACCGGGCCGCGGGCACCAGGGCGGTTACAACGCGGAATGACTGCTGACAGAAACCGCGCCCGGTTTGGCGCGCATGTTTAGAAACAAAGGACACAGGCTGTGAAGGCAGTTTCCATTGACGAGGTCAAGGCGTTTTGGGATAAAAACCCCCTGTGCGCCTCCGCGATTCCCTATCCCCTGGGCTCCGCCGAATATTCTGAGTATTACAACGCCCTGTGCAAAAATGGATGCTGTGGCCTGTGGGCCGCCTGATTCCCCGGGCGCTTCTCAATCTTTTGGAAACCCGCCGGGGATGGTTTCTTTACATAACGGAGGTAATCGCATAATTGGCGTAGGTTGGGTTGTTCCGGGCCGCAAGGCCCGGGTTCACCCAACAATTATACCATTATTTCAAGATGCTGGGTGAACCTGCCCTTCGGGCGGAACCACCCGGCCTACCTCAAATTTGTCGTTTCCAAGAGTTTTGCAATTACCTCAAAGGGATGGAAAAGCTGAGAGCGGCCCAAGACGCTTCTGTCCCCACCTTGTCGTGTTGAGGCAGCCGCCCATGCCGCTTGCCCGCCCCGCGCGCCGGAAACGCGGCGCAAAAGCGATTCTCCGCCTGTTGCTGCGCCTTCTTGCCGCGCTGTTTCTTCTGGGTGCCCTTGCCGTCGCCCTCCTCCCCTTTGCGCTCCGCCTTCCCGCGGTCCAAAGGAAACTTCTCGCAATCGCTCAACAAGAGACCGCCCGTTACACGCCCTACAAGGTCAGCTTTGAGCGCATCTCCCTTTCCAACTACTCCCGTCTTGTCATTGCCGGCCTTACTGTCCATGACCAAAACGGCTTTTTCGCCCGTATCGCCCGCGTCGAGGCGGGTTCCGTGTGGGGCGCCCTCCTCGCAAGGCCCATGGCGCTGGACGAGGCGCGTCTGGAAGGTCTCGAAGGCACGCTCACCCGGTGTCCGGACGGGTTGTGGAACATTGCCCGCTGGGAGTTCGGTCTCCGGGGCAAGGACCGCAAGCCCGCGCGCATCCGCCCCAAAAGAGTCAAGACCCGGAAAGGGGAGCCCCGGGGGATTCCCGTCACTATCCGGCGGGTGTTTATCCGTGACGCCAAGGTCAAGGTGTGCGTGGCGAATGACGGGGAGCCGGACTGGACAGAGAATCTGGTCCTGAATGTGACGGCGGCCCTTTTGCCGCGCGAGGTTGTGGCCCATGAGGCCAGGGTGACAGGCAAGGGCCTTCGGGTGGAGACCAGCGGCACAGTGGGCCTTGTCCGTCCTTATGCCCTGAACGCGGCAGCCACCGTGGAAGCGGAGGATCTTGCGCGTTACAGGGCTGTGGCGCCCAGGCTTCCCGCCCTGAAAAACGCGAAAGCCTATATGGAGACCAAGGGCCCGGCGAAAGACCTTGCCTTCACGGTGCGGGCCTCCGCAGACCCGGCGCAGACGGTTTCGGGAACCGTTCGTCTTTCCTTTGAAAACGGCCTTCTTCTCACGCAGGACCTGGCCCTTGCCTCCCTGGACCCCCTTTCCCTGGGAGCCGGTTTTCCAGGGGAACTCACAGGCACCGTCAAGGGACGGTTCACCCTGTCCAGGGACAGCGCGTGGGAAGCCGAGCTCCGCGCCGCCCTTCCCGCTTCCCGAATGTTTTCAGGCGCCGCGCGCCACGCGGCCATCGAGGCGCGCGGGAACGGCTCCCTGGAGGGCGCGCGGCCTTTTAAGGCCGAGGCCCGGGTGGCTCTTGAATCCCCCCTGCTCTCCAAAGGGGGCGCGTCGCGGGTGTCGGGGACATGCCGGGCCGACGGCGTCCTGGCCGGAGGCCCGCGGATAGGCTGGAACACCGGGATAGAGGCCGACAGAGCGCTGTGGGGTGAAAACCGCGTAAAAAGCGCCCGCCTGAAGGCGGCAGGAACCCTCCTCCTGGGCGAAACAAGGGACCTTGAGGTCCACGCGGCGCTCATGGCCCGGGATGTGGCGTTTGCCCGGGCGGAAGCGGAACGCCTCACCCTGACCGCGGAAACCCGGGGCTGGCCCGCCCTTGACCAATCGTTTCAGACGGACGCCTCCCTGGACGTGGAGGACGCCGTGTTCCGCTGTTTCCGCGCCGCCCGCGCACAAGCAAGGGTTCAGGGAAACGGAGCGGGAAAAGGCCTTGTCTCGCTGACCGCCAAGGCTTTTGGAGGAGAACTGAGCCTTGCCGCGGACGGGGACTTCTCCGGGCTTGCGGCGCGTGCCCGGCCTGTTGCCATCACCTGCAACGGGACGCTCACGGGGGTGAACCCGGCCCTGGTTTCAAGCAGGGAACCCCTGCCAGGCGGCGTTGACGGGGCCTGGACAGTCCAGGCGGAAAAGGCGGAAGGCGTTGCCCTTGCCGGAACCCGCCTCACGGCGGACGTGACCCTTGGAGGCACGGGCGCCGGAAAGGTTCATCTCTCCGGAGGCGCGCTCAAGGCCAAGTACGCGGACGGCGTGGCTGTGGTGGAACAGCTCGCCCTTGCCTGGAAAGACGGCGGACTACAGGCCAAAGGCCGGACAGACCTCGCGGGCAAAGGCGAGATTGATTTAAAGGTCCGCGCGGACGATCTCGCGGCGCCCACCGCATGGTTTCTTCCAGCACCCGTGCCCGGGACGCTTGTTGTGGAGGCCCGCGTCAAGGGGGATTTTCCCGCCCTGGCTATCGAGGGGGACGCCTGGATTCAAGGGAAACTGCCGGACCTTGCCCCGGTCACAGCGCCGTTTCTTCCCGCGCCGGTCACCGGCTCCCTTGCGCTGGACGCGCGGCTTTCCGCCAAGGGAGACGCGCGGGACCCCGAGGTCCAGGGAACCCTGGAGGCCGACGCGCCCGCTTTTCAGGGCCAGGGCGCGGAATCGCTTTCCATATCCTTTGCCGGACGCCCCGCCTCCCTGGCCGTGACAGCCAGGCTCGCCGCGAAAAACGCCCGCTTTTTCAACACGCGGCTTGACAGCCTGGATGCCGACACCCGGCTTGCCGGCGCGGACAGGCTTGTTTTCAGCGCCAAGGCAAAAGGCCCGGATTTCGCCCTTGAAACACGGGGCGAGGCCAACGCCCTCAACCAGAGGCAACAACAGCTTCAATTCGATCTCGTCAAGGCCGCGCTCAAGGGACGCGCAGTGGCAAACCAGGGGCCTGTCCTTGTCCGGTTTGAGCCGGGCACCGTCCGGATTGAGCGCCTGACCCTTGCGGGCGCTCCCGGCGCGGCGAGCCTTGTCGGTTTTTACGGCACAGAGGGCGCCTCAGACCTTCGTTTAACCGCAAAAGGGCTTGACCTGGGCCCGGTTACGCGGTTCTTCCGCCCCGGCGCGGACACACAGGGCGTCCTGGACGTGGACGCCCGCGCTTCGGGCACACGGGACGCGCCGGTTCTTTCTCTGGATATTCAGGTCCGGGGGGTTCGGGCGGGCAAGGGCCTTCCCGGCGCGAACCTGCGCGCGTCCGCTTCCTACAGGGACGGAACAGCTTCTTCCAAGGGCAGCCTTTCCCCGGAGCAGGGCGGTGTTTGTGACTGGGAGGCCGTCCTTCCCGTTTCCCTCGCGCGGCCCCTTCCGCAGGACTGGCCGCCCCGCTCCGGATTTGCGGGCGCGTTGAACTGCAGGGAGCTGAATCTCAGCTTTCTCCCGGCGCTCGCTCCGCAACTCAAAGAGATACACGCCGTGCTGGACCTCTCCGCCCGGGCCGCGGGCGACCCCCTTTCCCCGGACATCCGCGGGACCGCGCGGCTTTTGGGGACAAAACTTGTTCTACGGGACTGGCAAACCCCTTTCACGAAAGCCGCCTTGGACGCCCGCTTTGAGCTTGGCGTAATCCGCCTTGCGCGTCTCGGGCTTGCGACCGGAGACAAGGGAACCGTGGAGGTGTCGGGCGCGCTCGTCCACCAGGGATTCAGGCCGCGCTCTGTAAACGCGAAGCTTGCCGCCCGGGGTCTGCGCGTGGTCCGCCAGGACCAAGTCGAGGCTCTGGCGGGCGCGGACCTGGCCCTGACGGGGGAGATCGGCGCGCCCAGGCTCACGGGGGAAATCACGGTGGAAAAAGGCGAGCTTCGGCTGGACCGCTACCTGCGCGCCCGGGACCGGGAGGTGGTGGTCGTGGAGGAGGCGGCCATGGAAGGCAAACGCGGGGGAAAACCCGCCTCGGGAATATGGGACAGCCTGTCGGTGGACGGCGGCCTGCGTCTGGCAGGTCCTTTCTGGATCAAGGGAGCGGGCGCGCAAATCGAGCTGGGCGGCGGGGTCCGTGTGAAAAAAGCGCCCGGGCAAAGCTCCCCCGCCCTGGAAGGGGCAATCCGCGCGGTGCGGGGGTATTACACCTTCCAGGGCAAAACCTTCGCGGTGCGGGAGGGCGCTGTCACCTTCATCGGCGTGACCCCGCCCGTGCCCAACATCGCCATCGTGACCCGCTACGACGCGCCCGGCGGGGAGCTTGTCTATCTGACCATTGGCGGCACGTCCGAAAAAGTGACCCTGGCGCTTTCCAGCGAGCCGGCCATGGAGCAGACAGATATCCTCTCGGTGCTGTTGTTTGGGGAACGCGCCACCCGTCTTGGCAAAGGGCAGGCGCAAACCCTGCAAAGCCGGGCGGTGGCTCTTTTGGGATCCCAGGTGCTGGCGGAGCTTAAGGACACGTTTGGGGAAGAGGCGCCGGTGGACCTCATTACCCTGCAGGAGAGCGGAACCGGCGAGAGCAAGGACTCCCTGGTGCTGGGGAAATACCTGTCACCAAGGCTTTTTGTCATTTACAAGCGCGGCATCGCGGCCCAGGGGGAAAACACGCTCAAACTGGAATACAAGCTCACAGAGCATTTCAATGTGGAAAGCGAGGTGAGCGACACGAAATCCGGACTGGACGTTTTTTGGACACATGAGTATTGAGGCGCGGTTCGCCTCCAACGGAGAATTATGCTATACTGGCGCTTCCCGGTAAACGGTCCGCCCAGGACCTTGCCCGTTGCCTTTCAGCCATGAGGGAAGAACGCCATGCTGCTTGACCACAGGCCGTACACCCTTGACCGTGTGGTGCGCATCGCCATATTCGCCGGTCTTGTCTGGGGCCTTGTATGGCTCCTGGGGGTTTTGAGCGATGTGCTCCTTCCCTTTGCCGTGGCGCTGTTGCTTGCCTATCTTATGAACCCCCTGGTGCTCCTTGTGCAACGGCGGATCAAGAACCGCGCGGCCGCCGTGTTTGTGTCCCTCCTGGCGGTTCTTCTGTGCATGGTTCTTGCCGGTGTGCTGGTGATTCCCATGATTGTGAAGGAAATCCGCCACGCCAGCGCCATTCTCATCGCCGTGGTGAACAATTCGGAAATCGCGGCGCGGGTGACAGAGGTGCTGCCCGAGGATGTGTGGAAGGAAATCAAAACGTATCTGGCCCGGGAGGAGGTGCTCGGGTATCTCAAGACAGACAATTTCATTTCAACGGCCCAGGGGGTGCTTAAAAAAGTGCTCCCCGGGGTGTGGGGGGTCATCTCCGGCACCGCGTCCGTGCTTTTCGGCATCTTCGGCTTTTCTGTCATCGTGATGTATCTTGTCTTTCTTCTCATGGATTACCAAAAGGTCAAAGAAGGTTGGGCCGGGCTTCTCCCTCCCGCGTACCGGGAGCCGGTCCGGGAGTTCGCCCTGGATTTCAATGCCGCCATGAGCCGCTACTTCCGGGGACAAACCCTTGTCGCGGCCATCATGGGCCTCATTCACGCGGTGGGATTTGTGGCCATCGGGCTGCCTTTGGGCATTCTCCTGGGCGCGCTTATCGGGGTGCTCAACATGGTGCCCTATCTCCAGGTTCTGGGCGCCATTCCGGCGCTTCTTCTGGCGATTGTCCATGCCCTGGGCACGGGCGGCTCGGTGCCCGTCATGGTGGCCATGACCCTTGCTGTTTTTATGGTGGCCCAGCTTATCCAGGAAACAGTTCTCACCCCCAAAATCATGGGTGAAGTCACGGGGCTTTCCCCGGCCATGATCATGCTTTCCCTGTCTGTTTGGGGCAAACTTTTAGGAATGCTCGGGCTGCTCATCGCCCTTCCCATGACCTGCCTCTTGCTCGCCTATTACAAAAGGCTCATCGCCACCTCCACGTTTACCCTGACACCCGGGGAGGGCGGGAAAAAGAGCGATGGCGGCGCGCCCAGGGAGACACCCGTCAAGGGCAAGGGGAAACAGGGTAAAAAGTAGCCTGGACAGATGCCGCGCAAGGGCTTTGCCGGACAGATTTCAGACAGGCCCGGGAAATGTGCCGCGGGCGCGCGGGGCGGCCCGGCGGTTTTTCCCGACAGAACGGAATGATGACAACCGCCATAACCGGGGTTCTCAACCAACGGAAAACGCGAGGCACGGAAAATGACCGGAATTCTTCTGGTTTGGCTGGCCTTGTGGCTTGTTCTTTTCGCCAACTCCCTAGGGCAGTTCGCGGGTTTCCATATCTTTGGCGTGTCCGGAGGGCATCTCCACACAGGGTTTGGTCCGGAACTTGCTTCTCTTAAGACACGCGGAGGAACCCTCGATGCCCGGGCCTTTCCCGCCCTTGTCTGGTTTTCCATCGAAGGCAAACCTGGTGAAACTTCCCACAAGGCCGCGGCCATTTTAAGCGGCCCCCTTGCCAACATGCTCCTCGCGTTCGCGCTTTTTTTCTCGGTGCTTGTGTTTTGGGGCCTTCCGGGCCGCCCCCCTGTTTTGGAAAACGTGGTTCCCGGCTCGCCCGCGGAACAAGCCGGTTTTAAACCCGGGGACACCATCCTTTCGCTCAATGGGAAACCCGTGCCTTCCTGGGACATGATTGACGACACAACCCGGGACAGCATGGGCGCGCCCCTCGCGTTCACGGCGCTTCGCGCGGGACAGACCTGCGAGATCCGCCTGACTCCGGCCCTTCAGTCCACGTTCACCAAAGGGGAGCTGGAAGATGACCGGTACGCGGGAGGGTTTGTGTTTTTAAAGGTGATGAACCAGAAGCTCTCGGTGCCAGGCGCCCTGGTCCAGGCGGGAAAAGAGATGCTTCATGTGACGGAGATCGCGGGAGCGTCCCTGTGGTTTCTTGCCGGGGGCTCGCCGGGCAAGGACACTTTCAAAGGAGCGTCCCGTTTTTTGGGCGACAAGGGCGCCTTTGCCGACTCCCTTTTCGCGGCCTGGCTTTTCGCCCTGGCGGCCCTTTCCCATCTTGCGGCCCTTCTTGGGGCGGTTCCCTTGCCCAGGCTCAACCCTTTTTCGGGCACACGTCTTTTTCTGATGCTCTGTCAGTCGGCGCTGAAAAAAACGCCGGGCCCCCGCGCAGTGGCCATCACGGGCTGGGGGGGCGTGACAGTCCTGGCCCTTCTTGCCGCCCGGGCCCTGGCGGCCACGTTCTTTTAACCTGCCGGACCGGACACCGACATGACGCACACTCTTTTAGCGGAACCTTTTGGCAAAATGAAACTCGCGCTGCTGCGCTCTGTCGCGGCGGACCCCAATCCGTCTGTCAACCGCCTGCGGGACGTGTTTCAGGAGGAGTTCGGGGAAGGCCCCTCCGAAGAGGCGCACAGGCTGTTCCGGCAGGAAGTGCTCCGCAGGGAGACGGCCAGGCCCGCGACAAAGCGCGAAGTCCAGAAGACCCATTCCATGCGGCTTATTGTCGCGGACGCGGATCCTGTGAGCCGGAGGGTGACGGAAAAGTATCTCGAAATTCTGGGGCACACGGCCATGTTCGCCCGGGACCTGGAGATGGCCTGGGATTTGTGGAAACGGCACCGCCCCCACATTGTTCTCGTGGACTGGATTGGGGGAGGCGCGCCGGCCCTGGAGCTTTTAGGAAAAATCCGGGGGGCGGAGGGCAGCCGCTACACGTATCTGATGCTTATGTTTGAAAAGCGGGACCCCCGGGCCGAGCTTGCGGCGCGGGAGGGGGGGGCGGACGAGATTCTGGTGAAGCCCCTGGTCAAGGAAGACCTTGCGGCGCGCATTCATTCAGGCCAGCGCATTGTGCAAATCCAGTCCCGGGACAGCCTTATCTTCGCCATGGCCAAGGTGGCGGAGGCGCGCGACAAAGAGACCACCAACCATTTGGAGCGCATCCGCTACTACGCGGTTGTTCTTGCCCGGGCCTACGGGAACCTGCCCAACGCCCCCGAGAAGGTGGACCAGCAGTTTCTGGACAATATCTTCCTCACAAGCTGCCTGCATGACATCGGGAAATCCGGAATACCGGACCGGGTGCTTCTCAAGCCCGGCAGACTGGACAAAGATGAGTTTGAGGTGATGAAGACCCACTGCCGCATCGGGTACGAGGCGCTTTTAGACGCGCTCCGTGCGGATCCCAGGGCGGATTATTTGAAAATGGCGGCGGAGATCGCTTTATCACACCATGAGAAATACGACGGGACAGGGTATCCGGAGGGAAAAAAGGGGTTGGAGATTCCCCTGGCGGCGCGGGTGGCGGCCCTGTGCGACGTGTACGACGCGCTGGTGTCTAAAAGGGTTCACAAGGACGCGTTCAGCCATGACCGGGCGCGGGAGATAGTGGTCCAGGAGGGGGGGAAGCACTTTGATCCGGTGCTTGTGGAGGCGTTTTTGACGGTGGAGCGGAAATTCGCGGAGATTGCCGCCGCGTTTCACGGCAGGGCCCAGGCAAAACCGGTCTCTCCGCCTGCCGAAGAGGAGGAGTAAAAAACGGATTGGGGCGCGTCTCCACCCGCGAAACCATTCCACCAGATTCCAGAGGCAATTGCATCATTGGCGCAGGTTGGGTGGTTCCGGGCCGCAAGGCCCGGGTTCACCCAACAATTATACCATTATTCCAAGACGTTGGGTGAACCTGCCCTTCGGGCGGAACCACCCGTCCTACCTCAAATTTGTCGTTTTTATGAGTTTTGCAATTACCTCTTTATGTCTGCATTATCCGCGTTTTTTACGCAGATAATGCCTGTGCCTTATTTTGCGATTACCTCTCTAAATCACATGGTACGTCCTGCGCGTTCTGTCCTGCACCAGCACCCTGTCATACACACCCCGGGGCGCCTGGTCCACCCAGGTCGCCGCCACCCGCTGACAGGCAGGGCACACGTTCCTGGGAACATGCACCCCGAGTATCCGGCAGCCCCTGGACGACGCGGAGTCAATGGCAAGCGCCCCCGCGCAGTCGCTGCACCGCCTAAGCCGCTCGTGCCGGGTCTCATTGATTCCGTCGGTGTCGTAAAACACGTTCCTGCTCCGCTCCACGATCTCGCCTTCGTGGTGGGAGTCCACCGGCGGAATCCCGTCCAGGAAAAGCTCCCGCAGGTTCTTGACTAGCTGTTTGATATACTGGGTTATCTCCGGGGGTTGGGTCTGATAGTCCCTGTCGTAGGTCGGCTCCTTCACGCAGCGGGTGTTCAGTCCCGCAAGGGCCATGACTATTCCCACGTTCACATAAGGCAGGGCCTTTTCCACCGAGTAGCCGCCCTCCAAAACCGCGATGTGGGGTTTTAAGCGCGCCGTGAGCTCCGCGTAGCCACGGGCCGAAAAATTCATGTGGGTGATGGGGTCTTCGTAGTGGTTGTCCTGCCCGGCGGAGTTCACGATGATCTCCGGCTGAAACCGCTCCAAAAGCGGCATCACCAAATCATCTGTCACCATAAGAAATCCCGCCTCTCCGGTTTTTGGCGGCAGGGGAATGTTGATGGTGGCGCCCAGGGCGTTGGGTCCGCCGGTCTCGTTGGAAAACCCTGTTCCCGGGTACAGGGTGCGTCCGTCCTGGTGCAGGGAGATGAAGAGCGTGTCCGGGTCATGCCAGTAAATATCCTGGGTGCCGTCGCCGTGGTGGCAGTCTGTGTCCACAATGGCCACCCGCCGGACACCATAAGTGTCCCGGATGTACTCCACCATGATGGCCTCGATGTTGATGTTGCAAAACCCCCGGTTTCCATGCACCACCCGCATGGCGTGGTGTCCGGGAGGCCGCACCAGGGCAAAGGCGCTGCGGACCTCCTTGTTCATCACCGCGTCCGCCGCCACCAGACACCCGCCCGCGGCGATAAGGTGGCTTTCCGTTGTCACCGCCGCCTCGTCCGGCACGCAGAAATGCGTCCGCTGGATGTCCTTGTACATGGCGGGCCGCACCCGGTACTCCTCGATGCCCGCCACGTCCAGGAGACCCTCCTCCATCACCTGGTCCTGGGTGTAGAGAAGGCGCTCTTCGCGCTCCGGATGGGTGGGGCTTATGGCCCAGTCGTAGGCCGGAAAAAACACAAGCCCGGTTTTCCGCTTGGCTGTCAGCATGGGTTCCCCGGCGCCTTCCATTCGGAAACAAGGCCAGGCACCACAGCCAGCTTGAGCCGGATGTTCCGTCCGGTCTTCATGCCTCCCCGAATCATGTTGAAATTTTCCTGCTCGGTGATGGTAAAGGAAAGGTTTTCGACATCGGCCCCTTCCTCCCGGGCGCGCTGGGCCAGCACCTGGCGCGCCAGTTCCTGACAGTCCCCGAGGCTGAAATCCCTGGGGATGGGGCTTTCGATTCCCGCTTCGGGAATAACAACGGTGCCTCTCTGGGTGTCGGCCTGGAGGGTGATTTCCACAGTGACCCGGGCCGCGGCGGCGCCCACCGCGTTGGCGACGCCGTAGTGTTCCGGCACCCGGTGCGGAAGCCCCAGGGCGCGGCCCAGAAGCGGCGCGAGCCAGAGGGCGGGCCCTCCCAGCACCACGACGGCGTCCGGCGTGACGGTGGCGCCCTCGATGACTTCGTAGATGGTATAGACAGGGCGCGCGTTGATTTGGTGGATGAAGGCCCGCGCCGACTCGGCGATGGTGGTGGCGACATGGTCGAGAATAATCCGGGCCGTGTTCAAGGGGTCTGTACCCAGCGCCTGGCCCACCTCGGCCATGGCGTCCATGGCGGCGCGTTTGTTTCCGGCATTTGCGATGCCCAGGGCCACGAGGGCGTCCATGGGTGTGGGAGCAGGGCCTCCAAAGGCCCTGGGGGAACCCTGGCGCAACGGTCCCACCCGGAGATGGCCCCGTTTGTCCACAGAGACCTCGGAGTCGCCGCCAATGCCGATGGAACGGGTCAAAAGCGACCGAATGCTCGTCTGGTACGGACCCAGTGTGATTCCCTGGGGCACACACAGGGGAACGCCATCCAGAATCAGCGCCATGTCCGTTGTGGTGCCGCCCACGTCCAGCACCAGGGACGTGCCGGGCCAGGCGTCCAGGGCCAGTGCGCCCATCACGCTTGCGGCAGGGCCGGACTGGGCTGTCTGGGCCGGAAAATGATAGGTCCGCGCAAGGCGCACGGTGCCGCCGTCCGGTTTCATAAGATATTGCGGCGCCTGGTCCAGGCCAAGCTGGCGCAATGTCCGGACAAGGGACGAGACAAACTGGTGGTGGATGCGGAAAAGCCCGGCGTTGAGATAGGTGGTGGCCACGCGCCTGGGAAAATTGAGGCTTCCTGAAAACCGGTGCCCCAGGGCCGTGTAGGCGAAATCCTCTTCCATCCACTTGGCGGCCTGGATCTCATGGAGGGGGTTCCGGACAGAGAACTTCGACACCACCCCGCAGACCTCGATCCCCGCCTTACGGACAGTGGCCGCCGCTCCCAGGACCGCGGCTTTGTCCAGAGGCATCACCTCGGAGCCCCGGTGGTCCATGCAGCCCGGGACCACATGATAGGACGGGCCGACCCTGAACCACTCAGGGTCCATGCCCGGACCCGCCGACACTATCATTCCGGCGGGATCGAGCCGGTCCATGATGATGGCGTTGGTCGCCTGGGTGGTGCTGAAAACCATGCGTTCGATTTGCCGGGGCGAGACCCCGGCGAGCGTTTTGTCAAGGGCGGCGCGCAGGGTCGAAATCAGGTCTCCGCTGTTCACGGTCTTGCTTTCGGCCACCACCGCGCCGTTTTCAATCAGCACGGCGTCGGTCTGGGTTCCGCCCACGTCCAGTCCAAGTATCATGTCGTTACCGCGTCCATGCTTCTTGGGGACTTTGTCCATGCACGCCCGGGAGCGGCGTCCGGCTCCCGGTTTCCCAGGGGTTTTCCCGTCGGCGCCCCTCGCAGCCGGAGCGCCCGGAACAGGGGGAAGCCCTTCCAGACGGGGTATAGTAACGCAATGCGTCTGAAAGAGAAAGCGCTTTCTTCAGGCTCCCTGTTTTTCCGCTGTTTACAGAGGCAATTGCAAAATGAGGCGTAGGCTGGGTGGTTCCGGGCCGCAAGGTCCGGGTTCACCCAACAGTTATACCATGATTCCAAGATGTTGGATGAACCTGCCCTTCGGGCGGAACCACCCGGCCTACATCAAATTTGTCGAGGGAATTGCAAAACTCTAAGAAACGACAAATTTAACGTAGGTTGGCTGGTTATGCCCGATATGAATCATTTAGAAATGTTGGGTGAACCCGGGCCTCGCGGC
>JAGVGH010000233.1 GCA_020057225.1 Desulfobacterales bacterium | reverse complement strand
GACCCGCCAGGAGCGCGAATGGGAAAAAAGCGAAAGGCATTGCAAACGGAGTGCCAAAAAATCAAAGCCGCCTAAGAAAATTTAGATGCGTTTGCCCTGGGAACCAGAGGCGAGGGTATTGACAATAATACAAATGAGATGGTAAGAGCACCCGAAACGGGCGGCTTCGCCAAAAGGCAAGGGAATAGGCCAATATCCGCAGGTTATTTCGGTTGTGAACTTAAAGGGAGGATCAGGCAAGACCATTTTGTGCGTAAATCTTGCATACGGTCTGGTATATTTTAAGAAAAAGAATGTGCTTCTGAGATAATTGCAAAACTCATAGAAACGACAAATTTGAGGTAGGACGGGCGGTTCCGCCCGAAGGGCAGGTTCGCCCAACACATAGAAATCATTCAGAAATGTTGGGTGAACCCGGGAATTGCGGCCCGGAACCACCCAATCTGCAAACGGAGAAACAGCATAGCCCACGGCAGAAATGACAGGTGAAGCCGGGAACTGAGGCCCGGCGCGGAAAAAGACAAGGGAGACAAGAGGATGAAGGCAAGGACAATGGGGCGGTTGGCGGTTGGCCTGGCGGCGCTTGCGGCGGTGGTTCTGGGTTTGACGGGCGCGGCGCAGGCGGCGAAGTACCAGTGGAAGCTGGCGACTCTTGCGCCCAAGGGCGTTGGCTGGGCCATTCAGGTGGAAAACATTTTTTTCCCCTACATCGAGCAGGCCACCAAGGGAGATCTCGAGTTCAAAATTTACTGGGGCGGCGTGATGGGGGACGACAACGATTGTCTTAAAAAAATGCGCATAGGGCAGCTTCATGGGGCCGGACTTTCCGCCCAGGGAGCGGTTCTGGCGGTGCCGGAGTTTTCTGTCACCGAGCTTCCCTTTTTGTTCAACGACTTTGACGAACTGGATTATGTGCGGGAAAAAATGGCCGCGGCTTTTGACGCCGTGACAGAGAAGCACGGATTCAAGCTGATTACCTGGATTGACCAGGACTTTGACCAGATTTACTCGGTCAAGTATCCCATGAACAAGCTGGAGGATTTTTCCAAGGCCCGCGTCGTCACATGGTCCGGCCTTCTGGAGCAAAACTTGCTCACAACTCTGGGAGCATGCCCCATTCCCATCCAGGTGCCGGAAATTCCGGCCTCGACGCGCGCGGGCATTGTGGACACGCTCATTTCCCCTTCGATCTGGATGGTGGGCACCCAGGTGTACACGGTGGCGAAGTACGTGAACCCCATCAAGATACGGTATTCCCCGGCTCTCATCATCGTGGCCATGGACGTCTGGAACAATTTGCCGCCCGAATACCAGAAGAATATTTTGGACCGGCGCCCGGAGATTCAGTCACGGCTTTACAAAGGGGTGCGGGAGGACAACGCGCGCTTATACAAGGCCATGGTGCAGTACGGGGTGCAGGAGGTCAAGGTCAAGCCGGAGGATTTTGAGAAAATCAAGGAGCGGTCCATGGCAGTGTACAAGGCCATGGCCGGGAAGCTGTATGACGCCGCTCCGCTGGAGGAGCTTCAGGGGCATTTGGCGGAGTACAGGAAGGGCGGGAAACCTGCCGCCGCGGCAGCGGCCCAGCCGGTGGCGGCGCGGTAAGGCAGGCTTTTGCGGCTGATTCGCCCGCGCGGCAGGGAAACGCGGCGCGGGGTGTGTTTTTTCCGGCCCCCGGGCATACGGGCTATGTGTCCGGGGGTTTTTCCATGGACGGTTTAGCGGCCAGGATGCGGGCCAAGAAAGCTCTCCCCGTCAAAGTGAATCAAATGGGAGGGGTCTTCGGCAATCCACACTTCGGTTTCCCAGGCGATTTCACCCAGCCACCTTGCCAGAACCGCGCGGTCAGGAAAGGCCGTGACGTACACAAGCCCGGCCAGCGCTCCTGAAAAAAGGCGCTGAAGCTCCCCGTGCCGTTTGGGATCAACCGGACCACGGCTTGTGACCGCCTCAACAAGGAAGAGCCAGTTCCGTTCGGTGTCATGGAGCACCACGTCAGGCATTTTGCCATGGGAATCCAGCGCGACGCCCAGCCCCAAAAGACGCTCCCCGTCAAAATAGGCCCACTTGCCGCCCGTGTCTCCGGCGTAAACCAGGACCGCCCCGGGAGCGAACCTGGGCGCGAATTCTTCGATCACGCCCTTTATAAGTCCGCTGTGCCCGCCGGGACTCAAGAGAATTGTTTTATCCGCGCCAAGGGCCACTGAAACAAGGGTTTGCTTGCGGGCCCTGGCGTATTTGGCGGCAAGGGTCGCGCGTCCCGAAAGGTATCCTTTCAGTTTTGCCTCCCACGCGCCGGAGCCAAAAGTCCGGAAGAGGTCCAGGGCGCCGGGTTCCATTTGATAGACAGCCTTGGGACTGTTCACGGGGCGGACAGGATCGTCCGGATTGTACAAAACCATTCCCGCATCCACGAACCGGTGCATGGTTTGGCGCCGGAACGTCTCGCGGGTGTTGGGTTTATAGCCACTCCGTAATGCGTTGCCGCCCAGTCCATAACCGGGGTGATTCCCAGGAGCGGATTTTCAGCCATTTCCCAGGTTTTGTCCGGGGTCAGATTAAGAAGGGCAAGAAGGCAAAGGGCGGACCGCGTGTTTTGCCGCGCTTTTGGCATTCCAAGATGAACAAGGACTTCCCTTGCCTCGTCCAGGCGCCTGCGGGCTTCATCCATCATGCTAACAAGCTCTCCAATTTATTATCAATACTGTCTTGCGTCAATCCAGGTTGACTCACGGCCCATTTGCCGAGCAATGCCAGAATTTCGGTTGGCGGGTATTTCAGGGAGCGCAAATCCGTCGCGTTCACCTGGGTGTGCCCGTTGAACCGTCTGAAATATTCATCAATGGCGGAACTGTTGAGATAAGCGGCGATCCCGTAGGCCATTTCTTTTACCTGAATCCGTGAACTTTTTTCGACGCACCCGTCCCGATGACTCAAAAAACCGTTTTTTTCGGGCCTGATCCGGACGCGGAGGGATTTTCAGGCTGT
>JAGVGH010000240.1 GCA_020057225.1 Desulfobacterales bacterium | reverse complement strand
GAGTCTTTAAAGGAACAGGGAAAAAGACCCTTAAAAAGGGAGGCGGGCCACTGTTTTCTCTTGACAGGCCACAACTATATCAGCCTGGGGTTTCAACCCCAGGACCAGGGCAGAGGCATAATTTGCGCAAAAAGCGCGATAATCCGGACATAGAATCTAATCAGAACCAAAATTTCCTTGATGAACGAACTTTTTTTGCGTAAAGTCGGATCATTTTTGATGATACCCTAGAACCCGGAGAACCCCATGCTCATCGAGTTCAGCGTCACCAACTTCCTGTCGTTCAAAAACAAGGCCACCCTGAGCATGGTGGCCGCGGAGCGGGATAAAACCCTGCCCCAAAACCTTGTCCCGCCCGGGGACGCCCAGGGCCTTTCCCTGCTTAAAACCGCCGCAGTGTACGGGGCCAACGCCTCGGGGAAATCCAACCTCTGGAAAGCCTTTAACGTGTTTCAGAGCCTTGTGATCAAGTCCGCGTTTTTGGATCCCTCCGTCCTTCAAGAAGCCATCCCCTTCAGGCTCCACGAGGAAAGCGAAAACGCGCCCACGGAATTTGAAATCGTGTTTCTTCTGGACGGGGTTCGGTACTGCTACGGGGTTGCCCTGGACCGCAAAAAAATACACAGGGAGTGGCTTTTCAGCTATCCCAAGAAGCAAACAAGGCTTCTTTTCGACCGGGACATGTCCCGGGACGCCAAAGAGCGCTTCAAGTTCGGGCCCCACTGGAAAGGCCACCGGAGGCAGATGGCGGACATGACCCGGGACAACGCGCTGTTTCTTTCGGTGAGCGCACAGATGAACCATCCCGTGTGTTTAGAGATCGCAAATTTTTTTGATTCTAGCACTTCTATGATATCCCATGAAGATTTGACCGGTTTATCCAGGAAGTTTAATGAATTTTTTATATTTTCAGAAAAGACTGAAAAAGAAAAAATAATAAATCTTTTAAATCTTGCAGATTTTTCAATAAATGACATAATAATTAAAGATAAGGAAGGCAGAATTACGCACGAAAACGATTACAAAAATGTTTGGACACAGTATGAATTAATGGAACTTATATCATTATCTAATTTTGAAATCATCTTTAGACACAAAAAATTATTAATGGATGGGACAGAAGATGTTACTGATTTTAAATTGAATGAAGAATCAACAGGAACAATTCATTTCTTATATTTACTGCCAATTTTAATGATGGTATTCCGTAATGGATGTATTCTCTTTATAGATGAATTTGAACTCCATTTACATCCTCTTTTAACCCAATGGATCATCAAACTCTTTAACGATCCGGAAATGAACCCGAAAGGATGCCAGCTTGTCTTCATGACCCATGACGCGGGGCTTTTGGAGAGCGGGCTTTTGCGGCGGGACCAAATCTGGTTCACCGAAAAGAACCAGCGGGGCGAATCCGAACTCTTTTCCCTTTGGGACTTTATTAAAACCCCCCGAAAGGTCGAGAACATCCGCAAAAACTACCTTGCCGGACGCTACGGCGCGGTGCCCATTTTGTCAGACATCTTCCCTTCCAGGGAGGATCAATGACATGGGGCGGCAGGATAAAAGCCTAAAACGGAAAAAGCCCGCGCGGCGCGAATTCAAAACCCTCCTCATCGTCTGCGAGGGCGGAAAAACCGAACCCAACTATTTCAACGAGGTGTATCGCAAACTGGGTAGTCGCACCGTTCACGTGGAGATCGTGTCCAGCAAGGAGTCCGGGCACACCGACCCGCCCGGCATTCTCGCATACGCCCGGAGGCGGCGGGCCGGGCGCGCGGCGGAACATAGCCCTCTGGACCACGTGGTGTGCGTGTTTGACCGGGACCAGCATGTGCGTGTTGCGGAAACACTGAACGCGGCAAAGCCCTGTTTCTTTGACAATACAGAAAAAACAGACGGCGCGGAAATCCGTTCGGTCTTTTCCGGCCCGAGCTTCGAGCTTTGGTTTCTCCTCCATTTCCAGGACCAGACCGCCCATGTCGAGCGGGACCAGGTCCTCAGAAAGCTGAAAGAGCATGTTCCCGGATACGACAAGGGCATCTCGGGAATGGGGGCGCGCCTTGAAAGCAGGCGGGAGGCCGCGGCCGGACGCGCCGGGTGTCTGCGCCGCCGCCAGGAGGACGCCTGCGCTCCCCTCCCGGACGCCAACCCCTGGACCAACGCCGACCAGCTTGTGGCGCTGATGATATCCCTGGCGCGGCCTTAAAGCCCTCCGGTTCTTCCCAGCCTCCAAAAATCCCGCTATACCGGCCTCTGCCATGCATACAGGGCCCTTCGCCCCTTCATCTTCCGCCCAAGGAGGCCGCCATGTCCCGGACCGCCATGAAAAGAACCGCCCCGCCAGCGCCGCGCGCCAATGCCTGGAAGGGAAACTCCAAAGGATTTCCTCCCCAAAACAGGCGCCTCTTCCACCCTCCGTCCGGCCTCCGAGGGTCATTCCGGCCCGAAACGCCCGCGGCAAAAAAAAGCCGGATTGACAAGCCCCTTGACCGGAGCCGCGCGTTTGTGCTTGTCTAAAAAAACCGCCATTACGGCAGAGGTAATTGCAAAATAAGGCGTAGGTTGGGTGGTTCTGGGCCGCAAGGCCCAGGTTCACCCAACATTTCTAAAATGATTCCAATGTGTTGGGTGAACCTGCCCTTCGGGCGGAACCACCCAATCTACCTCAAATTTGTCGTTTTTATGAGTTTTGCAATTACCTCGGCAACCTTTTATAAACACGGGAGCAACCCATGGGTCAAACCGATTCCGACGACCTGGTCGGGCTCTTGGAAGAAGACGAAGAGCACGCCGCGATTCCCGACACCCTGCCCTTGTTGCCGGTTCGGGATGTCGTGGTCTTCACCCACATGATCCTTCCCCTCTTTGTGGGCCGGGACAAGTCCGTGCGCGCCGTGGACGCGGCCACCGCCAAGGACAGGTATCTTTTCCTGGCCACCCAGATGGACCCCAACATCGAGAATCCCGAGCCTGACAACATCTATAAAGTCGGCTGTGTGGCGCGGATTCTCCGGGTTCTCAAGCTGCCTGACGGAAAGGTGAAAATCCTTGTCCAGGGACTTGAGAAGGGGCGCATCCTTTCCTATGTGAAAAAAAAGAGCCTGTACCGGGTGAAAATCGAACGTCTGCCCGAGGAGGCCGCCCCGGAAATCACCCTCGAGGTCGAGGCGCTCATGCGCAACGTCCGGGAGGTGTGCGAGAAGATCCTCTCCATGCGGGGAGAGATGTCCAGCGACGTGGTGACGATTCTCGACGGCATCGAGCATCCGGGACGGCTGGCCGACCTGGTGGCGTCCAATCTTTCCCTCAAGGTCGAGGAGGCCCAGGAGCTGTTTGAGATCATCGGTCCGGTGGAAAGGCTTGCCCGTGTGAACGAGCTTCTGTCCCGGGAGGCCGAGCTCTCCACGGTTCAGGCCAAGATTCAGTCCAGTGTGCGGGACGAGATCAGTAAAAGCCAGAGGGACTATTTTTTGCGGGAGCAAATGCGGGCCATCAACCGCGAGCTGGGAGAGCCGGACGAGCGCATCGCGGAAATCAAGGAATACCAGAAAAAAATCAAGCGGGCCAAGATGCCCAAGGAGGCGGAGGAGGAGGCCGGCAAGCAACTGCGGCGTCTTGAACAGATGCATCCGGACGCCGCGGAGGTGCCTGTCATCCGCACCTACCTGGACTGGCTTGTGGAGATGCCCTGGAAAAAGGCGTCCAAGGACTCCATAGATATCCACAAGGCCAAGGAAATCCTGGACCAGGACCACTACGGGCTTGAGAAGGTAAAGGACCGCATCCTCGAGTTTTTGAGCGTACACAAGCTCAATCCCAAGATGAAAGGCCCCATCCTGTGTTTTCTGGGGCCCCCGGGCGTGGGCAAAACATCGTTGGGAAAATCCATTGCCCGGGCCATGGGCCGGAAGTTCCACCGCATGTCCCTCGGCGGCATCCACGACGAGGCGGAAATCCGGGGGCACCGCCGCACCTACATAGGCTCCATGCCCGGACGCATCATCCAGGGCGTCAAGCAGTGCGGCACCAACAACCCGGTCTTCATGATGGACGAGATTGACAAACTGGGAGCGGATTTCAGGGGCGACCCCTCCTCCGCCCTTCTCGAGGCTCTGGACCCGGAGCAGAACTTCGCCTTTTCAGACCATTATCTCAACATTCCCTTTGACCTGTCCCCGGTCATGTTCATCATGACCGCCAACATCACCGACACCATCCCGTCGGCGCTTCTGGACCGCATGGAGATTCTCCAGCTTCCGGGCTACACCGAGCAGGAAAAACTGGAAATCGCCAAGTCCTACCTGGTGCCGCGCCAAATCAAGGAAAACGGGCTTAAACCCAAGCAAATCGAGATAAGCGACCAGGCCATTTTAAAAATAGCGACAGAGCACACGTCCGAGTCGGGACTGCGGAACCTGGAGCGGGAACTCGGAACCCTGTGCCGGAAGGTGAGCAGGAAGATCGCGGAAGGGGAAAAGGGCCCTTTCCCGATCACCCAGAAAAACCTGGTCAAGTACCTTGGAATCCCCAAATTTCTGCCGGAGATGGACCAGGACGCAAGCCAGGTGGGACTCGCCACGGGCCTTGCCTGGACCCAGGCCGGAGGCGAGGCCCTGTACATCGAGGCGACCCTCATGCGGGGAAAGGGGGAACTGGTTATCACCGGGCAACTGGGAGAGGTGATGCAGGAGTCGGCGCGCGCCGCGGTGACCCTTGCCCGGAACAGGATGGACCAGCTTGGGCTTTCCGAGGATTTCTTTGAAGGCCAGGACATCCACATCCATGTGCCCGCAGGCGCCATTCCCAAGGACGGGCCCAGCGCGGGAGTGGCCATGGCCGCGGCGCTCATCTCCGTGCTCACGAAGCAGCCCATACGCAACGATGTGGCCATGACCGGGGAAATCACCATCCGGGGCCGGGTGCTGCCCATTGGCGGATTGCGGGAAAAAGCCGTGGGGGCCTTGCGCGCGGGAATCCGGACGGTGGTGATTCCAGAGAAAAACAAGGCGGATTTGACCGAAATCCCCGCCACCGTGCGGAAAAAGCTCAAGTTTGTGCTGGTGTCCCGGGTGGAGGAGGCCCTGGACGCGGTGTTTGTTTCCCCGCCAGGGAAAAAAGAGAACCAGGGGACCGGAACAGACGCGGAACAACGCCGGCCCGCGGCAAAGGTGCGCCGGAACCGCGCGGGACGAGGGCGCAGACGTTTCACCGTGGCCGCCCGAAGATGAGAATTCTCGCCGTGGACACAGCGGCCCGGGTCTTTGGAGCCGCCGTGGCGGAGGACAGCGAGGTCCGGGCGGAAGTGTTCGCCCGGGCCGATTCCCACGCCCGCCATATCATGGGAGCCGTGGAGGCGGTCCTCGCCCTTTCCGGACACAGCCTTGCGGACCTGGACGGCCTTGCCGTCACCATCGGCCCCGGCAGCTTCACGGGGCTTCGCATCGGCCTTTCCGCCGTCCAGGGTCTGGCCGTGGCCTTGGACCTCCGCGTGGCCGGGGTCATGGTGCTGGATGTGCTGGCCAGGCAGGCGGCACGGGAGGGGGACACCCTGTGGGCGGCCCTGGACGCCAAGCGCGGACAGGTCTATGCCGCGTGTTACCGCGCGGAGCATGGCGGGATGGTGAAAATCAGGGAGGAACAGGCGCTGGAACCCCGGGAATGGCTGGAAGCCATTTCAGAGACAACGCCCGGTCCGGTGGTTTTAACCGGGGACGGCGCGCTTCTGGTCCGGGATGTTCTTGTGGAGGCCCTGGGCGCGCGGGCCGTGTTTGCCCCCGGGCATTGCCACGCGCCGCGCGCGGCGACGGTGGCCATGCTGGGGCGGGAGCTTTTCGCCGCGGGCAACGCCGTGCCGCCGGAAGACCTGGCTCCCGTGTATCTGAGAAAATCCGACGCGGAGATCGCGCTGGCGAAGCGGCTGGAGAGCAGCGGGAAACATTCCAAACCGGCGGAGCGCGATTGAGGGGGATTGATCCATGCTCTCCGCTCTTTGGGACGTGTGCATGACTCTTCTGGGTTATGGAGGTAATTGCATAATTGGCGCAGGCTGGGTGGTTCCGGGCCGCAAGGCCCGGGTGTACCCAACAGTTATACCATGATTCCAAGATGTTGGATGAACCTGCCCTGCGGGCGGAACCATCCGGCCTACCTCAAATTTGTCGTTTCTAAGAGTTTTGCGATTACCTCATACGCGCTACAAATCCGCGCGTTAACTTAATGGCATTGTGTCTGGATATCTACGCAAAAAACGTTGGCATTCCAAACATCATGTATTGAATCCCGCCCGCGCGCCTCGCGCATTTCTAAAAAATCTGTAACACTCCCTCAACACTGTTTGCCTACCACCTCATGCATCACCGTTTCAGCGCCCCCAAAGCGCCGTGACCAATGGGCGCGCCGTCCCGTTCGACAATCCCCTAACGCGTGAGGAGCAAGCAATGCCCCGAAAACCCGTATATTGGATGGCGCCCCTGCTGGCGCTGGCTCTCTTGTTCGCCCCCGGATGCGGCAGCGACACCGACGAGGTCAAGGTGGCCGGAGAGGCCCCAACTTTCCAAATCGCCGGTATCGCCGCCGACGGCGCCATCGAGGGCGCCAAGGTGGCTGTGGTGGACGCCAAAGGCAACACCTGGGTGTCTTCCACACTAACAAACGCAACTGGCGAATACTCCATCAACATTCCCACATCCGCGACGCCGCCCTTTCGGGTCCGCATCTACGGCGGCGGCTGCGACCACGGTGCCAACCCCTGCACGCCCTTTGCCGGGGAAATCTGGAGCGCGCTTCCCGCAGGCGCCCAGGCCGGACAGAGCGTGAGCGGCCATGTCTCCCCCATCACCAGCCTTATCTATCAGACCGCTCTGGCCCGCTCGGGCGGCAATCCCCTGTCCCTCACCACCCAGGACCTTGCCGCCGCGGAAAGCACGGTGATGAACCTTTTCAGCATGGGGCTTGACTTTAACCCCACAGACACGCCGCCCGCCGCGGGCGCGGGCCGGCCCGACCAAGCGCGCTTCAACAAAATGGTCGCCTACAGGGCCGCGGTGCGCTTTCTCCTCCATGCGCTTGAAAACGCCGCCGCCGGAACCTCGGCGGATTTTGACGCCGCTGTCCGGGCGCTGGCCCTGGACCTTGCGGACGGCGCCCTGGACGGCCACGTGGACAACGTGGACCCGGATATTGTGGCCGCTATGAATCCGGGCGAGGCCATGCTGGCCATGCCGGGGGAAATCGCCCAGCGTTTCGCCGACCGGGCGGACGCGCTGGGCTCCGGCGCGGTCTCCGAGAACGCTCTGCGGGACGCCGCGGACGCCCTTTTCAATGAGGCCCCCGGCATGGTGGACGGAAATCTCGTGAACGGCGCGGTGGGCGCCCTGGGCCCCGGGGCGGACGTGACCGCCGCTGTCCAGCGCATCGGCGCCCGGCCTTTCTCCGTCTCCCTGGTCCGGCTCGGCGCCTTCCACACGGGAGTCTTCGATGAGAGCGCCGCGGAAATCGTGGCCCACGACCCGGCCACCCAGCGGCTCTTTGTGGTGAACGGCGACGCCTCGGCCATTGACGTGCTCTCCATTGCCAATCCATCCAATCCCACCCGGATAAACCAGATATCCGTCACGCCCTACGGCGGCGGAGTCAACTCCTGCGCGTTCAAAAACGGCGTGCTCGCGGCGGCTGTCGAGGCGAACACCAAACAGGGCCCCGGCAAGGTGGTTCTCTTTGACGCGGACGGCGTCCTGTACGCCCAGTATCCCGCGGGCGCGCTTCCGGACATGGTGACCTTCAGCCCGGACGGGAAAAAAATCCTCGCGGCCAACGAGGGCGAGCCTAATGATGATTATTCCGTGGATCCGGAAGGCTCTGTGACGATTTTGGACATCACCAACGGCGCGGACCAGGCCATAGTCACCCAGGCGGGTTTTGGAGCCTACACCGACGCGGCGGCGCTCCGCGGCCAGGGCATCCGGATTTACGGGCCTGGCGCGACTCCCGCCCAGGATCTCGAGCCCGAGTACATCGCCGTAAGCCCGGATTCCTCCATGGCCTACGTCGCCTGCCAGGAAAACAACGCCATCGCGGAAATCAACCTCGCCACCGGCCAGGTGACCGGACTTTTCCCGTTGGGATTCAAGAACCACAACACCGCGGGCAACGGCCTGGACGCCAGCGACAAGGACAACCGCGTGAACATCGTCAACTGGCCGGTGTACGGAATGTACCAGCCGGACAGCCTGTACGCCTACGCCCATGCCGGACAGACCTACCTGGTTTCGGCCAACGAGGGAGACTCCCGGGACTACGACACGTTCTCCGAGGAAAAGCGCGTGAAGTCCCTCAGTCTTGATCCGGCGGCCTTCCCCAACGGCTCGACTCTTAAGCAGGACGCGAACCTGGGGCGCCTCACCGTGACCAACACCCTGGGCGACACCAACGGGGACGGCAACTTCGAGGCCCTGTACACTATGGGGGCCAGGTCCTTCTCCATTTGGAAGCGCACCCCCGCCGGCGTCGCCCTGGTTTATGACTCGGGCGACCAGTTCGAGAAAATCACATCCCAAAAATATCCTCTTTATTTCAACTCCGGCAATGACGAATCCGCCTTTGACGACCGCAGCGACAACAAGGGTCCGGAGCCGGAGGCGCTTTGCCTGGGAACCATCCACGGACGCACTTTCGCCTTTGTGGGTCTCGAGCGCATGGGCGGCATCTTTGTTTATGATGTGACCCTGCCGGAGCGTCCGGTGGTTCTCCAATACATCAACAACCGCGACTATACAGCAAACCCCGGGACGGAAGCGGCGGGCGACCTGGGACCCGAGGGTTTCTGTTTTATCCCCGCGGGCAAAAGCCCCACCGGCAAGCCCATGCTGGCCGTTGCCAGCGAGATTTCCGGCACAACCACCCTCTATTCCATCGAGACAGCCCCGGCCCTTGCCCTCAGCATTCTGCACACCAACGATGTCCACAGCCATCTTGAACCCGTATCCTCAAGCCTCAAGTTCAACAACGTCTCCACCACCCTGGATCTTGGCGGCATGCCCAGGCTGGCCCAAAAGGTGAAAGACGCGCGGGCCGCGAATCCCAACACGCTTTTCCTGTCCGCGGGGGACGAGATGCAGGGCACGCTCTTTTTCACCCAGTATAACGGGCTGGCCGACGCGGCGTTTATGAACCTCTTGAAATACGACGCCATGGTGGTGGGCAACCACGAGTTTGATAGAGGACCGGGAACGCTCGCCGGATTCCTCGGCGCCGTGAAATTCCCGGTTCTGGGCGCCAATGTGGACGCCGGGGAGGATCCGGACCTTTCGGGCAAGATCAAACCCTACGTCATCAAAACAGTGGGAGGCTCCAGGGTGGGCATCATCGGCCTGGTGACGGAAGAGACCGATGTCATTTCCAGCCCCGGGCCCACCGTGGCGTTCCTGGACGCCGCCAACACCGCGCGGCAGGTTGTGGCGGAGCTGAAAAACAAAGGTGTCAATAAAATCATCGTCCTCTCCCACCTGGGCTACACCGAGGATACGACCCTGGCCCAGACAGTGGCGGACATTGACATCATCATCGGCGGGCACTCCCACACCCTGCTTGGGAGCTATGCAAGCCTCGGCCTTGCCCCCGCCGGACCCTACCCGACGGTGGTCAACGGTCCCGGCGGCGCGCCCGTTTACATCGTCCAGGCATGGGAATGGGCCAAGGGCCTGGGAATGCTGGACTGCCTCTTTGACTTCCAAGGCAACGTTCTCGCTTTCCGGGGACAAAACACCCTCTTGGCGGGCGATGTGTTCAAGCAGAAAAACCAGCAGGGCGCGACCGTGGAAGTGGACGCGGCGACCAAAGCGCAGATACTGGCGCTCATCGAGGCAGACCCTGAAATCGAGGTGGCGCCCGAGGACCAGACAGCCAAGGCGCTTCTGGGCCAGTACACGCCGGGAATCGAGGCGTTGGAGCAGCAGGTGATAGGCCAGGCCGCCGAGGACCTGCTGCATGTGCGCATCCCGGGGACTGTCCACGCGGGCACCGGGCAGACCCTGGCCAACGGAAGCCAGCTTGCCACGCTGGTGGCCGAAAGCGCCCTGTGGAAGGTGAACTCCGTGGGACAAGGGGTGACGCTGGCCATTCAGAACGCGGGCGGCGTCCGCATTGACATTCCCGCAGGCGATATCACCGTGGCCACCGCCTACACCCTGCTTCCCTTTGGCAACACCCTGGTGGTGCTGGAACTCACGGGCGCCCAGGTCCGGCAGGCCATCGAGGACGGCGTGACCAAGGCCCTTGCGCCCTCCGGCGCCAGCACCGGCGCGTGGCCCTATCTGGCGGGGGCGCGGTACTCGGTGAACAAGGAGAACCCGGCGGGAAGCCGCGTGGAATCAGTGGAAATCAAGGACGCCCAGGGCAACTGGACGGCCATCAGCCTGCAGACCGTGTACCGGGTGGTGGTGAACAACTTCCTGGCCACGGGCGGAGACGGGTACACCACCCTGGGCGCCGCCGCCGGATACCGCTACGACACGGGCTTTGTGGACGCGGAGGCGTTCATGGGCTACGTCCAGCATGTCGGCGCGCTTTCCCGGCCCGCGTCCACCAGCGTCACCAGCCTCAAGCAGGCCGCGTTCGCGGTCTTCTCCGACCCGCACTATTACGACACGGCGCTCGGAACCACCGGAGCCGCCTTCCAGCAGTATCTTGCAATGGACCGGAAACTGATCGCCGAAAGCGAGGCTATTCTGGACGCCACCCTGGACGGCATCGCCCAGGATATTCCGCACTTTGTGATTGTCTCGGGCGACCTCACCAAGGACGGTGAAAACCAGAGCCACCAGGAACTGGCCCAGGCCCTTGCCGGACTTGAAACTCTTGGAACCAAGGTCTATGTGGTGCCCGGCAACCACGACATCAACAATCCCCACGCGTTCCAGTACAACGCGGACGGCAGCACCACGCCGGCGCCCACGGTGACACCGGCGGAATTCAAGACCATCTACAACGCCTTTGGCTTTGGCGAGGCCATCGCCACGGACGCGGATTCCCTCTCCTATGTGGTCCAGCCCATGCCCTGGCTGCGGATTGTCTGCATGGACTCGGCCCAGTATGCCAACAACATCGCCCAGGGGCACCCTCAAACCAGCGGGGCCTTTTCCCAGGCGACCCTCGACTGGATTCAGCGGCAAATCCAATCCGCTGCGGCCGGCGGTTACACGGTCTTTGGCGTCATGCACCACGGCGCCGTGGAGCACTTCACCGGCCAGTCCAGCGCCAATCCCGGCGCGGAGTATGTGATAAGCGACTGGCAAAACGTCGCCGCCGCCCTTGCCAACGCGGGGATGCCCGCGGTCTTCACCGGCCATTACCACGCCAACGACATCACCAAACGCGCCATCGGCCAGACCTTCCTGTTTGACATCGAGACAGGGAGCACAGTGACCTATCCCTGCCCGTGGAGGAGCGTTGTGCTGGACGGCGACGCCAAAACCATGGACATCACCACCCACACCATCACCGGCATCACCTATAACCCGCCCATCGCGGATTTCCCGGCCTATGCCCGGAATTATCTGCAAACGGGCATGACCAGCCTTGCCACCATGCAGCTCGCGGCTCCGCAGCCTGCGGGCTACAGCCTGGACGTCCAAACCGCGGCCGCCATGGCGCCCGAGGTGGCCGCGGCCTTCATGGCCCACTACGCGGGGGACGAGGCGCCTGTCCAGCAGACGCTTGCCACCCTGCAAGGGTATATGGCGGACGCCAACCCGGTGGTGCGGCTCATCGGGCAGATGCTGATGAGCCTGTGGACGGATTTGGCCCCGGCGGACAACACGGTGGAACTCAACCTTCTGACCGGCGCGGCCACCCAGGCCCCGTAGCGGCGGAATACACCTTCCTCATCACCTTTCCAGACCCGGGGTTTTTTCACTCCCGGGTCTGGAAAGGCTCATTTTCAAGCGGCGCGCCGCGGCTCTGTGGGATTCTCACGGGCGCGGCGCGTTTTGCGTTGGGCTCCGCATGGCTTATACCAAGGTGCAATCCGACAAGGTATGCCCTCACCCCGGCCCTCTCCCACAGGGAGAGGGCGATTGAGCGGGAGCTTTCAGCAGGTGGTACGGATTAGGCCGCATTTTGGTATCAGAGGGATATGAACCTGGCAAAAGTTCCTATTCTTGTCTTGACTCCGGCCCGGGGTTTGTTAAATTATAGAAACGAACGTCTGCTCATTCCTATAACCCCCTCCCAGAGGTTCCCATGCCGGCACTCCAATACACCGTCATCTTTCTTTTGCCCCTCGCCGTCATCACAGGTTACCTTCTGGGCGGAGGATGGAACTTTCTCGCGCCCCTTCTGGTGTTCCTCCTCATCCCCGCCCTGGACCTCGTGATCGGCACATCCACCAAAAACCCGTCCCCTGCTGAGGAGGAAGCCCTTTCCGAATCCCGGCCCCACGCTGTCATCACCTGGATATGCGCCCCCTTGCAGGTCCTCCTCGTGGCCTGGGGCGCCTGGACCGTCTCCAGGGGAACCCTGAGCGCCCTTGAAATAACCGGGTTCACCCTCTCCATGGGCATCTCCTCGGGCGCCATGGGCATCAATGTCTCCCACGAGCTTTCCCACCGCGTCAAAAGCAGACTCGAGATCCTCCTTTCCAGGGCCATGCTCTCCACGGTTCTCTACATGCACTGGGCCATCGGGCATGTGGCCGGACATCACGCCATGGTCGCCACTCCCCATGACCCGGCCACAGCCCGTTTTGGCGAACCGTTCTGGTCCTTTCTCCCAAGAACGGTTTCCATGGGCTTTGTAAGCTCCTGGAACCTCGAGGCCCGCCGTCTCGCGCGCCAGGGAAAGCTCCCTTGGCACCCGGCAAACCGCATCATCCGCTATGTGGCTGTGGAAGCGGCCTTGGTGCTGGGCGTGATGATCTGGCTTGGCCCCCTGGCCACGGCCTTTTTCCTTTTCCAGGCCCTTGTGGCCATCTGGCTTTTGGAAACCGTCAACTACGTCGAGCACTACGGAATGCGGCGCAAGGAACTGGGCGGGGGGAAGTATGAGCCTGTGCGGCCTGTCCACTCGTGGAACTCCAGCAACATTTTAACCAACCTCTTTCTTTTCAACCTTCAGCGCCACTCGGACCACCACTATAAACCCGGACGGAGGTATCAGATTTTGCGGCATTTCGAGGAAAGCCCCCAGCTTCCCACCGGGTACGCGGGCATGATTCTTTTGGCTGTGGTTCCTCCCCTGTGGCGGGCGGTCATGGACGACAAGGCAAGAGAGCATTTGTTGAGAAACGGATACGAGGTCCCCTGAGCGGGGGCATGTTGGGGACAATGAGGCGGAAAACAGATGGAAGGGGTGAAATTGGCGGCAATAGCCGGTTCGCTTTTTCCGCCTAACCCTGCAAAGCGGGAGAATATAGGAGTCAGGACTGAGAATAACAGGGGAAAATGCTCTGGTTTGAGAGGCAATTGCAAAACTCCCGAAGGAGATGTTGTTGCGGATGGGGGCGCATCTCCATCCACAAAAACATCTCCTTCGGGAGTTTACCAATTACCTTTTCCGGCATTTTGCAATTACCTCTCAAGAGAGGTAATTGCAAAATGAGGCGCAGGCTGGGTGGTTCCGGGCCGCAAGGCCCGGGTTCACCCAACAATTATAGCATTATTCCAAGATGTTGGGTGAACCTGCCCTTCGGGCGGAACCACCCGGCCTACCTCAAATTTGTCGTTTCTTAGAGTTTTGCGATTACCTCTGCACCTTGGTATTAATCACTCCCATCCCCGGCGGCAACGCGAAATCCGCGAAAATACACGCGCCGGCGCCCCAAGAATGAGAACGCCGGCGTTTTTGCTCACGGGACGCGGCCATGCCTCCAAAAAGATTACAGAAGCTCGACAGCGCAGGCCATGGACACGCCGCCGCCGCCGCACAGGGTCGCCATGCCCAGAGTCTTGCCCCGCTTTTTCATGGCGTGCAGAAGCGTGCAGATCACACGGGCGCCCGTGGATCCCACCGGATGGCCAAGACCGATACCTGACCCGTTCACATTGGTGATTTCGCGGTTAAGCCCAAGCTCCTTTTCGCAGCCGATGTACTGGGCGGCAAAGGCCTCGTTGACCTCGACCAGCTCGAAGTCGCTTATCTTGAGACCGCTTTTTGCCATAAGGTCTTTCACCGCCGGGACCGGGGAAAGGCCCATGACTGTGGGGTGGCAGGCGCCCATGCCTGTGGCCTTGATGCGGGCGAGGGGTGTTACGCCAAGCTCTTTGGCCTTGTCGGCGGACATGATGATGATGCCGGTGGACCCGTCGTTGATGCCGGAGGAGTTGCCCGCGGTGACCTTGCCCTCTTTGGGCACAAAGGCGGCGGGCAGTTTGGCCAGGTCGGCCATGGTGAGTCCGGGGCGGAAGTGCTCGTCCTTGTCAAAAGCCACCGGAGGTTTTTTCCTCTGGGGCACCATGACCGGCACGATTTCCTCGGCGAAATCCCCTTCCTTGGTGGCGCGCTCGGCGTTGTTGTGGCTCCGGAGCGCCACCTCGTCCATCTCCTCCCGTGTGATGCCGTGCATCTGGGCGATGAACTCCGCTGTATGGCCCATGATGTAGGGTTTGCCCAGAAAATATTTATAAGGGGCCTGGGTGGCGTCCGCCGGGCCGTCCGTGCCTGCGGGAATAACATGGGAGCCGCAGTGGAGCGCCCGGATGAGCGTGTCCACAAACTCCGCGTCCTGGAGACGGCAGCCCCAGCGCGCCGCCGGGACCGTGTAGGCCACGCCGGACATGTGCTCCACGCCGCCCGCGAGAATCACATCCGCCATTCCGGCCTGGATCATGGCCATGCCCGAAAGCGCCGCCTCCATGCCCGAGATGCACACGCGGTTGATGGTGACCGCGGGAACGCTCTCCGGAATGCCGGCCAAAAGGGCCGCTGTGCGGGTGACGTTCAGGGCGTCCGCGTGCTCGATGCAGCAGCCGTAGCGCACGTCGTTGATGACGGCGGGGTCAATTCCGGCGCGTTTCACGGCCTCGCGCATGGTTGTCTCGGCCAGGCGCGCGCCGATAACGTCTTTAAGGGAGCCTCCAAAGGCGCCGATGGCGGTGCGGCAGGCGGATACGATGACTACGTCCTTCATGGGTTTTCTCCTTTTCGCTATGCGGTGGTAAGCGCCCGGAGGGCGGCTGGTGTTGGTGTGAGCGTGTTGTCACCCGCGGGGCCTTGGGGCGAAATACCGCTTCGCCCGGCGGGAAATGGACCATACAGGCAATGGGACTGGAATGCAAGACAGGAGAGGCGGAAGGCAGGGCAAACGCATCTAAATTTTCTTAGGCGGCTTTGATTTTTTGGCACTCCGTTTGCAATGCCTTTCGCTTTTTTCCCATTCGCGCTCCTGGCGGGT
>JAGVGH010000199.1 GCA_020057225.1 Desulfobacterales bacterium | reverse complement strand
TGTTCGGGCGCACGCCGTGCGCCCCTACGGCAATGGAACCCGAGCCATCGGAGCGCCCAGTGGTAAGCGATAACGGCCGTCACATACCCGTAGGGGCGCGACGGCCTCGCGCCCGCGATGAAAAGCGCCCCTAAAATCCTCCTCAGCAGTATTTAGGGATAAGCACTTAAAACAAGCCGGGCGCCATGCCAGACCATGGGGCGCCAACGGCCCGGCGCAAGCCTTTTGTGGCAAAGAAAGGCCGCGGCGCCCATGAGGATAAGGGTCCACACCGGGCCAAAGACATGGCCCGGAGGCGCCCAGGCAGGGCGGCGCAGGTTGTGATTCTTCCACGCCGGGCGCCGTGAAAACACCTCCCGGGACCGCGACAGCCGCAACCATGGCAAAAAGGGCCGAAAAAGTAAAAGGCTTGTTCTTCCCGGCCTGGGGGTTCCTGTCATCCGTCCTGTCCGCCTTCCTCCGCCGCCAGGGTATCGAGCATGGCCCGGGCTGCGTCCTGCTCCGCAGCTTTCTTGCTCCTTCCGGTTCCCAGGGCTTCCCGCTCCCCCACTGTCACCCGGGCCGTGAAGGTCTTGTCATGGTCCGGCCCGCTTTCCCACGCCACCTGGTACTGGGGCACGGTCCGCGTCTTGACCTGCACCTCCTCCTGAAGGCGGCTCTTGTAATCCTCCTTCTGAAGGCTCCCGCCAGGCTCCGGAACCAACGGGGAAAACAGCACGTCCACAACCGCGCTGGCCGTCTCATACCCCGCGTCCAGAAACACCGCGGCAAACACGGCTTCGAGGGTATCGGCAAGAATGGAGTTTTTATCCGCCCCCCCGCACAGCGCCTCGCCCTTCCCAAGGAGAAGGTGGGCGCCCAGGTCCAGGGACCGGGCCATGGAGGCAAGGGAGGTTTCGTTGACAAGGGTCGCCCGCATGCGCGACAAGTCGCCTTCGGGGGTGTCTTCAAACCTGCGCATGAGGAGCATGCCCACGCACAGACCCAGAACCGCGTCGCCCAGAAATTCCAGGCGCTCGTTGTCGCTTGGGCCCGCCGCCGGGTTTTCATTGGCGTGGGAGCGGTGACACAGGGCCTGTCTTAGAAGCGCCGGGTTGTGGAACCGATGGCCAAGACGCCCTTCAAGGAGGGCCAAATCCATTTCCGGAGCGGTTTCAGGCGGATTTAAGCTGGAATTGGCGTCTGTGTTCGGCAAGGAGCTTTTCATACACTGCATGGGGCACATGGAGGTTGCCTTTGCCAAAGCCGAGCTGGATGCCGGGCTTGCGGCCGCCGTGATAATCGGTGCCGCCCGTCACTATGAGGCCGTGGCGCTTGGCCAAGCGGAGGTATTCGTCCACCTGGCCCGGGGAATGCTCGGGATATAAAACCTCGATGCCTTCGAGGCCGTGGTTTTTGAGGGTTTTTACAAAGCGTTCGAGGGCCGGGCCTTCCATTTTAAGGGAGAAGGGATGGGCCAGGACCGGAAGGCCCTTGGCGGCGTGGATGACTGCCAGGGTCTCCTCCATCGTGGGGCGGTACTTTTCCACATAGGCGGGACGGCCTTTGCCGAAGTATCTGGAAAAGGCCTCCTGAACATTGGCCACAAGCCCTTTGGCGACGAGAACCTGGGCAAAGTGCGGTCTTCCGGGCTGACCGCCGGACGCGGCGTCGAGGATTTCCTGGTAGTCGAGTTCCACGCCGAGTTTTTTGAGGCGCTCGATGATTTGAGGGTTGCGGTTGGCGCGGGCGTCCTGGAGGCGGCCGATGGTGTCGTTCAGGTCAGAGTTGTCGAGGTCTATGAAATAGCCCAGGATGTGGAGGGTGCCCTTGGAGTCGGCGTAAGGGTCGGGCACGGAAACGCTGATTTCCACCCCCGGGACAAAGGCAATGCTTTCGGGAACCGGTCCTTCCAGGGCCTGGCGGGCGCCGTCCACGGTGTCATGGTCGGTGATGGCGAGGGCTGAGAGGCCGATCCGCTCCGCCATTTGGAGAATCTGGCGGGGGGTTTCGGTGCCGTCCGACGCGGTGGAGTGGACGTGCAGGTCAATCCTGTCCGGGTTAGAGTCCAAGGGCTTTCTCCTCGGCCTCCTTTTTCCGCTTGCAGTCAATGCACTGGGTGGTTACAGGCCGTGCCTTGAGGCGCTCGAAAGAGATGTCTTCGCCGCATTCGTCGCAAATGCCGAAGGTGCCGTTTTCGATGCGTTCGAGGGCTTCTTTGATTTTTTTGATGAGTTTGGCTTCCCGGTCGCGGATGCGGAGCATGAAGTTGCGGTCGGTTTCGGCGCTTGCGCGGTCAGTGGGGTCGGGGAAGCTTTCTTTGTGTCCGGCCATGTCCTGGACGGTGTAGCCGGCCTGGCTGAGGAGCTCCTGCATTTGGGAGATGAGAAGTTGACGGAATTCTTCGAGTTCTTCTTTTTCCATGGTGCTGCCTCCGCCCCTGTGAAGTGTGCCCATGCTTGGAAAGAACGGATTGTGGTGATAAAGGTTTGAAGAATAACATACCGAAAAATGTAAGTAAAGTTAAAAATTTGTGAAATGGGCGACAGAAAAGGGAACAGGAGGGGGGCTTTTCGGGGGGTGCAAAAAGACTCGTGGAAATTCAGTAAGCAGGTTTATTGAAAAGAGCGGAAGCGTCCGAAATCTCATCCCATGAAATTATCCCCCAATCCGCGACATCCCCCGCTTAAGCGGCGCGCGCTCCGGATTGTCCAGCGCGTGCCCCTGCGGCTTGAGTTCCAAAGCGCGCTTCCAGGCCGCCAGCACCGCCTCCTCCCCAAGACCCGCCCGAAGACCGGCCCGGACATCCACCTCCCGGTCGCTCAAAAGGCAGGGCCTGAGCTTCCCGTCCGCGGTCAGCCGCATCCGGTTGCACTCTCCGCAGAAATGCCTTGTCACCGCGGTAATAAACCCCACCTCGCCCTTGGCCCCTGGAAACCGATAGCGGAGCGCGGGTCCGGGAAACAGGCCGCTCTCCGGCACCTGTTCGAGCGCGCCCGCGTCCCGCTCCACAATCTCCTTCACCCGCTCCCAGGAAAGAAACCGCGCGGAAGCCCAGTCTGTGACGCCCGCTGTGGGCATGAACTCGATGAACCGCACATGCACCGGCCAGTCCATGGAAAGACGCGCCAAGCGGCCAAAGTCCGCGTCATTCACTCCGGCCACCGCCACGGTGTTGAGCTTGACCGGGGCGAATCCAAGGGAAAGGGCGGCCTCAATTCCAGCCAGAACCTGACGCGCCGCGTCCTTGCCCGTCACCCGTTGAAACACCGCCGGGTCCAGGGAATCAAGGCTCACGTTTAAGCGCGTAAGCCCCGCCTCCCGCAAGGGCCAGGCCATCGTCTCCAGCAACAGGCCGTTGGTGGTAAGACCCAGGTCTTGAATCTCCGGCATTGCGGCTATCTCTTTGACCAGATGGGCGATGCCCCGCCGGAGTAGCGGCTCGCCCCCCGTAAGCCGCACTTTTTTTACCCCGGCCGCGACCCCTGCCCGTACCACTTCGAGTATCTCCTCGTAGGAGAGGATTTCGCTGTGGGGAAGAGGCGTGAAGTCCCGCACCGGACGGCAGTAAAAACAGCGGAAATTGCACCGGTCCGTGACAGAGACCCTCAAATAGCTGATTTCCCGTCCAAACCGGTCTTTTTCCCTCATAAGGCGCTCCTACACCGCCGGGTCTTTTTTCACCCGGAGCGCCAGCTCGTCCAACTGGGCCTTGGCCACCTCCGACGGCGCCCGGGTAAGCAGACATGCCGCCTTCTGAGTCTTGGGAAACGCAATCACGTCCCGTATGGAGCGCTCTCCGGCCAAAAGCATGGCAAGCCGGTCAAAGCCAAAGGCCAGCCCGCCGTGGGGAGGCGCGCCGAACTCCAGGGCCTCCAGCAAAAAGCCGAATTTCTCCTCGGCTTCCTCCTTGGAAATCCCAAGGGCCGAAAACACCGCCTCCTGCAGGTCCCGCCGGTGGATGCGGATGCTTCCCCCGCCAATCTCCATGCCGTTCAGCACCATATCGTAGGCCCGGGAGCGCACGTTTCCCGGGTCTGTTGCCAGAAGCCCGTAATCCTCCTCCATGGGGGATGTGAAGGGATGATGCAGGGCCTCGAACCGTTTTTCCTTTTCGTCGTACTCCATGAGGGGAAACTCGGTGACCCACAAGAAGCAGAATTCCTCCTGGGGGATGAGTCCCAGCTTTTCCGCCAGATGATTGCGCAGATGGCCCAGGGCCTCGTTGGTCACCTTGGGTTGGTCGGCCACGAAAAACACGAGATCGCCCGGCGCCATGTCAATGGCCTTGCCCATGGCCGCCTGCTCTTCGGGGCTGAAAAACTTGGTGATGGGCGACTGCCAGGAGCCGTCCTCTTTCACCTTGATCCAGGCAAGCCCCTTGGCCCCGTACACCGCCGCGTACCGGGTGAGGTCGTCAATGTCCTTGCGGGAAAGCCCGGACTGGCCCTTGGCGTTCATCGCCTTGACCATGCCGCCTTTTTGGACGGCCTGGGCAAAGACCATGAAGCCGGAGTTTTTGACGATGTCCGAGATTCCCACCAATTCCAGGCCAAAGCGGAGGTCGGGTTTGTCGAGTCCGTACTTGTCCATGACATGGGCGTAGGTGAGGCGCGGGAAGGGGGTTTTGAGGGTGATTCCCAAAACCTCCTGGAACACCCGGACCATCAGCCCCTCGGCCACGTCCATGACATCGTTTTCGCCCACAAAGGACATTTCAAGGTCCACCTGGGTGAATTCGGGCTGCCGGTCGGCGCGGAGGTCCTCGTCCCGGAAGCAGCGGACGATCTGGTAGTAGCGCTCATACCCGGCCACCATGAGAAGCTGTTTGAAGAGCTGGGGCGACTGGGGCAGGGCGTAGAACTGGCCGGGGTTGACGCGGCTGGGGACCAGGTAGTCCCGGGCGCCCTCGGGGGTGCTCCGGGTGAGGAAGGGGGTTTCGATGTCCATGAACCCCAGACCGTTCAGGTACTCGCGCACGCACACCGAGGTCATGTGCCGGAGCATGAGGTTTTTCTGGACCCTGGGCCGCCGGAGGTCGAGGTAGCGGTAGCGGAGCCGGAGGTTCTCGGTCACGTCCAGGTCGTTTTCAATCATAAAGGGCGGGGTCTGGGCGCGGTTGAGAATGCGCAGGGAATCGGCAAAGACCTCGATGGCCCCTGTGGGAAGGTTGGGGTTTTCCATACCCCGGAGACGGGGGCGGACGATGCCGGAGATGGCGATGACCCATTCACCCCGGAGCGCGTGGGCTTTTTCGTGGACGGTGGGGTTGAGGTCGGGGTTGAACACGACCTGGCAGGTTCCGGAGCGGTCCCGGAGGTCCACGAAGATGACGCCGCCATGGTCGCGGCGGCGTTCGATCCAGCCCATGAGAACAACGTTCTTTTCCGCGTCCGCGGCGCGGAGCGCGCCGCAGGTCGAGGTGCGCCGCATGTCGCCCAGGATGTCCATCTGCCTGGTGCTCCTTTCGTTAGTAGGCTTTAGGGGATAGACTTTAGTTCTACTTTGGTATTTTTCAAATAATACTAAACCTTCAACACTTAAAAATGAAGTTTTGAAACGTAGGTTGGGTGGTTCCGCGCGCGCCAAGAGGATTATTGTGGCAAATGCGTTGTTCGCGCGCGGGTTCACCCAACAATCCATTCCACAAGGACCATGATAGTGTCGGATGAACCTGCGCTTCGCGCAGAACCATCCGACCTACACCTAAACCTGCTGTTTAAAGTTACCAAAGTAGAATTAGGCTTTAGGATTTATATCCTTTGTCTGGATTATCCGCGCTTTTTACGTGGATAACGGGAAATCCTTCGCTCTGGGGTTGAAACCCCAGGCCGGACCAAAAGCCTTGCCGCACTGCGGCCGCTATGAGGATAACGGCCCTTTTTATAACAAGAAAACTCAATCAAAACAAGGCCTTCTTCCCTGTTATTCTAACTCCTGGCTCCTGACTCCTGACTTCTAAATCCTGATCATCCTCTCCACCGCCGCCAGCGCGGGCGCCCGGACCGCCTCCGGCACGCGCACCTCCCCGCTCATCTCCCGAAGCGAACGGATGATGTCCCCAAGGCTTATCCGCTTCATGTTCTTGCACACCATGTGCTTCGCCGCCGGATAAAACACCCGGTCCGGATACCGCTTCCGCATGGGGTGCAGGATGCCTGTCTCCGTGGCCACAATAAACTCCCGGGCCGGGCTGGTTTCCGGATGCGCCAGCATTCCGGAGGTGCTTTTCACCACGTCCGCCCTATCAATGACCTCGGGCCTGCATTCGGGGTGGGCCATGAACGTGGCGCCGGGATGGGCCTCCTTGGCCGCCCGCGCGTCCTCCGCGCTCAACCGCTCATGCACCGGGCAAAATCCGTCCCAGATGTGGATTTTTTTCTTGGTGTGCCGGGCCGCGTACATGGCGAGGTTTTTGTCCGGGGCCAGCAAAAGCTCCGGAGCGTCCAAGGCGTTTACCACCGACACCACATTGGCCGATGTGCAGCAAACGTCTGTATGCGCTTTTGCCTCCGCCGGGGAATTGACATAGGTCACCACCGGCACGCCGGGCAGCTCTTGCTTTCGGAGAAGCAGACCCTCGGCCGTGATCATGTCCGCCATCAGGCAGCCCGCCTCTTTGTTGGGCAACAGCACTGTCTTGTCCGGGGACAATATGGAGGCGGTCTCCGCCATGAAATGCACCCCGGCGAACACAATGATTTGAGCGTCGGTTTTGGCCGCCTTGCGGGAAAGCTCCAGGGAGTCTCCGCAAAGGTCCGCCGCGTCCTGAACCTCGCCCGGCTGGTAATTGTGGGCCAGCAGAATGGCCTTTTTTTCCTTTAATAAAGCCCGGATCTCAGCCTGGGCCTCCCGTGTCTCCTGTTCCCGCATGGTTCCTCCTTCTGTGCCGCGTTGCGCCGCGCGCTTACTGGTTTTCCTCCATGCGGACCACGTCCACGCCCTTGGGAGGGGTGAAAGTGAACTCGTCCTTGGGCAGGCCGGTGGTGAATTCCGGGGGGTTGAACTGGATGCGTGTCTCGTCGCCGTACTGGTTGTAGGAAACAGACTGGAAGATAGCGTTGCTGGTTTTGTCCACCACCAGATACAGCAGGGTGAATTCAACACGGGGTGTCTTGGGCGCCATCCGCAGAATGTGATGGTCAAGCGCCCCCCATTTCACAAGAAGTTCCGGGTCTCCCCAGGAGACATCAAACTCCGTGGCGAGAAGCCGTATGTCGGCGAAAAAGCTGGAGCCGCCGCCCCCGCCGAAAAAGGCGCGCGCCTCGCCCACCGTGACCTGGTTGTCCAGGGGCCGGTACACCCAGAGCTTTTTACCATCGGAAACAACATGCTGCTCTTCGGGGTCTGTGTAGTGCCAGTGCATCTTGTCGGGGAACTCGAAGCACGCCTTGCCCTTTGCGGTGTCGGTAATGCCCATGCCCTTGAGCGTCGCAATCTGGGCGAAATCCATGCAGAACGCGGATTTTTTATAGCGCTTGCTAACAGCGTCCAAAAGAGCGTCCACGCTCTCTTCCGGGGCCGCGGCTTTGACGGGGGTAAGGGCTTCTCCCGCGGAAGGGGCGGCGCTTTGCCCCTGGGCCATTGCCGTGGCGGCCCAGAGGATTAGGACCGCGGAAAAAACCATCAAACAAACAAAACCGGATTTGCGCATTAGATATCTCCTTGGGCGTCTCCCCGGGCGCGCCGGAAAAGCGCGGAACCAAAGGCCGCCTCATCGAGTGGTCCGCGGCAGGTATCCGCCGCGGGCGCCGGTATCTTCCATTCATGTCCTTCCGGTTTCGGATTTCCCGCTTGCGCGCGGCCCCGCCGGATTTCAGACCGGGGCGAGCATACACAAGGGCGGGCGCGATGTAAAGACCGCCGGACATCCGGCGGAAAAGCGCCCTGCCGCCGGCTTTCCGCGCGCTTTGTTTTCGCCCGCCCCGCGAGAACCCGGAAATGATTGTGGCGTATCCGCCCTGCTTTTGATAACATCGCTTCCCGCGCGGAATCCGCCTTTGCCGCGCGCCGGGAAGCGGCGAAACAGCCTAAGGAACCGGGAACTGAACGAAAAGGGACGTGGCAAAGAGCGGGCGGAGTTTCTCGTCCGGGATTTCCACCAGGTATTCATCGCCTGGCGCGGTTACAGTCCCGAAGATTTGGCGCCGGGCAAGGCTGTCTCCCGGCTCACCATCGAGCAACACCACCTGCGGCAGGGCGGGTTTGTTCATGCCGGTGTCATGGCCACCATGGCCGACCACACCGCCGGATATTCCGCCTTTACCCTGGCGCCGGAAATCTGCCAGGCGCTCACCATCGAGTTCAAAATCAATTTTTTCCGGCCCGCCCATAAGGAGGCCCTGGCGTGCCGCTTCCGGGTGCTGAGAAACGGGAAGACCGTTGTGGCGGCTGAATCCGAGGTGTTTGACACGGGAGAGGGCAAGGAAAGCCCGGTGGCCAAGGCAACGGTGGCCATAATGGCGGCGCCCCGGGAAAAACTCGCGGGAAAGGCCGGATGAGCCGGAATGCCGACCGGGCTTCTCACCGCCCCGCCGGGTCCCTTGCTCCGGCCTCCTCAAAGCCTTTTTTCCGCAACAGGCAACTGTCGCAGGCCCCGCAGGGACGGCCGTCCGGTCCGGGATCGTAGCAGCTCAGCGTAAGCCCGTAGTCCACTCCCAGGCGAAGCCCGGTCTTGATGATCTCCGCCTTGGACATGTGAATCAAGGGCGCGCGGACGCGGACAGGCGCCTTCCCTTCCACCCCGGCCTTGGTGGCGAGCCGGGCCATCCGCTCGAACGCTGCGATGTATTCGGGGCGGCAGTCCGGGTATCCGCTGTAGTCCAGGGCGTTCACTCCTATAAAGATGTCTTTGGCGCCCAGGACCTCGGCCCATGCCAGGGCAAGGGAAAGAAACACGGTGTTCCGCGCCGGAACATAGGTCGCGGGAATCCCCCGGGAGATTTCCTCCCCGCTCCGGCCCTTGGGCACCTCGCCGTCTCCTGTAAGGGCCGAGCCGCCGATTCTGTCAAGGTCCAGCCGGAGCACCAGATGCTCTTTGGCGTGAAGCGCCCGGGCCAGGCGCCCCGCGGCAAGAAGCTCCAGGCGGTGCCGCTGGCCGTAATCAAAGCTCAAGGCGTACACGGAAAAGCCTTCTTCCCTTGCGAGGGCAAGGATTGTCGCGGAGTCCAGCCCGCCGCTCACCAGCGCCACCGCGCGCCGCTCCTCCATGGTCCCGGCCTCCTTAAATCAGATTCTATGTCCGGATTATCCGCGCTTTTTGCGTGGATAATGGCGCAGCCTTAAAAACGGGCCGTTTACAACCAGATATAAAGCCTAAAGCCTAAAGCCTAAAGCCTAAAGCCTAAAGCCTAAAGCCTAAAGTCTAAAGCCTAAAGCCTAAAGCCTAAAGCCTAAAGCCTATTCCCTAAAGCCTAAAGCCTAAAGCCTAAAGCCTAAAGCCTAAAGCCTAAAGCCTTCTTTCCGGCTCCGCCGGTTTAGGTTACACCCCCCGCCTGTCTCCCCACAGAATCTTGTGCAACTGCAGCGAGAGCCGCGCGTCCACGTTGTCTTCAAGCATCCAGGCCGCAAGGTCCCGGGGGTCGAGAAGGCCCGAAACCGGCTGGAAATGGACGGGCCGGACGCGGCAGCCCCCGGTTGTTTCCAGCATGGCCCGGGCGTAGTCGTAATCCCGCCGGTCCGCGAGAACACACTTGAGCTCATCCCCGGGACGGAGCCGATGGAGATTCTCCCTGTCCAGGGACTCCGCCTCGCCGGAGCCGGGACACTTCACGTCCATAACGGCCTTGGCGTCCGGGGGAAGCCTGCCGATATCCTGGCTCCCGTTGGTTTCCACCAACACTTCCATGCCCAGGCCAAGGAGCCGCGCGGCAAGCTCCGGGGTTTCCTCCTGGAGCAAAGGCTCCCCCCCTGTAATTTCGGCGAGGGGAAGGCCAAAGGCGGAAACCCGCGCGGCGATAGCCCCGAGGTCCATGGATTCCCCCCCGGAGCGGGCATACCCTGTGTCGCACCACGCGCAATGGAGGTTGCACCCGGCAAGCCTCACAAAGGCGCAGGGACGCCCGGCGTGGGAGGACTCGCCCTGGATGCTTTGGAATATCTCGGCAACCTTAAGCACAGTGGCCTCAACGGCAAAACCGGCGCGCGCGCCGGTTTTGACCTTTCCCCAACATGTCCCCGCCGCTTCTCCGGCGGCCTTTCTGAGACCCTAAACGCGGGCCGCAAGTTTCCGCTTGATATAGGGCATCAGCCCTCCGGCCGCCAACAGCTCCTGCATAAAAGGCGGAATGGGCTTGGTGACATGGGTTTCCCCGGAATCCAAAACCGTGATCACGCCCTTGTCAAAATCCACCCGGAGCCGCGCCCCGCTTTGAATCCCCGACACACCGGCGCACTCCAAAATGGGAAGCCCGGTGTTGAAGGCGTTGCGGTAAAAAATGCGGGCGAAGTCCCGGGCAATGACACAGGCGGCCCCGGCGGCCTTGATGGAAATGGGCGCGTGCTCTCTGGAAGAGCCGCAGCCGAAGTTTTTGCCCGCAACGATGATGTCCCCGGCCTGCACCTTGGCCGCAAACCCCGGGTCCGCGTCCTCCATGCAGTGTTTCGCCAGTTCCGCCGGGTCGCTCGTGTTCAGATACCTTGCCGCGATGATGAGGTCTGTGTCCACATCGTTTCCAAAAACCCAAACCCGTCCTTCAATGGGTTGCATGGCATGCTCCTTTGCGCCTTCTTTTTACGCCTTCCCAACAGAGGTCATTTCCCGGCGACATCCGCGGGATGGGCGATTTTTCCCGCCACGGCGCTTGCCGCCGCGACCGCGGGATTGGCCAGATACACCTCGCTTTTGGCATGGCCCATGCGTCCCACGAAATTCCGGTTGGTGGTGGCGACACAGCGCTCCCCGTCAGCCAGAATCCCCATGTGTCCGCCCAGGCACGGCCCGCAGGTGGGCGGGGAAATCACGGCGCCCGCGTCCAGGAATATCCCGAAAAGGCCCTCGGCCATGGCCTGGCGCCAGACAAGCGGGGTAGCCGGAATCACGATGAGCCGCACGCGGCGGTCCGCCTTGTTTCCCTTGAGCACCCGGGCCGCGCTGCGCATGTCCTCGATGCGTCCGTTGGTGCAGGAGCCGATGACCACCTGATGGATGGGCACATCCCCTGCCTGGGACACGGGCCGGGTGTTTTCGGGAAGATGCGGAAAGGCCACCTGGGGCTCGATTTGGGAACAGTCGAACACGATGGTCTTGATGTAGCGAGCGTCCGGATCGCTTGAGAAAAGCGTGTGTTTTCGGAGACCCCTGCCCTCCACGTAGGCGAGGGTTTTCGCGTCCGGGGCGATGATTCCGTTTTTGCCGCCCGCCTCGATGGCCATGTTGCATATAGTGAAACGCCCGGCCATGGAGAGGTTGTCAATGGCCGGGCCGGTGAACTCCATGGCCTGGTACAGGGCGCCGTCCACTCCGATTTTCCCGATGGTGTAGAGCACAAGGTCTTTGCCCTCGACCCAGGGCCCGGGCGCGCCGTTAAAGACAAACCGGATGGTCTCGGGCACCTTGAGCCATACCTCTCCGGTGGCCATGGCCGCGGCAAGGTCGGTGCTGCCCACGCCCGTGGCAAAGGCTCCCAGGGCGCCGTAGGTGCAGGTGTGGCTGTCCGCGCCGATAACGAGATCGCCCGGCACAACAAGGCCCTTTTCAGGCAGGAGCGCGTGCTCGACCCCGGACTCCCCGCCCTCGTACCAGTGGACAAGCTCCTGCTCCATGGCAAACTCGCGGACGGTCTTGACCTGGATGGCGCTCTTGATGTCCTTGGCGGGTGTGAAGTGGTCGGGCACCAGAATCACCCGCTCCCGGTCAAAAACTTTTTGGGCGCCCAGCTCGCGGAATTCCCTGATGGCGATGGGCGCGGTGATGTCGTTGCCCAGGGCCACATCCACCCGCGCGTTCACGAGGTCTCCCGGAGACACCGCGTCCAGCCCGGCGTGGTCCGCCAAAATTTTTTCCGTAATCGTCATCGCTCTGGTCATGTGGTTGCTCACTCCCCCTGTTATCTTTCCACGTGGTTCGATCTTCTATAGTCGCCTTTCCCTTCCGCGGTTCGATATTCGATATTCTACATTCGACATTCGTCTCTACACTACTGTCCTCCCTGGTCATAATGGCTGAACTGCATGGTGTAGGTGCCCCGGCCCTGGCTCGCGGACCGCAAATCCGTGGAATAACCGAACATCCGCGAAAGAGGCGCGGTGGCGGTGATGCTCTGCACGCCCGGACGGGGCTCGATGGACCCGATTTTTCCGCCCCGGGAGTTGAGATCGCCGATGACATCCCCCATGAATTCCTGGGGCGCCAAAACCTCCACCTCCATGACCGGCTCGAGCAAAAACGCCTGTGCCCCGCGCATAGCGTCCTTGAACGCCATCGAAGCCCCCACCCGGACCGCAAGCTCCGTTGTCTGTCCCTCGCGGAACTCTCCGCCGGTCACTGTAACCTCCACGTCCAGAACCGGATACCCCATCACCGTGCCGCTTTCGAGGCTTTCCAGCACGCCCCGCGAAAGCGCGGGCAACAATTCCGGCGGGAAGGCGGCAAACCCGGGCGCCACGCGGAACCGGTTGCCCTTGCCCCGGGCCAGGGGCCTGATGCGCAGCTCCACCCCGGCGAAATGCCGGGCGCCCGCGACTTCGCGGTCGAACACCGCCCTGCCTGTGTTTTCCACAGCGATGGTCTCCCGGTACACCACTTGGGGCTTGCCCACGTTGACCAGGGTGTTGAACTCGAGTTCCATTCTGTGGACCAGGATTTCGAGATGCAGCTCGCCCATGCCGGAGATGATGGTCTGGCCCGTCTCCTCGTCCACCCGCACCCGGAAGGTGGGATCCTCGTCCATGAGCTTTTCGAGGACAGAGGCGATTTTCTCCTGGTCCGCGTGGGTTTTCGGCTCCACGGCCACGGAAATCACCGGCTCGTAAGCCTCGATTTTCTCCAGCACCACAGGCCGCTCCGGCGCGCAGAGGGTCTCGCCCGTGGCGGAATACTTCAGGCCCACCACTCCCACGATTTCGCCCGCTCCGGCCTCTTCGATGCGCTCGCGTTTGTTGGCATGGATGGACCAGATGCGGGAGATCTTTTCCCGGATTTTCCGGTTGGAGTTGTAAGCGTCCTGGCCCGCCTGAAGGCGCCCCGAGTAAATGCGCGCGTAGCACATTTTCCGGCCCTCATGCATGGCCACTTTGAAGATGAGGGCGGCAAGGGGTTCCTTTTCCAGGGCGTGGCACTCGACAACCTCGCCGGTCTCCGGATGGTGTCCCCGGATGGCAACCACGTCCTGGGGGCTGGGAAGATAGGCGACCACGGCGTCCAACAGCGGCTGCACGCCTTTGTTGCGAAGGGCGCTCCCGCACAGAACCGGCACGGCGCGGAGGTCTGTGGTGGCTTTGCGGATTGCCGCGGCCAGGGCGCCGGTTTCGATTTCCGCGCCCTCCAGATACTGCTCCATCAGGGCGTCGTCCAGCTCGGCCACGTCCTCGACCAGTTTTTCCCTCTCGGCCCTGGCCTCTTCGAGAAGGGCCTCTTGCACAGGGCCTTCGGAAAAGCTCGCGCCCAGATCCTGGGCGTGCCAGGTGATTTGGCGCATGTTTAAAAGGTCAATGATGCCGGAAAAAGACTCCTCGCTTCCGACCGGAATGGCGAGAACCAGCGGGCGGGCGCCCAGGCGCTCGCGGAGTTGCCGGACGCAGGCGGCAAAGTCGGCGCCCACGCGGTCCATTTTGTTGATGAAGGCGATTTTGGGAACCTTGTATTTGTCGGCCTGGCGCCACACGGTCTCGGACTGGGGCTGCACCCCGCCCACGGCGCAGAACACGCCCACGGCGCCGTCCAGGACGCGCAGGGAGCGCTCGACCTCGATGGTGAAGTCCACATGGCCGGGGGTGTCAATGATGTGGATTTCGTGGTCTTTCCAGTGGCAGGTGGTGACCGCGGAAGTAATGGTGATGCCGCGCTCCTGCTCGTCGGGCATCCAGTCCATGGCGGCCTCGCCGTCGTGGACCTCTCCCATTTTGTGGACCTTGCCGGTGTAGTAGAGAATCCTCTCGGTCACCGTGGTCTTGCCCGCGTCAATGTGGGCGATGATGCCTATGTTGCGCGTCTTTTGTATTGCGGTTCGTTTTTTCATCGCACTATCGTCATGTTGGCCGCGTAAGGAAAGCGCGTGTCCAGATGTCCCCCGAGAGTCGGGATTTCAGCGCCCTCGACAAGGATGCGCACGGATTCGATTTCAGGGACATTGGCGCACAAGGTGTTCACCATGGAGTACAACGTCAGATATTCCGCCTCGATTCCTCCGGGCAGGCCGGTCACTTCCCGGGAGAGGTCCAGGTACGCGGCGCCTTTGGCGCCGATGGCCAGGCCCAGAACCCGGACACCCTCTGGAACGGAGCGGGCGGCCCGTTGTTTAGGCCCTTCGGCAAGGGCCGCGATGAGGTTTTTGCCGAACTCGGCGGGGTCGCCGGGTTTGGGGACAAGGCGCTTTTCCGGGGTGAGAAAGCCGCCCATGGGATCGCAGAAGAATAGGCTGGCCTCCTCCTCCGCCGGCGCGCCGGTGAATCTGGACACCACAGGCTGGACCGCCGGTTTCACGCCTTTGGGAAAAAGGGTGTCCTGATGGGTCCAGACCCAGTAACCGGCCCCTCCCAGAAGGGCCGCCACAAGAATGAGGGCTGCCGCTGTTTTCATGGGCCTCCTGCGCCGCGGGAAGGAAACAGGGACGCTCCGTCCCCCGGGTTTCGCGCGCGGGGACTCACTATGCTTGCGCTTCCCTGAAAAGTCAAGGAGGGAAAAGGCGGGGAGCAGGGCAAACGCATCTAAATTTTCTTAGGCGGCTTTGATTTTTTGGCACTCCGTTTGCAATGCCTTTCGCTTTTTTCCCATTCGCGCTCCTGGCGGGT
>JAGVGH010000106.1 GCA_020057225.1 Desulfobacterales bacterium | reverse complement strand
TGATGTAGGTCGGGTGGTTCTGCGCGAAGCGCAGGTTCACCCGACAATATCCTCATATATCTTTAAGCAAGAATGCTCACATAAGTTAGCGCCTATGGGTTTCAACCCCAGGGTCAGGACATAGATACTATCTACACAAAAAATGCATATAATTCAGATATAGAATCTAATACGGCGTGGCCGGGCGCTAACCCTGCCCGGCCGTGTCACGCGAACACATGAACCGCGAGAAGTAAAAACACCGCTCCCGCGGCGGTGGAAATCTCCATAAGACGGCACGCCCTGGAAATGTCTTCGATAACCGGCGGCGCGTGGCGGACTCCGAGATAGGGCTTGTCCTCCAGCATCCCGTGGTACTCCGCCGGACCGTTCAGCCGCACCCCCAGCGCCCCGGCGAACGCGGCCTCGGGAAGCCCCGCGTTGGGGCTTTTGTGGTTTCCCCCTTCCATGAGCGCGGTGGCAAAGGCCCGTTTTCCGGAGCGGAAAAGAAAAAAGGCCGAGAGAGCGATGAGGGGCACGGAAAGCCGCGCGGGGAGAAAATTCAACACATCGTCCAGACGGGCGGACGCCTTGCCGAATTTTTCATACCGCGCGTTCCGGTATCCCACCATGGAGTCGAGGGTGCTCGCCATTTTAAAGGCCACAGCTCCGGGCACGCCCAGGACCGCGGCGAACACAAGGGGGGAGAGCACCCCGTCCACGAAGTTTTCGGCCACGGTCTCCACCGCGGCCCGGGTGACACCCCGGGCGTCCAGGACAGCGGCGTTCCGGCTGACGATCATCCCCACCCGTTTCCGGGCAAGGGGGAGGTCTTCAGCCTTGAGGGCGGCCTCGACTCCCTGGGCCTCCCGGGCCAGGGCGCGGGCCGCAAGACAGGTGTACAGAAGCATGATTTGGGCGAGCGTTCCAAAAGCCGGGGAAACGCGGGCGCACAGCCACAGAAGAAAGGCAGAGCTAACGTACGCAAGGGCGGCGAGAAACCCGGTGAACAGCGCTCCCGCCGTCACAGGTCCAACAGGAAGCCTGCGGAAAGGCTCTTCGAGCCGGGAAACAGCCAGACCCATGAGCCGCACGGGATGGGGAAGCCACCGGGGGTCTCCCAGCAGCATGTCCAGCACCAGGGCAAAGGGGATGACAATCCAAGCGGTGACAGCGTCCATGGGTACCGCAGGGCGCTAAACTCCGGCCCGCCGTCATTCCGGCGGCGCCAGGCGCTCCATCTCCTCTTTGATTTCCTCAAGGGCGTCATACAGCCACTGCACGTCCTCGATGGTGAGCCGTCCCGCCTTGCGCTGGCTTACTCCGCCGTCGCGCCGGGTGTAATTCCTGGGACCTATCTGCAGCTTGGGCTCTCCGCCGTCATACCTGTTGATGGACACCACAAGCCCGGTGCCCCCGCACTCCCACTGCTTCAACACTTCGTCTTTTTCGGCGTCGTAAGGCATTGTTCACTCCTTTGCGCCAAGGTGTTATTCCTTGGGTGTGGCGATTTTGGAAAAATCGGCGTACCGGGCGAAAAGCCCGGCGATGGCGCCCAAAAGGGCCAGCCGGTTGTCCCGGACCCGGGTGTCGTCGGCCATGACCATCACCCCGTCAAAGAAAGCGTCCACAAAGGGCCGCAGCCGGGCCACAGCCAACAGGGCCTGGCCGATGTCCCCGGACGCGGGCGCCTCGTGTTCGATTTGTTTAAAAGCGTCCCACAAGGCCCCTTCGCAGGGTTTTTCGAAGAGTTCCGCGCGCACCCCGGACTTGCCCGCCCCTTCGCCCGGTTTTTCCTGGGCCTGGCGCATGATGTTGACCACGCGCTTGAACGCCGCGGCCAGGGCATCGTAATCCGGCAGGGTTGTGAGCCGCGCGAGAGCCTGGGCGCGTCTCCACAAAAGCGGGACAGACTCGAAGGGAACCGCCATGGCCGCGGCCACCACGTCCTTGGGGTATCCCTTTTCAGCCAGTAAATGGGCCATGCGGTCGCCCAGAAACGCGAGAACTTTCTTCCGGGTTTCCTCTAAATCCTGGGTGGCCTTGTCTTTGGCCAGGGAAAGGGCGTGTTGCACCATCTGGTCCAGCGAAAACTCAAGATCCTTTTCCACGAGAATGGAAAGAAGGCCGATGGCCGCCCTTCGGAGCGCATAAGGATCGCTTCCGCCTGTGGGCTGAATACCCACGGAAAAGCACGCGCACAGGCTGTCCAGTTTGTCGGCGAGGGCCAATAAAGCGCCGCACCGGGTTTGCGGAAGCTCTCCCCCCGCGTGGGCGGGACGGTAATGCTCTTCGATGGCCGCGGCCACCTCGGGATTTTCCCCCGCCAGCCCGGCGTAGATGCGGCCCATGATTCCCTGGAGCTCGGGAAACTCGCCCACCACCTCGGAAACCAGGTCCGCTTTGCATAAAAAGGCGGCGCGGGCCACATTTTGGACCAGGGCAGGATCCTGTGTCCCGCCGCCCGGAAGACCCGCTAAAAACACCCCCAGCTTCCCGCAGCGCGCGGCCTTTTCCCGCATGGTGCCGAGCTTTGTCTGAAAAAGAATGCCTTCGGTCCGGGCGGCCCAGTCCTCCATGGCGTGTTTGCGGTCCTGGGTGAAAAAGTAGCGCGCGTCGGAGAGCCTTGCCCGAAGCACCCGTCCGTGCCCTTTGACCACCAGGGCCGGGTCTTTGGCGCGGGTGTTGTTGACGGCGATGAACGCGGGCATGAGTTTTCCCTGGGCGTCCACCACCGGGAAGTACTTTTGGTGCTTCCGCATGGCGGTGATGAGCACGATTTCCGGGACTTCGAGAAACTCGGGATCAAAAGAGCCTTGGGCGGCGGAGGGGAATTCCACCAGATTGGTCACGATGTCCAGAAGCTCCGGGTCCGGCAGCACCCGCCCTCCCGCGTTCCGGGCGGCCAGGTCCACCTGTTCCGCCACCATTTTTTTCCGTTTCTCAATATCCGCGATGACACCGGCCTCTTCCAGGGCGCCGGTGTAGCCGGCGGGCGAGGGAACCGCCACGGGTTTGTTATGGGTGAAAAAATGACCCTGGCTCACACGGCCCGACTTGACCCCGTTCCAGGTGAACCCCACAGGTTTTGTTCCTAAAAGCGCGAGGAGTGAGTGGACAGGACGGGCAAAGGAGCCGGGTCTGTCCGCCCAGCGCATGGATTTGGGGAAAGGGATTTTGGCGATGATTTCAGGCAGAATCTCCGCAAGAACCTTTTTGGCGGCGACGCCTTTTTCTGTAACCCGGGCGGAGAGATACTCGCCTTTGGGCGTGGTCACTTTGCCAAGCTTTTCCACAGGCACGCCCGCTTTTTCGGCGAATTTTACCGCCGCCATGGTGGGTGTCCCGTCCGGACCGTATGCCGCCCTGACAGGCGGGCCGGTGAGTTCGCTTGTGACGCTGGTCTGTTTCTCCGCCACATCCTCCACCAGCACCGCGAGCCTGCGCGGGGTTCCAAAGGTCTTGGCGCTCCCGTGGGCTATCCGGTTCTCGTCCAGCTTTTTGAGCAAGAGCGCGGCCAGGGAGTCCAGAGCCGGAACAATGTATCCGGCGGGGATTTCCTCGGTGCCTATTTCAAACAGCAACGCATCCATGCTTAAGGGTTACCTTCCTTGGTTGGCAGAGGCGGTCCGGAGCAGGGGGAAACCCATTTCCTCCCTCTGGGCGAGGTATTTGGCCGCGCATCCCCTGGCAAGATGGCGGATACGGCCTATGTAGCGGGCGCGCTCTGTCACGCTGATGGCGCCCCGGGCGTCCAGAAGGTTGAAGGTGTGGGAGCACTTGAGGCAGTATTCATAGGCGGGAAGCACAAGCCCGGCATCGAGCACCCGGCGGCTTTCAGCCTCGTAGGCGTCAAAGCGTGTGAAGAGCATGGCCACGTCCGCCACCTCGAAGTTGTACGCGCTCTGCTCCACCTCCTGCTTGTGATGCACGTCCCCGTAGCGGATATTCCCGTTCCAGGCAAGGTCGTACACGTTGTCCACGCCCTGGAGGTACATGGCGATGCGCTCGAGCCCGTAGGTGATTTCCGCAGTGACCGGGGAAAGCTCGATGCTGCCCGCGATTTGGAAATAGGTGAACTGGGTGATTTCCATGCCGTCCAGCCAGACCTCCCATCCCAGGCCCGAGGCGCCGAGGGTGGGAGATTCCCAGTCGTCCTCCACAAAGCGGATGTCGTGCTCCAGGGGGTCCACGCCCAGGGCGCGCAGGCTTGCCAGGTAGAGGTTCTGGACATTGGGCGGGGAAGGCTTGATGATGACCTGGTACTGGTAATAATGCTGGAGCCGGTTGGGGTTTTCCCCGTAACGGCCGTCCGTGGGGCGCCGGGAAGGCTGCACAAAGGCTGTGCGCCAGGGTTCCGGACCAAGGCAGCGCAGGAGGGTCTCGGGGTGGAAGGTCCCGGCGCCCACTTCCATGTCGTAGGGCTGGACAAGCACGCAGCCTTGTTTGGCCCAGTACCGTTCGAGGTTCATAATGAGGTCTTGGAAGTGCATGGGTCTCCTTGGGTTTGAAACACGGTGAAAGACTGTCTGGGACTGTCCGGGGTTCCGGGGCGGTCCGCCCGGAGAGCGCCCGGGAGCGGACGGGCGCGCCGACGCGCGGGACGTTATAGACCAGGAGCGCCGTGCAGTAAATAGGCAAGTGGCGAAAGGAAAAGGCGGCACGCCTTTGTCCTTGCCCCGGCGTCCCATGTGTACTACATCCGGGCAGCCGGAACACCACAGAACGCGGGACCGGCCCCGCGAGAGGAAAACATGGGAAACGACAGGCGCGGATACCGTCCGGGGCGCCCCCGGAGCGAGGGCCGGAAAAAAAACGGGCGCGCGGACGGCCAGGGAGAGAGGCGGGGCGACAGGGTGACACCCCGCATGGTGCCTGGCGCCGACAAACGGCTTGCCAACATCTTCGCCCGTATCGGCCAGCCCGCGCCGCGCCCCTTTGTCCCGGACCCCTTTCAGGTCCGCGCCGTCGGGCTGGTGGAGGAGGGCGACGTGCTGGTCACCGCGCCCACAGGCTCCGGCAAAACCTGGATCGCCGAGGCCGCCATTGCCCGCGTTCTTGCCCGGGGCGGGCGGAGCTGGTACGCCTGCCCCCTGAAGGCGCTTTCCAATTCCAAACTCCAGGAGTTCTCCCGGCGCTTTGGCCCGGAAAACGTGGGTATTCTCACGGGCGACCGCAAGGAAAACGCGGACGCGCCTGTTATTGTGGGCACCACGGAAATTCTGCGGAACCAGATGTACGACTGCATGCGTCTGGGAGAGGATCTGAACGCGGACTTCGTGGTTCTGGACGAGGCCCATTTTTTAGGCGACCCGGACCGGGGCGTGGTCTGGGAAGAGACCATGATTTACCTGCCTTCCCGGGTGCCGCTTTTGCTCCTTTCAGCCACTGTGGGCAACGCCGGGGAAATCTCGGACTGGCTCTCCTCGATCCGAAGCCGCCCCTGCCATGTGGTGGAGGAGCATCGGCGTCCTGTTCCCCTGTTTCCCTTGTTTCTTCGCCCGGACGGAACCCTTTTGCCCCTGGTGAGCAAAAAAGGAACCAAACGCGGGGAACCTCTGGACCGCAAGGTGGCGGAGTACGCAAAAAAACGCCGCGCCCCGGCGTTCCGGGGCCGGGAGGGACTCCCGCCCTTTGGCGCTGTCCTTGAAGTGCTGCGGGTCCACAATCTACTTCCCGCCATCTTCTTTCTCAAATCCCGGGCGGACTGCGACAACTCCCTTGGCCTGTGCCCCTATGTGCTGGACCAGGACCCGCCGCGCCAGGAAAAGGTCCGGGCACGGCTTTCGGAACTTCTTGCCCGGGAACCGTACCTTGCCGGACACAAACAGCGCGCGCGCATCGAGCGGTCGGCGGTGGCCGCCCATCACAGCGGGCAGCTTCCCGCCTGGAAGCTCGTGGTGGAATCCCTCATGCGTGAAGGGCTGTTGGACGCCGTGTTCGCCACCTCCACCGTGGCCGCGGGTGTCAACTTTCCCGCCCGTTGCATCGTGCTCACCAACTCGGACCGGTTCAACGGCGTGGAGTTCCTGCCCCTCTCCTCCACGGAATACCATCAGATGACAGGCCGTGCGGGCCGCAGGGGCATGGACCGGGTGGGCTTCGCCCTGGTGCTGCCGGGCCGGTATATGGATCTGGAACTCATCGCCCTGCTCAATTCCTCAGGCCCAAGCTCCGTGCTTTCCCAAATCCGAGTCAACTTTTCCATGGTCTTGAACCTTCTGCTTTCCCACACCCCGGAGGACGCGCGGGTGCTTCTGGAACGGTGCTTCGCGCGCTATCTGGCGCTGGCCCGGGAGGAGGAGAGGGGACGGCGCAGGGCCGGGAAAAGTCCCGGGGACTGGCTGTGGAGGGACTTTCAAAGGCATTTGGATTTTCTAAAGGCGGAAGGCTTTGTGGACGCTTCGGGAAAACTGACAGAGGACGGGGAATGGGCCGCCATGCTGCGGGTGGACCAGCCTCTCTTGATTGCGGAATGCCTGCGGCGCGGGCTTTTTCCGGAAAAAGACCCTGCCCTTCTTGCAGCCCTGGTTTCGCCGTTTGTTTTGGACAAGGAGCATGACGCGCGCCTGGATCCGGACCATCTGCCCCGGCGGCTCCTTACAGCCGGGGGAAAGATGGTGCGCGCCCTTACACCTTTGGCCCGGCGCATGCAAGCCGCGGGGTTTGGCCCCCGTCCGCTTCCCCTGTGGGCGCCCGCGACGCTCTTTGCCTGGGCCAACGGCGCGCCCTGGGAAACCGCGTGCCGCGTGGCGGGAATGGCGGAAGGGGACCTCGCCATGCTGGTGTTGCGGACCGCCGAGAATCTCCGGCAGATAGCGGCCCTTGCCGATGTGTTTCCCGGGGTGGCGGGCTGCGCGCGGGAAGCCGCGCAACTACTCATACGCCCGCCGGTCACGCCGGACGACAGCGTTCCGGAGGAGTTTTTGGAGGGGGAAACGGACGCGGGAGACGCGGGACCGGAGGAGTAACGGCCTTGCGGCGGCCTTTAGCGGCACCCTCTTCTCCGCCGCGTCCGCATTGACAGGGCATATACAAGGGAAACGGAACACGAACGTGATAGGCATCTTCGATTCAGGCATCGGCGGTCTCACCGTGGTCCGCGCGGTCAGGGCGCTTTTTCCGGCCGCGGACATCATCTACTTTGGCGACACCGCCCGCACACCCTACGGCACTAAAAGCCCCGAGACAGTGCGGCGTTTTGCTGTGGAAAACACCGAGCTCCTTCTTGAAAGAGGCGCGCGCCTGGTCATCATCGCCTGCAACACGGCATCCAGCGTGGCGGCTGAGACCCTGGCGGAGCGCTTTCCCGTTCCGGTCCTGGACGTGATAAGCCCGGCGGTGGAAATGGCGGCGGCTCTTCCAAAGCTCCGCGCCATCGGAGTCATCGGCACCCGGGGCACCATCGGGAGCGGAGTCTATGAGGAGAAGCTCAAGGCCGCAAGCCCCAAAACCCGGGTGTACAGCCAGCCCTGTCCGCTTCTGGTGCCCCTGGTGGAGGAGGGCTGGCTCAATCAGCCGGAGACCCGGCGCATTGTGAAAAAGTACCTTCAGCCGCTCAAGATGAAGGGCATTGACGCGCTGATTCTGGGCTGCACCCACTATCCGGTGCTGAAAGACCTTATAGCGGACAAGGCGGGAAAGCGGGTTCGGGTGATTGATTCTTCCGTGGCGGCGGCCCGAAACCTTGCGGCCCAGGCCGCGGAGCGTCCGGAAATCGGCCCGCTTTTGGAAGGCAAAGGGTCTCTGGAGATTTTGGTTTCCGACGTGACCGGGCAGTTCGCCCGTCTTGCCCAGATGATTTTAAAAGAGAGGGTGGAGCTTACCCACGTCCAGGTTTAGATTCTATGTTTGGATTATCTATGTTTTTTGCGTTGATAATGTCTGTGCCGTGCTCGGGCGGGTCTCCAAACGGTAGCGCCTGTCGAGTCTTGTTCATCCCCATCCCTCATTCATGCGTCCTTCGCCAGTGGTCCCATGCGTGACAACCTCCCCCTCCTCCAGGACGCCGCCTCCCATGCCGTGGTCGCCGGTCTCCTGCGCCAGGGTGTCGCTGTCCGGATCCGCGTCACCGGTGCCAGCATGGGCAGGGGCCTTCATTCCGGGAGCGTGGTTCTTCTCGCCCCTGTTTCCCCGGAGGCTGTCCGTTTGGGCGCCCTGGTCCTGTTCCATAACCGGGAAGGCGCGCTTGTTCTGCACCGGGTTCTGTGGCGCCGCCGGACACCAAAGGGCGTTGTTCTCACCACCAAGGGGGACGGGCTTCGCGGGCTGGACCCGCCCGTACACGGAAACGCGGTGCTTGGCGTTGTCCGGGAAACAGAGTGGACGTTTTTCGGAAAGACCCGCGCGGCGCGGCCGGATTGTTTTCCCTTTGCGCTGGCCGCCGCGTTCACAGCCTTGCGGCAGCTTTTGGGGGTGGCGGCGCGCGGGGGCCTGGCACGGGCCGCGCGCCTGTTTCGACAGTAGGGCTTAACACGGGCCTTTTCCTTTTCCGCCACCCTCCTCTTTGGCCCGCGCGCATCTCTTTGGGATTCAGGGTTCCGCCTTGTTTTGGGAGCGCCGCCTGTCCCCTGAAAAAACCTCCAAAATCTTCGAAAAAAGCCCTTGACATAAGCCAGACTGTATTTTACAAGCGAAGAAATAAGAACGGGTAACACAACGGCGTGTTCCCGACTCAGGACAACGAAGTCCGCGACCAGACCCATTGGAGGGTTTGACGCGGACTTTTTTTGTTTTACGGCCTCTGCTTCCAAATGGCATGGCGTTTCGACGATGCCCGGCGGACAGCCATGTCCGGGCGGATGTAACTTTCACTTAACTTTAGCCCCTGCAAGGAGCAACACGCATGAACCTGCACACGCCCAATTCCAACGAAGCCCTGCAAACCAAAAACCGCTCCCGGGACGTGGCTCCCCAGTCCGGCATCTGTAGCCGCTGCGTGGACGGCTGCAAGGGAAACTGCGACCTCTTCAACGCCACCTTCCGCGGACGCGAGCTTCTGTATCCGGGTCCCTTCGGCGACATCACCGCGGGCGCGGACAAAGACTATCCGGTGGACTACTCCCACCTTAATATCAACGGCTACGCCCTGGGCGCCTGCGGCGCCACGGCGGACCCGGACCACGCCACCTTCCCGGCGGTCTCGACCAACACCAGCTTTGGCGTGACCGACAAGGTCAAGATGAAAATCCCCATGTTCACCGGCGCCCTCGGCTCCACCGAGATCGCGCGGAAGAACTGGGAGCACTTCGCCATTGGCGCGGCAATCACGGGCATCACCCTGGTTTGCGGCGAGAACGTGTGCGGCATTGATCCCAATCTCGAGTTCAACGGCAAGGGCAAGGTGGCCAAGGCTCCGGACATGGACCGCCGCGTGGAGCTGTACCGCCGCTATCACCAGGGCTACGGCGACATTCTCGTGCAGATGAACGTCGAGGACACCCGGCTGGGCGTTGCCGAGTACGTCATTGACAAGCTGGGCGTCGAGACCATCGAGCTCAAGTGGGGCCAGGGCGCCAAGTGCATCGGCGGCGAGATCAAGGTCCATTCCCTCGAGCGCGCCCAGGAGCTTCAGCGCCGCGGCTACATCGTCACCCCGGACCCCTCCGACACCGCCAACCAGGCCGCTTTCAAGGCCGGGGCCATCAAGGAGTTCGAGCGCCACAGCCGCCTGGGCTTTGTGGACCAGGCCGGGTTCATGGCCGAGGTGCTCCGCCTCCGCGCCCTGGGCGCCAAGCGCGTCACTTTGAAGACCGGCGCCTATCCCATGCGCGAGCTGGCCATGGCCATCAAATGGTCCTCCGACGCCAAGATTGACCTTTTGACCATTGACGGCGCCCCCGGCGGCACCGGCATGAGCCCCTGGCGGATGATGTGCGAGTGGGGCATTCCCGGCATCTACCTCCACAGCATGGCCTATGATCTCTGCCGCCGCCTTGCCGCGCGGGGCAAGTGGGTTCCGGACATCGCCTTCGCGGGCGGCTTCTCCTCCGAGGACCATGTGTTCAAGGCTCTGGCGCTGGGCGCCCCGTTCTGCAAGGCCGTGTGCATGGGCCGCGCGCTGATGATTCCCGGCATGGTGGGCAAGAACATCGAGCGGTGGATGAAGGGCGAGGACGGCGGGCTTCCTCCGACTGTCTCCAAGTACGGCCAGAAGAAAGAGGAAATCTTCGTCTGCTACGAGACCCTGCGCGAGAAGTTCGGCAAGGAAGTGGACAATTTCCCGCTGGGCGCGGTGGGCATCTACTCCGCCAGCGAGAAGATCCGCGTGGGCCTGCAGCAGCTTATGGCGGGCGCCCGCAAGTGGCGGGTGGACATGATTCAGCGGGACGATTTGGTTTCCCTTACCGAGGAATGCGCCAAGGTCACCGGCATTCCTTACGTGATGGAGTCTTTCAAGGACCAGGCTTACGCCATCATTGACAACGACTAGCCGTATCTGACACACGGAGCGCGTGGGGAGGCGGGGGCGCGGGTCCTTGCCTCCCTTTTTTATGGCGGTTGCCGGGCTTCCCTGCCGATTGGTTTCCCTGCCCGAAACGCATTTTGGTATAAAGCCTTCTTTCCGGCTCCGCCGGTTTAGATTCTATGTCCGGATTATCCGCGTTTTTTGCGCAGATAATGTCTGAGCCAAGGTTCTGGGGTTGAAACCCCAGGCTGGATCAAAAACCTTGCCGCACCGCGGCTGCTGTAAGGAATGAGACCCGCTTTTTAAAAAACCGGGCGCTTTCCCTGGTATTCTAACTCCGAACTCCTGTCTCCTGAATTCTCCGGCTTTGCCGGTTTAGGAGAGGTAATTGCAAAACATCCCTATCGGGAGTTTTGTAATTACCTCCAGAGGCAAGGCTTTTATCGGGAAGAAAGGCCGCGCGCAGGGCGCGGAGGCGGGGGGAAGACTATCCTGCGGCTCATCCCACTAGGGAGTTGGCGTACTCGTACAGGCGGTTGTGGGTGCAGACCTCGTAATACTTGCGGAATGTGAACCGGAGCGCCGAAAGGGTCTCCTTGCCCACCATGGGCACATGTCCTTCGCGGATGACCAAAGGCTGATACCGGCCCGAGACCGTGGGAAACTTGCCAAAATGCAGCGTAAGCGCCCGCTCCCCGAACTCCGGAATCACGCCCGACACCGTCTTGAGCATGATTTCCCGCCGCAGCTTGTCGAACGCGCTCTCGGAAAGCTCGATCCCGTTCACATTGTACCGCCACAACAAATCGTCCGCCGTGGCGGCAAGCTCCGTGTCGGAAACAGCCTGGAACACGTAGAGATTGAAAAGCCCCTTTTTCTGGGCAAGGTGTTTTCGGATTTCCTTGTGGCAGGCCGAAAGCCGGTCCGCGTGGTTGATGGCCGGGGAAATCATGATGCGGTTGGTTTGGTCGAACAAAAACATGGGAGGGCTGTCCTCGTGGGCAATGCCGATGCCCACCTCGATGGCGGGAAGCCCGTTTTTGCGGTTGCGCAGGTTGTAGCGCTGGAGGACAGAGAGAATGCGGATGGCGAGCCCGCAGCACCGGGCCACGGAATACCAGCCCCGGGGGCTGGCCTCGCGTTCGAACACGGAAAGGATGATGGCGTCGCCTTCGATGAATTCCTTTTGCGCCCCGTATTCGGGCAGCATCTGGCTGATGGGGTCAAAGAGGTTGAGGGAGAAGTAGCTTGCGGGGTTTAGTCCCCGCTGTTTCATTTCATAGGTGATGTCCGTTGAGCCGCGCACGTCGGCCTTGAGGATGACGTGGTTGATGATGGGCCGTTCTTCCTGGACCTCCTCGTGGGGCAGACAGAACTCGTAGAGGGTGTTGTTGGCTCTGGACAGGATGAGGGTTTTGTCCCCGGAGGTGACACTCAGGGAATCCATGGCGTCCTTGAGCAGGACGAAATTCTGGACATCCCTGTGGTAGCGGGCAAAACGCCGGGCAAAGCGCACCAGGCACTGGCGCTTTTCCTCCCGTCCCATTTTGCGGATTTGGAGAACAGCCTTGTCCAGGGTGTCCAGGGAGACTTCCCGGCTATAGACCTTGTTGAGCTTTTCGATCCGCTCCTTTAAAGGTTTGCGGGACCTTGGCTCTAAAATATATTCAAGGAGCTTGTGGGGCATCAGGGGCGGGCAAAACTCTTTGTAAAGGGGTTTCAGGGTAAAATAGGCCGCGGCAAGGTCCACCAGCCCTTTTTTGCGGCATTCGGAGTAAAAAAGGTTCAGAAGGCGGCGCTGGGCCTCGATGGTGCGGCTTAATTCATACAACTGCCGGATGTTGCCTTCCCGCCGGTTTTCCTCATACTCCCGCTCGTACAGGTAGTGGTTGAACAACACGTCAATGTTGTCCACTTCCTTGATCCAGGAATCAATGTTGATTTCCGCTTCATCGGGCAGACCTCCCTCGTATTCCAGTGTAAGCCCCTGTCGTCCCAAGAGATTCTCAATGAGCCTGCCGGTCACCGCGCCTTTTTCCGGACCGTCCAGACGGTACAGAATGCCCCGCACCACCTCAAGCAGGGAGTCATACCGGTGGGTGTCCCCGGTGCGGTGGCCCAGAAGCACATACTCCTCCATCATAAAAAAGGGGTCCGTGCGGTTCTCGAAGTAGATCATGGGATTTTTAAAGAAATCCAAGGGGATGACCTGCTCGCGGCCAAAGGTGGCCTCGCGCAGGTCCCGCATGTCCACGTCCTGGATTTCGGCCATGGCGGTGAACATCTCCCGGCCCGCCTGACGCAGGAGGGTCTGTTTTTCCGCCACAAGCCGGTTGTACTCCTCCCGGAGCGCCGCCGCCTCCTGTTTCCGCCTTCCTCCGGCAAGCTCCCGTTCCCTGGCCTCGGCGCGTATCTGCCGCGCCACAGTCTGCCATTTCAGGGCGATCTCGGTTTGCACCACCTTGACTGCGGCGACCTGGGCCAGGTAGTCAATCTGGATTTCCTTGTGGACTTTGGCTTTATCCACAGCCGCGGCCATGATTTGGGAAAACAGGCGCTTGAACTCCAGCTTTTTCTGGGAGACAGCGCTCTTATCGGCGGAGAAAAGAGGTTTGGCCGCCACGAGGTTTTGGGCCACCAGGGCAAGGGCCAAGTCTCCCGCGGCGTTGTGGAAGGCGGGGCTGATATGCACGTCGTGGCGTACGTTGTCCACACCGCGCGAAAGGCGGTCGAAGGAGAACGCGGCAGGATAGACGCGGAGCGGAAACTCGCTCAGAAACGGAACTTTTCCCGCTTTTTTTAGAAATGGAAACGCCATGCGCAACAAAGGCCTCTGTCCGGCCAGGACGCCTTATACCAAGGTGCAATTAGACAAGTCATGCCCTCACCCCGGCCCTCTCCCACAGGGAGAGGGAGATTGAGCGGGAGCTTTCAGCAGGTGTTACGGATTGGACAGCATTTTGGTATTAACCCCCCGCTTTTTGAATCCTCGCCCACTCGTCCTTGAGCGCCACGGTTCTGTTGAACACCGGGCGTCCGGGGGCGGAGTCTTTATCCACGCAAAAATAGCCCAGACGCTCGAACTGCCATCCGCTTTCCGCAGGCTGGTCCGCAAGCCAGGGTTCCACCACGGCCCCGGGCGGAATTTCCAGGGATTTGGGGTTCAAATGCGCCCGGAAATCCCCGCCCTCCCCGGGGTCCGGCACTGTGAACAGCGGGCCGTAGAGCCGCGCCTCCACCGGCACGGCGTGGGACGCCGACACCCAGTGCAGGGTGGCCTTGACCTTGCGTCCGTCCGGCGCGTCCCCGCCTTTGGTGGCGGGGTCATAGACGCACCGGATTTCCGTGATTTCCCCGGTGGCGGGGTCTTTCACAACACCGGCGCAGGTGATGAAATAGGCGTAGCGCAGGCGCACCTCCCGGCCAGGGGCGAGCCTGTAGAATTTTTTGGGAGGGTCTTCCATGAAGTCCTCCCGCTCGATATAAAGCTCCCTTGAAAACGGCACAGGCCGCGCGCCAAAGGAGGCGTCCTCCGGGTGCAATGGCGCTGTAATCGTTTCGGTTTGCCCCTCGGGATAGTTCTCAATCACCACCTTTACGGGATTGAGCACGCCAAACACCCGGGGCACCCGGGCGTTTAAGTCTTCCCTCACGCAAAACTCCAAAAGCGCCATGTCAACCGTGCTGTCCCTGCGGGCAACGCCGATGCGCTCGCAGAAAAACCGGATGGATTCCGGAGTGTAGCCCCGGCGCCGCAGTCCCTTGATGGTGGGCATGCGGGGGTCGTCCCAGCCGCGCACATGGCCTTCCTGCACCAGGGTAATGAGCTTGCGCTTGGAAAGCACCGTGTAGTTGAGGTTGAGACGGGCGAACTCGTACTGCCGGGGATGGCAGGGAGCGCTCACGTTGTCGAGAACCCAGTCGTAGAGCGCCCGGTTGTTTTCGAACTCCAGGGTGCAGATGGAGTGGGTGATGCCTTCCAGGGCGTCGGACAGGCAATGGGTGAAGTCATAGAGCGGGTAAATGCACCATGTGTCGCCGGTGCGGTGGTGGCGGACCTTGCGGATGCGGTAGAGGGTGGGGTCGCGCATGACCAGGTTGGGATGGGCCATGTCAATTTTCGCCCGGAGAACCCTGCTGCCGTCGGGGAATTCCCCGTCCCGCATCCGCATAAACAGGTTGAGGTTCTCCTCCACGGACCGGTCCCGGTAGGGGCTGTTTTTTCCCGGCCCGGTCAGGGTGCCCCGGTGTTCGCGAATCTCGTCCGCGGAGAGATCGTCCACATAGGCGAGGCCCTTTTGAATCAGCTCCACCGCGAAGTCAAAGAGTTTAGGGAAGTAGTCCGAGGCGTAGTAGAGGCGTCCCTGCCAGTCAAAGCCCAGCCAGCGCACGTCCTCCTGGATGCTTTGGACGTACTCGGTGCTTTCCTTGACCGGGTTGGTGTCGTCAAAGCGCAGGTTGCATGTGCCGTTGTGTTCGAGGGCGGCGCCGAAGTTGAGGCAGATGGATTTGGCGTGGCCCATGTGGAGGTAGCCGTTGGGCTCGGGCGGGAAGCGTGTGGCCACACGGCCTCCGTGTTTGTTTGTGGCGATGTCCTCTTTGATGACGGCGCGGACAAAGTCCGGGCCAGGGCCGTCGTTGGGTTTTGCGGCGGCGGGGTTGGGAGCGGGTTTGTCAGCCATGCGGGGTCCCCTCGTTGTTCCTGGTTGGATGCCGAACTTAAAAAGGCATCATACCACGGGAGGGGCCGGATGCATAGGGGTTTTGGCGGGGGCAAGCGGGGCTTGCGGGGTGAAAAGAGCGGGCGGTAAAGAGGGCCATGACACTACAGCGCTCCGCATGGTTGCGGCATGGTTCATGATCCCTGAGAAGCATTAGATTCTATATCCGGATTATCCGCGTTTTTCGCGTAGATAATGTCTGAGCCATGGTCCTGGGGTTGAAACCCCAGGCTATCCCAAAAACCTTGCCGCGCCGCGGCTGCTGTAAGGAATGAGACCCGCTTTTTAAAAAACCGGGCGCTTTTCCTGGTATTCTAACTCCGAACTTCTGTCTCCTGAATTCTCCGGCTTT
>JAGVGH010000169.1 GCA_020057225.1 Desulfobacterales bacterium | reverse complement strand
TCGAATGAAAAACCAATACCATAAAATTTGATTTAAATCAAGATTGTTATATTTTAATTTGCTGAATTTTTCTGCAATGGCGTTCACGGATTCAGGTTTTAATAAAGGTTTTTTATTCTGGTGAAACACATTCAGATGGTTTTCAAAGCCCAGCAGTTTTGATGTCGGGAAACAATCCGGGAGAACGACGCTTGCAACAATTCTTCTTTTTTCCTCCTTGGATGAAAATCTTTTCACAACACAATAATGTCCTTTTGGGAAGAGCCATTTTTCGGTACTGGTATTCAGTTCTATTGCATTTGGTTTTTTTACGCTATGTTTAGGCCATTCAATTTTATCATTTGTAAAATGAGAAGGATATAATAAAGGAACTGTATTTGAGTTTGGCTTATCTCTAAGAAAGTCTTTTAACCTAAAACCAACCACTGGACCCGTTGAAACATGCATGCCGATTTCATCAATTGTGCATAATGATGCTTCCTTTAAACACGTATTTTTACAGTTATTTGTAGTTGGTATATGAATAAAATATTCATCATCTTTTTTTTTGACTATTTCATTAAAAGAGAATTTTTGAAAAGAAAGATCGCTAAAACTCGAATCTGTTGACGTTGAAATTACAACATCTTTTCTAAGGACATTTTTATCAAGCATTATTATTATGTTTTCCTGTAATACACTATCATCTTTAAATGCAGAATTTCTAGAGGAAAAAAGATGAATATGCCTAATAGAAGAATTGTTTAATATATATTTGCGGAATGGCCTATAATATGGACCATTGCAAAAACTTCTTGGTATAATTGCAACAAGCTGCCCGTCTTCATCCAATAATGCCAAAGATAACGCGACAAAAGCTGAATATAGGTTCACCGTTTCAACATATATGCTATTTAATATCTTGCGGTGCGCAGAATCATTCTTGATTTTTTTATAGGGAGGGTTCAAAATGGCATGTGTGTATTTTGGGAAAATGCTTGAGAAAAGGCTGCCCTGAATTACGTCTGCAGCGGCTTCAATGAAATCTTTTTCATGCATTTTAAAGCCAACATTTGAAACCGCCTTGTATCCCCTTAAAATTTCATCTAAAAAGGGATGGAGGGATCCGTCTATTTCAAAAGCGTCAAGTTCCAGCCTGTTAAAATGAAACCCTCCGCAGATCCACCGGTCTAAAAAAGCGGCGGAAAGAGAGCCGATACCCGCGCCAGGGTCCAGCAGGCGGCACGTCTCCCCGGCGGTCTTGTCAAACAGCCCGGCCATGAAGCCTGCGACGCCCGCAGGGGTAAAAAACTGCCCCAGCCGCGCCTTTTTCTCCGCCCCTGTGGTCCGTGACAGTCTCAGCCGCGTTTGCTCAACCAATGACATCAAGGGCGCCGCTCCTCCCGCGTTCCCCCCCCGGCGCGCCAGAGCGCCGGGGGAAAAACCGCTCTCCTCTATCCCTCCAGCGCCTCGTCCGGAATGTCCGCGTTGGCATAGACGTTCTGCACATCGTCGCAGTCATCCAGCGTCTGCAAAAGGCGCACAATCTGCTCCGCCTCTTTGCCCTGCACCGATACCGTGTTCTGCGGCACCATCGTCACCTCGGCGCTCTCGCACCCGATCTTCGCATTGTCCAGCGCCTCCTTCACCGCCTCAAAATCCTCCGGCGCCGTCAAAACATCCCACGTGTCGCCCCCGTCCTTCACATCGTCGGCCCCCGCGTCCAGCGCCACCTCCATGATCCGGTCCTCGTCCGCGTTCGCCTTGGGCACAATAATCTGCCCCTTCTTCGAAAACATCCACGACACACACCCGGCCTCGCCCATGTTCCCGCCGCACTTGCTCAGCACGTGCCGGATATCCGCCGCCGCACGGTTCTTGTTGTCTGTCAGGGCATGCACCAAAATCGCCGCCCCGCCGGGACCATACCCCTCATACGTCAGCTCCTCGTAGGACACACCCTCCAGCTCGCCCGTTCCCTTTTTGATGGCGCGCTCGATATTGTCCTTGGGCATGTTCTCCGCCTTGGCCGCCAAAATGGCCGAACGGAGCCTGGGATTCGAATTCTGGTCCCCCCCGCCCATGCGGGCAGCGACAGTGATTTCCTTGATGAGCTTGGTGAAAACCGCGCCCCTCCGGGCGTCCGCGGCGCCCTTCTTGTGCTTGATGGTGCTCCATTTATTATGTCCGGACATGGACCCCTCCTGTTTTGTTGAAGCCGAGTATGTAAATTTCCTTGCTTTGTTTCCGTGTCGTCCGCGGCTTGATAATCTTGTGTTTCGCGTAGTCCCTTTTCACCGCGGCAACAAACTGATCGAAGCCGTCCCCTTGAAAAATTTTGCAAACAAAGACTCCCCCCTCTCTCAAAAAACGCCCGGCCAAATGAAGCGCCTGTTCCGACAGGGCCGCGGAGCGAAGAGCGTCCACTCCCCGGATGCCGCTTGTGTTGGGCGCCATGTCCGAGAGCACCACGTCAAATCCCTCCCCGATCCGGGCAACATCTTCCTCTGTCAGTTGAAACACATCGGCCTGGACAAAGCGCATGGGAGGGACCAGAGGGATTTCAAGAGCCTTGATGTCCACCCCCGCCGCATCGCCCGACGGCCCGGCGATTCCGCCCGCGTACTTGAGCCAGGAGCCCGGCGACGCGCCAAGGTCCAGAATCCGTTGACCTGGCTTTAAAAACCGGTAGCTCTCCTGCAGCTCCGAAAGCTTGAAGACGGAGCGGGCCGGAAACCCTTCCTTCTTTGCCCGCCTCGTATAATGGTCCTGCCAGCGCGCGTTCGTGCCCATGTTCGGCTTTTACAACCAAGCCCGGCGACCGTCAAGGCATCCGGGCGGACTGTGTTAAAAAAGAAGGTTAAAACAACACCCCCATGGCCTGGCCCACTGTCCGGACACCTGTAAGGCGGACTTCCAGACCCTCCATCGGCGCGCGCAGGTTGCTTTCCGGCACCACACAGTGGTCAAAACCCATCTTGGCCGCCTCCCGCACCCGGGTTTCGAGCTGGCCCACGGCCCGGATTTCCCCGGCAAGGCCCACCTCGCCCACCACCATGGTCCTCTCCGGCACGGGCCTGTCCAGAAAACTCGACGCCACCGCGGCCACAACCCCCAAATCCACCGCGGGCTCTGTCACCCGGACCCCGCCCGCGACATTCATATACACATCATGGGCCATGAGCGGATACCCGAGCTTCTTCTCGAGCACCGCCACCAAAAGCGCCACCCGGTTGGGGTCCAGACCCAGCACCGTCCGCCTGGGCGTTGAAAAATTGGTGGGACTCGCCAATGCCTGGATCTCCAGCAAAATGGGCCGTGTCCCTTCCATGGACGCCGACACCACCGAGCCGGGCGCCCCCCGGGGCCGCTCCGACAAAAAAACGGCGCTGGGATTGGGCACTTCCGCCAGCCCGCCCTCGGCCATTTCAAACACCCCGATTTCATTGGTGGAGCCAAAACGGTTTTTTACCGCCCGAAGCACGCGGAACACGTGGTTGCGGTCGCCCTCGAAATAGAGCACCGTGTCCACCATGTGTTCAAGGAGCCTGGGGCCGGCGATGGCGCCGTCCTTGGTGACGTGCCCCACCAGAAAGCACGGAAGCCCGGTGCGTTTGGCCATGAGCGTGAGGCGAAGGCACACTTCGCGGATCTGGCTCACCGTGCCGGGCGCGGAGGCGAGTTCCGGGCTGTACAAGGTTTGCACCGAGTCCAATACCAGCACCTGGGGTTTATCCCGCTCCACCAGGGCGGTGATGCGGTCAAGCAGAATCTCGGAGACCACATAGAGGTTTTGGGACAAGGCGTTCAGCCGTCCCGCCCGCATGCGGATCTGCCGGGGCGACTCTTCTCCGGACACGTACAGGACCTTGCGCCCGGATTCGGCGATGCGGTGGAGGGCCTGAAGCATGAGGGTGGATTTGCCGATGCCCGGGTCTCCGCCTATAAGCACCACCGAGCCGGGTACAAGCCCTCCCCCCAGCACCCGGTCCAGCTCCCCGTTTCCAGTGGGAATGCGCCCGCGCTCGTCCTCGGCCACCGCGTCAATGGGAACAGGCTCCGCGTCACCGGGAGCCGCGGGCGCGGCCTCCTGGTAGCGTGTCTCCGGGAAGGATGCCTGTTCCTCCAGGCTGTCCCATGTGCCGCAGTCAGGGCATTTCCCGAGCCATTTGGGGCTTTGATACCCGCAGCACCCGCAGGCGTAGATTGTCCGCTTGCTTTTCTTCATGGCTCCCGGCGTGGAAGTCTCAATCCTCTGAGGTAATTGCAAAACGTTTAAAAACGACACATTTGATGTAGGCCGGGTGGTTCCGCCCGAAGGGCAGGTTCACCCAACAGATATGAATCATTTAGAAATGTTGGGTACGCACGGGCCTCGCGGCCGGAACCGCCCAACCAACGCCCATTATGCAATTACCTCCGCTAAAAACACAAAGGGCGCGCCGCCCGCTTGCCAAAAGCGGTCCGGCGCGCCCGGCGCTCTCCGGACACCTTCGCCGCGTCCCGTTATTTCTTTTTCTGGACCTCGCGGAGTAAAAACTCGGTGTAGCTGATACCCTCCTTGGTCGCCTCTTTCTTCTGCACCTCGATCTTGAAAAGCGCAAGGAGCTGTGCAGGCACAGGGGTGCCAAGTTTAACGCGGAAAACCTCCTGCAGCCGCGCGACCGTCGGGTTGTCCTCGGCCACCACGGATTTTAAAAGCGCCACCTTGGCCTTTCCGTCCACTGCGGCGATGCCCGACTGGGCCACGCCCTTTTTCTGCAGCTCCATCTTGAAGAATTCGATGAGTTCAGCGGCGGCGTCCTCGTTAAAACGCTCCCGGTGCGCCTTGTTCAAAGTCTCCACTGTGGGATTGTCCTGGGAGGCGACCTCGCGGGCAAGGTCCAGCTTGTTTTTACCCATCGCGGAGCCCAGGCGCTCGGTCTCGCTCTTCCTGGCCTTGATTTCCTGCCCGAAGAGTTCCAGGTGTTCTTTCCCGGGGAAGGCTCCGAACTCTTCCCGGAATGCCTGGTTCAGCCGCTCCAAGGTCGGGTTTTCCTGGGCCACGACCATGCGGACCAGCTCCTCCTTCATCTTGCCAAGGAAATCCTCATCAAAAAGGTCGTTCATTTTTCCCGCCGTGACTTGCCTGTCAGCCTGAAAACGCGGTCCCCGCCCGGACGCGGGCATGGCCGCCCGGATAGATGAACACGCGCGGCATCATCGGCCATGAGTGTTTCGCGGTACACTACCCCATGCCCCGGCAAAATTCAAGGCCGGCGGTTGGTCAAATCCATCCCCTGGAAAGATTCCCAGGGGAGCGGGAGCCACGGGATAGGCGCCGGAAGCCGGGACTTATACCGGGTTGCAATCAGGCAAGTAATGCCCTCACCCCGGCCCTCACCCAGGGGGAGAGGGAGATTGAGCGGGAGCTTTCAGCAGGTGTTACGGATTGGGCCGCAAGGCCCGGGTTCACCCGACATTTCTAAAGGATTCAGATCTGTTGGGTGAACCTGCCCTGCGGGCGGAGCCATCCAGCCTACATCAAATTTGTTGTTTCTTAGAGTTTTGCAATTACCTCCCAAGAGTTTTGCAATTGCCTCTGAAATATAATAGAGGGAGCAACCCGGGGCGCTTTGATTCGGAACGGGATCCCGACAAATGTTCCAAAAAGCCCTGGAAACTGCGGATCCCGCGTCCCGCGCGCGCCTCTCGGCTTTCCTGTAAAAATCCCAACATGTCGAACGTTTTTCCCTTGACTCGCACAAGATGTTGTGGCATCTTGCGCTCCGTAACCAACAAGACCTCCGGCGGTTTCCTGCCGTGGCAAAAAGGGTCCACCAAGGTCCAAGGAGGCTTTTTGCCGCAAAGGAAGGGCTGTTCCCCAAAACCCCATCCGCATTTCCCACCGGGAATCCCAGGCGAGGTGAGCATGTACGAGTACGAGGAAATCAAAAAACGCGACGGAAGCATTGTCCCCTTTGACGCCACCAAGATCACCGCGGCCATCGCTGCGGCCGGACAGGCCACCGGCGAATTCACCGCCCAGGAGGCCCGCCGCCTCACCATGCGCGTGCTGAGTCTCGCCCGGGTGCTTCGCGTGGGCGCGGTGCCCGAGGTGGAGGAAATCCAGGACATCGTCGAGCGCATCCTTCTTGATTCCCCGTACTACAAGACCGCCAAGGCCTACATCCTCTACCGGGAGCAGCGCGCCCAGGTCCGCCGCCTCACCACCAGGGCCAGCGTGGAAATGGTCGAGACCTACATCGGCCAGCTTGACTGGAAAATCAAAGAGAACAGCAATATGTGTTATTCCCTCCAGGGGCTCAACAACTACATCTCCTCCGGAATAACCAGCGAATACTGGCTCAACCGCGTGTATCCGCCCGAGGTGCGCCGCGCCCACAACGGCGGCGACATCCATGTCCATGACCTCTCCCTCCTGTCCGTCTATTGCGTGGGCTGGGATCTCATGGACGTGCTCAAAGAAGGCTTCAAGGGTGTGCCCGGCAAGGTGGAGAGCGCCCCGCCCAAGCACCTGCGCTCCGCGCTCGGCCAAATCGTCAACTTCTTCTACACCCTTCAGGGCGAGGCCGCGGGCGCCCAGGCCCTTTCCAACTTCGACACCCTTCTTGCGCCCTTTATCCGCTATGACCGGCTCAACTACACCGAGGTCAAGCAGGCCTTCCAGGAGTTTGTTTTCAACATCAACATCCCCACCCGGGTGGGCTTCCAGACCCCCTTCACCAACATCACCATGGACCTCGCCGCTCCGGTCACCCTAAAGGACCATCCCGCCATCGTCGGCGGAAAGGAGCTGCCCGAGACCTACGGCCAGTTCCAGGCGGAAATGGACACGCTCAACCGCGCGTTCGCCGAGGTGATGATGGAGGGCGACGCCAAGGGCCGCGTGTTCACGTTCCCCATTCCCACCTACAACATCACCAAAGACTTTGACTGGGACAACCCCAACCTGGACGCGGTGTGGAAGATGACCGGCAAGTACGGGATTCCGTACTTCTCGAACTTCGTCAACTCGGACATGTCGCCGGAGGACGCGCGCAGCATGTGCTGCCGCCTGCGCCTGGACAACCGGGAGCTGCAAAAACGGGGCGGAGGGCTGTTCGGCGCCTATCCCCTCACAGGGTCCATCGGCGTTGTCACCCTCAACCTGCCCAGGCTGGGATACCTCGCCAAAAGCGGACAGGACTTTTTCGCGCGTCTGGACGCCCTGGTTGACCTTTCCGCCCAAAGCCTCTCCATCAAGCGCAAGGTGCTTGAGCAGTTCACCGAGAAAAACCTTTACCCCTATTCCAAGTTCTACCTGCGCGCCATCAAGGAGCGCACGGGCAAATACTGGACCAACCATTTCTCCACGGTCGGGGTCATCGGGATGAACGAGGCCTGCCTTAACCTCCTGGGCGCGGACATCGGAACCGACAAGGGGCGGGAATTCGCGGTGGGGGTGTTGAACCACATCCGCGCCCGGCTTGCGGCCCTTCAGGAGACCACGGGCGAGATGTTCAACCTGGAGGCCACTCCCGGGGAAGGCACAAGCTACCGGCTGGCGCGCCTGGACAAGGAGCAGTTTCCGGAAATCCTGTGCGCCAACGAGGCCTACGCCCAAAACGGCGCGCCGCCCTTTTACACCAACTCGACCCAGCTTCCCGTGGACTACACGGACGATGTGTTCGAGACTCTGGCGCTCCAGGACGAGCTTCAGTCCCGGTACACGGGGGGCACGGTGCTCCACATGTTTGTGGGAGAGCAGGTGCCGAGCACCAAGGTGGTGAAAAGCCTGCTCCGGAAAATCACCTCCAGCTACAAGCTCCCGTACCTTACCCTCACGCCCACGTTCTCGGTATGCCCGAGCCACGGGTATTTGAAGGGAGAGATGGAAAGCTGCCCGCGCTGCGGAGCGGAGACCGAGGTGTATTCGCGGGTGGTGGGGTATCTGCGCCCGGTGAAGCAGTGGAACGACGGGAAGCAGGCGGAGTTTGACAGGCGGCGGGTGTACCGCGTGGCGTGATCCCAAGTCGCATTTAAACCTATATACCCGTTGAAAGCTCCCTCTCCCCGAGAGAGGGCCGGAGAGAGGGCCTATTTTTGGTAATGTTTGAGGGCGACTTGGTAGGGGGGATGGGCGGTATGCGGAACGAATTCACGGCTATTATTGAGAAGGACGGCGAGTGGTTCATCGCGTACTGCCCGGAACTTCCAGGGGCAAACGGCCAGGGCCGGACTGTTGAGGAATGCAAGGAGAGTTTGGCCGCGGCTATTTCGCTGATTTTGGAGGACAGGCGGGAGGACGCGATGCGGCGGGCAGGGGAATGGCTTGGAGCAAGAGCGGGGAGGAAACCTATGGAGGATGATTACAGGGACGCCGCCGGGCGCCACTACAAAGACGCCGACTACCTTTTCAGTGACAGCCGCTGGGCCAACGCGGACCATCTGTTCGGCTTGGCGGCGGAATGCGCTTTAAAAGCAGTCATGATTCAAAATAATTTGCATTTTAATTGGGTACATATCAACACGTTATGGGAGGAGGCAAAAGTTTTTCCAAAATTTGCTCAAATTGCCAATGGGGAAAATCCATTTTCAAAATGGCTTATCAAGCAGCGCTATTCAAGCAGTGCCGACATAACCATGGAAACAGCAGAAAAGCACAAACATGGAGCCACGGAAGCGATGGGGATACTTCATGCGGCCAGCCTCAATGGAGTTATTTCATGAAAGGCACACCCAATATTCTTTTTAAGGACGCGCTTCGAATTACGATAGAAACCACAATGCAATTCCGTGCCTTTTTAGGAGAAGATGTCTATTTAGTACGTGATATGATTGGCAAGGTCCGGGTTGTGCTCAAAGGCGAACAAACGGATTTTGAAGACCGGAGAGGAAATCTTAAAGATTACGCTGAGGCCCTTCACCAGCGCCTGGGAGCCTATGCGATACCGCCGGAAAGCGTTTTGATGTACAGCGAAGAGCTTTTCAGCGCCGGAAAGCTTTTAGAGGCGTCAAATCCCGACCTTCGCCTGATAGATGAAGCGTCCGGGTCGCGGATATGGCTTCTGGAGCGCCAGCTAATTGCCCAGGACTGGGGGCGCCCTGCCTTGAGGCGCGCCACAAAAAACCCCCGGGTGACCTTTTATAGCGTCAAGGGCGGCGTGGGACGCTCCACAGCGCTTGTTGTTTGGGCATGGAACCTTGCAAAAGCCGGAAAAAGGGTTTTGGTCTTTGACCTGGACCTGGAATCCCCGGGCGTAAGCGCGACCCTTTTGCCTATGGACCGACAGCCCGAGTATGGAATCGTGGACTGGTTTGTTGAGGACGCCGTGGGGCAGGCCGGGCTTGTGGAAAACGCCATGGACGCATTAAGCCCGCTTTCCCAGGACATGACCGGCGAAATCCGCGTTGTGCCCGCGTATGGCGGCGCCACCGGTGAATATTTGCCCAAGCTGGCCCGGTGCTACTTGGAGCAGCCAGGCTCCGGGGCGGGTTGGGCGGAGCGCCTGCAGCGTATGGCGGAGGTTTTTGAAAAAAAACACGCGCCGGACGTTGTGTTTCTCGACAGCAGGGCCGGACTTCACGACATCGCCGCCGCCCTTGTCACCCGCATGGACGCGGATGCCCTGCTGTTCGCTGTGGATTCCCCGCAAACCTGGGCGGCCTACACGTTTTTGTTTCAGCACTGGAACACGCATCCACAAATTCAGAAATTCAGAAACCGCCTCCAAATGGTCGCGGCCTTGATCCCTGATATGGAAGAAAAAGAACGCGAACAGTATCTAAACATGTTTCGGGAACACTCATGGAATCTTTTTCTTGATACTGTTTATGATGACACCAAAGCAGGTGAACCAGAAAAATTTATCTATGACCTGAACGAGGAACCTTCTCCTCACTTTCCGATTCCTATATTGTCACATAAACTTTTACAAGGATTTGATCCTTTGGCAAGTGGTCATGGCATTGATAAGCTCATCACAGACCTTGCCTTTGGTGAGTTCATGAAACAGGCGACACGCTTGCTCTTCCCCGGCGAGGCTACAGAATGACATCCTACCGTTTTCCTCTGGAAATGCGCGAGTGGCTTCTCTCGGCTCTTCCGGAGGATACCGCCACGTTTGGGGACAGGCGGCATGAGGCAAAGTACACCTATCTTCCCGCAGGGCACGCGCGCGCCCTTCAGCCGGATTGCATGGTGGTGAAAGGAATCCGCGGGGCAGGCAAGAGCTTTTGGTGCGCGGCCCTTCAGGACAAGAAATGCTTGAGTCTTGTGGAGGCGGTCACGCCCCGCTCGGATGTTACAACAAGCACAAAAATTTCCACCGGGTTTTCCTCGACGCCCAATCCACTGAGTTATCCAGGTAAAAATACCCTCGTAACTCTTTTAGAAAAACATAAAGCGCAGGATATCTGGCGCGCGGTCGTTTTCTGGAGCGTGGCGCCCCCGGATGCCCTTCCTTCCCTGGAAAATTGGTCGGATCGTGTGCCGTGGATGATTCAAAACCCGGAACCTGTGGAGCGGATTCTCTACAAAGCCGACCAGGACCTTGAGCGGGAAAAGGTTTACCACCTTGTGTTGTTTGACGCTCTGGACCGGAGCGCGGATGACTGGAAAACCATGTTTACGCTCGTTCGCGGCCTCCTCCAGGTCCTGTTGGAATTCCGTTCGTACAAGCGCATCCGTCCCAAGGCGTTTTTACGTCCGGATCATTTGGAGGGTGCCGCAACCGCCGATTTTCCCGATGCCTCAAAAATATTGAGCCAGCGCCTGGAGTTGCGCTGGCCCGCGTGGGACCTCTACGGGTTGTTGTGGCAATACCTGGCCAATGGTCCAAATGGCAATCTTTTCAGGGCGGGCTGCGAAAAGGGTTTTTCGTTATCCTTTGAAGAACACTCCGGAATCTGGACCGTGCCATCAAAACTCCGGTCAGATGAGCGCCTGGCTAAAAAGCTGTTCCACGCCATTACAGGCGAATGGATGGGGATGGACGCGCGACGCGGGTTTCCCTTCACGTGGCTGCCCAACCACCTGGGAGACCCCTTGCGGCAGGTCAGCCCAAGAAGCTTTCTCGCGGCTTTGCGGCATGCGGCAGATGACAACCCCAGAGACTATGGGTTTGCGCTGCACTACGAAAGCATCAAAAAAGGAGTCCGGGAGGCGTCTAAAATTCGCGTGAAAGAGATGGAGGAGGATTATCCATGGGTCCAGAGACTTATGGACCCTCTTCGTGGAATGAATCTCCCCTGCGCGTTTGAAGAAATCACTTTAAAGTGGGAAGAATCAGGAGTGCTTGGACACCTAAAGCGGCAAATAGAAAGCGAAACAGTCAAGCTGCCCCCCCTGCGCATTGACGAAGGCCCCAAGGGTATTCGCCAGGATCTGGAAGACCTTGGAATTTTTCAGCGCCTGCTGGACGGCAGAGTCAATATTCCGGACGTGTACCGTATCGGCTACGGCCTTGGCCGCAAGGGCGGCGTCAAAGCCGCCGCGCGGGAATAAGCCACAAAACAACACAACCCTATTTAGGCGGACACACGATGCTTTTCGGCGGCATTCAAAAAACCTCGCTCATTGACTATCCGGATCTTATGGCGGCGGTGCTCTTCACGGTAGGCTGCAATTTCCGCTGCCCCTACTGCCACAACCCGGGACTCGTGGAGGGCGAACCTGAGACGCGGTTTGACGAACACGAAGCGCTTTCCTTCCTCAAGAGCAGGCGGCGCCTGCTGGACGCCGTGGTGGTCTCGGGGGGGGAACCCACCCTGCAGCCGGACCTTTTGGATTTTCTGGCGGAGGTCCGCGCCCTGGGCTTTCTGGTCAAGCTCGACACCAACGGAAGCCGCCCCGGAGTCCTGGGAGAAGCCCTTTCCCGGGGGCTGGTGGATTACGCGGCCATGGATGTGAAAACCCTGCCGGAATTGTATCCAACGCTTGCCCTTGCCAAGTGTCCGCCGGAAAACATTCGGGCAAGCATCCGGATTTTCATGGAATGGGGCGGGGACTACGAGTTCCGCACCACCTGCGCGGCGCCTTTGGTGAGCGCGGAAATCCTCGGGCGCCTTGCCGGGGAGCTTCACGGGGCAAAGCGCTGGGCGCTGCAAAAGTTCGTGCCCCGCCGGGTGCTCGACCCGTCCTATGCGGAAGGGGACGCGCACCTGTGCGGCCGGGGGGAGCTTGCGCGTTTCAGGGAGATGGTGGCCGGACACGTGGGGGAGTGTCTGGTGAGGGAGTGAGGCGGTCCGCGAGAGGGAGCGGAGGGCATGAAGATTTGGCGCGCCTCCGGAATTAGGGGCATCCCGCCCGAACCCGTGCGGACAACCAGAACGGGGCGGCCCATAAGGCAAACTCAAGCAGGTTCTCTTCGATGCGAAGTGTACCGCATTTATTTCTTGAAAGGGGCTACGCACTTGACTCCCGCCCCCACAATATGCAGTGTTGGGCATGGAGGATTACCCGACAAACGTGGCTGAGTTTCGAGAACGTTTCGCCACCGAGGCCTCATGTGTGGAGTACCTCGTTGCGCTTCGTTG
>JAGVGH010000230.1 GCA_020057225.1 Desulfobacterales bacterium | reverse complement strand
TTCACCCAACACAAAGGAATCATTTAGAAATGTTGGGTGAACCCGGGCCTTGCGGCCCGGAACCACCCAACCTACGCCTCATTTTGCAATTACCTCTTTTAAAATGATTTCTATGTGTTGGGTACACCTGCCCTAACCGCTCCCAGGCGCCACACGGCATGGGCCGCGATAACAAACTGCGGACAGTTGGGCAGCATGACAGCCACCCTGTCGCCCTTGCGGACCCCCATGGCCTCAAGGCCCTTTGCGAAGCTGTCTGTCAGGGCGTCGGGTTCCCAGTAGCAAAGCGCCGCCTCCATGAGGCGTCCCCCGGCCATTGCCCCAAACCAGAGCGCCTCCCGCTTCGGATAGTCCCGGGCCGCGTTTTTGAGCAAACGGTCCGCCGGGATTTGCGGATACTCTATTTCCTTTGGCACTCCCGCGTCATAATGCCCATGCCACACCCGTTCCATGTCGTTCCTCTTCCGCCGGGCGGTTTCCCGGGTCCCGCTCCCGCGCTCTCTATGTTTTGGAGGATTCTTCCGCATCCTATCTTGCCAGAATTCAGACCGGAATCATAGAGGATTTTCCGCGCCGCCGCGTGAAACGCGTTAATAATTGGCGCCTTCCACCTTTTTAAATGCCATCGCTGCTTGCCATTGGTGCTAATTGGGCATACTATCTCCCTGGAATGAACGAACGACAATACATGCCAAGGGAAGAACACAAAGCCATGTCAGAGGAAAACGGAACCGGAAAAGACCTTCAGGAGGCGGACGCGCCCCCCCCGGCGGAAAAAGCGCTCTTTTTAAGCCGCACACCCTTTAGCAGTTTCAACCTCCCGGAGCCAGTGGCGCGGGGAATCGCGGAGGCCGGATGGAACTACTGCACGCGCATCCAGGAACTCGCGCTGCCCGTCGCCCTTGAAGGCAAAGACCTCGCGGGCCAGGCCCAGACCGGCACGGGCAAGACCGCCGCGTTTTTGGTTCCCATGCTCACGCGCCTTTTAGAAAGAGAACCCGCCGTTCCCGGCCTGCCCAGGGCGCTGGTGGTGGCGCCCACCCGGGAGCTCGCTCTCCAAATCCACGCCGAGGCCAACCTCATAGGCAAACACTGCGGATTCTCCACCGCCGCGATTCTGGGCGGCATGGAGTACCAAAAACAGGCCCAGGCCCTCAAAACAGGGGCCGACATTGTCATCGGAACCCCGGGACGCCTCATAGACTATTACAAACAGGGCATCTTTAAAACCGACGGCGTGGAAATCGCCGTGGTGGACGAGGCGGACCGTCTTCTGGACCTGGGTTTTGCCAAGGACATGCGCTACATCCTTAAAAAGCTGCCGCACTTTGGAAAACGCCAGACCATGCTGTTTTCCGCGACCCTCTCCTACCGGGTGCTTGACCTGACCTACGAGTACATGAACCTGCCGGAGTTTCTCGCGGTGGCCCCCGGGGAGGTTACCGTGGACACCGTGGAGCAGGTTCTCATGCATGTGGGAAAAGAGCAGAAACTCCCGGCGCTTTTGGGCGTGCTGGCAAAGGAACCCTGGGAGCGCGTGCTGGTTTTCGCCAACACCAAAAGCGGCGTGCGGTTTCTCGAGCAAAAACTTCTGGGCAACGGATACAAGGCCGAGGGCATCACCGGCGACGTGCCCCAGAAAAAGCGGCTCAAGCTCATGAAGAGCTTCAAAGACGGCGACCTCTCCATCCTCGTGGCGACGGACGTGGCCTCCCGGGGACTGCATATCGAAGATATAAGCCACGTGGTCAACTACGACCTCCCCCAGGACCCGGAAAACTACGTCCACCGCATCGGCAGGACAGCCAGGGCGGGCAAGACAGGCAAGACATTTACCCTGGCCTGCGAAGAGTATGTGCTGCACCTGGACGATATCGAGGCGAAACTGGGATACCGCATTCCTGTTGTCTGGCCCGAGGAGGACTTTTTTGTTCAGGACCAGGCAGGCCCGTACATCGGGGAAAAAAGGGACCGGAGCGCGGGAGGACGGGGCGGCGGCAAGAAAGCCTGGCCAGGCAGAAAAAGCAAAGACACCCCCGGGCGTGGACAACGTCCCGCCCGTAAGCCCAGGGTGGCGGAGGGACAGGTTGCGGAAAGTGTCCCGGCGGCCTCCCAGGCCGGGGGAGAGGCCGCGGCGCCGGGCGGAGCCGCAGAGTCCCAAAAGCGCCGGAGAAGAAAAAAACGCCCCGCCGGCGAGAACCGGGGGGAGGCGAACGCTCCGTCCGCGCGGGAGAACGCGCCGGGCGCGGCTCCGGAGGAGAGGAAAAAACGCAAACGCCACAGAGGCCCGCGCAGGCCCAAAGAAGAAGGCGCGCCGCCGCCCAGGGAGGAATGAGCCTCTGCGCGGCCTCAACCGACAACACCTTGCCGGATATTTGCGGCTGTACTATTCTGCCTATTTGAAGAGGCACAAAACAGGCATTTTCATATACGGAACGGACGGCGGCGCGACCTCTTCCGGGCCTCTGCGGCGGGGTGCCGGGCGGGCCTGTGCCGCAAAGATTCCCAAGGGCGGCCTTTTCTATTTTGGCAGGGAGGACGCATGTCTGAAACACCTGAAAAAAACACAGCGGACTCCGGAGCAGGGCCGATAGCCTCGCTGTTTCCAGGGGCAGGGAAAGCGTATTACGCCAACGGGTTCGCGGTGGTCCTCGGAAACAGCGACATCCTTTGCGCTTTTTCGCAAAACGGGGAAGTGGCTTTCACCGTGAACCTGTCCTACAGCACGGCGAAAACCCTTGCGGCTGTTCTGGCTGAAACCCTTGGGAGACTTGAAAGCGCGTCCGGGAATACCATTATGACCGTCCCGGTCATTGACGAGGCGATACAACGCTCCGAAGGGCACACTGGAGAATTGCCCGATGCTGAAAAAGACACTTGAAAAGATAAAAGAATTAACCGCCCTTCCAGACGGATGGAACTTTGGCGCTGGAAGGGCTGTTGACGCGGTTACAGCAAGCCGCGCGTCCGAGGCCGTTGTGGAGGCATCCCTGTACAGCCTTGAAACGGATGTTTTTCCAGGAGACAATGGGGAAATCCAGGTTTCCGTGTACTCCAGGGACAGATATTTGGAGTTTGTATTCCTCCCGTCAGGAACCGTTGAGTATCGCAGGGAGCAGGGAGACACAGTCCTGGAGGAGGAAAATTTGCCGGATTTCCACACCGCGTGCCGTAAAATTCGGGAGTTTGGTGGGCCGCCATGTCTGAATACGTCCGCTGTGTCAACATCAAATACCAGTTTGATTTTAGGAAAAACAGACCTGCAAGCACCGCGTTCCGGAACAGCACAGGCGGAGGGATTTCCGTGTTCAGCGCGGACTGCGCTGTTGAGCAAAGTGGAAGCCTATGCGGACATATCCTGGCGTATTACGTTCCCGTGTGTCCCTCACCCCAAGTTTTTTGGCGGTTTTCAGAGGATATTTTCCATGATGGAGTATCGTTTGAACAAAGTCCAGGGCCTTCCGGGGACATCTGCCATTTCAACATTTGCGGCCTTTCCGACAGCTACGCAAAAAAAATCATCCGCAATGTCCGGGCGGAAGATTTGACGGTTTGTGATAACGGCGCCGAAAGGCGGCTTGCCCGCGCAGACACAGCTCCGTTCTCGACATGAATCCTTTCCGGAATCCCTTGCCGGTTGACGCGCCGCCCGGAGGAATGATACCAAGGTGCAATCAGACAAGGTATGCCCTCACCCCGGCCCTCTCCCACAGGGAGAGGGAGATTGAGCGGGAGCTTTCAGCGGGTGTTACGGATTGGGCCGCATTTTGGTATGAGCCGCCCCGGTTGCGCCAACTGCCGTGTCCGCGGCGCCGCCGCGGACACGGGCACAGGGCTGGCCTGGGCCGGGGATGAGGAACCGGCTCCAACCCCCGGCCTCCAATCTCCCCGCCTTATACCGTGAACGCCTTGGCGAGCTCCCCCCGCGCCATGGCCTCCTGCTCATCCAAAATTTCTTTCAATATCCCGATGGTGGTCATGGGATTCATCAGCACCGAGCGCAGCACCACCATGTCCCCGCCCCGCTGCTCCGGCCTGCGCAGCGTGGTTCTGGAGACAAAGCTCTTGCCATGCTCGCGCTGGCGCCGCTGAAGCAGCATGTTTCCCCGGTTGAGCCGGATGGTGATGCGTCTGCGCTCCTCGCAGTTGGCCGCGTCGAGCCATTCCTGGACATTGGCGGGACAGTAGCGGTAGGTGAGGATGTTGAGCTCCGGCGGGGTGAGAAGCTGGAAATTGGGACGTCTCTGGATTTCAAGGGCGAATTCCCGGGCGAGATCGATGCCGTGGTCTATGAGAAGCGCGTAGCCGCGCTGCCCCATGACCTTGAGCGCCCCGTGCAGGATGAGGGCGGTGGAAGGCCGGGAGCCGGCCAGGGAGCGGATGCCCAGGTCCACGGAGCCCGGACGCGCCACGTAGTTGGAATGATAGGCGATGGCGTCCATGGCGTTGGGGTCTTTGAAATACACCATGCCGCAGGTCATAGGCATGTAAAACTGTTTATGCCCGTCAATGGTCACGGAATCGGCGCGCTCGATTCCCGACAGAACATGCCGGTATTTTTCGGAAAAGAGAGTGGGTCCCCCCCAGGCCGCGTCCACGTGGAAATGGATGCCGCGCTCTTGGGCGATGTCCGCGAGGCGCTCCAAGGGATCCACAGTCCCTGTCTCGGTGGCTCCCGCAATGCCCACCAGGGCGAGCACCCGGGTCTTTGGCTCGTTCGCCCGCAAATCATCCAACAGGGCGCGCAGCCTGTTTACGTCTATTTTGTTGTGCCTGTCCACAGGCACCGGCAAAACATTCTGATTCCCTATCCCCAAGACGCCTCCGGATTTCCGCAGGGAATAATGGCCAAGCTGGCTCACAATGACCACAAGCCGGTCAATGCCGTATTCCTTGTAGGCCGCGGGCACTCCTTCCCGTTCAACCCCCTCGAAACCGTCCCGGGGCGCCAGAAGCCTGTCCCGGGCCACCCAGAGCGCTGTCAGGTTGGCGAGGGTTCCATCCTCCACAAATCCGCCCAGGCTCGTGCTGGGGCTTTGGATGTGGGCGTTGTAGAACCCGTCATCCAGCTTGAAAATCAGGCGGTGGATTTTGGCAAGGGTTTCCTTCTCAACAATGGAGACGACTTTCGAGGTCTCCACTTTGACGACGTTTTGATTGAGGGCGGCGACGATGGTTTGAAGGTGGACCATGAAAAAGGGCATGGCCCCTGTCATGTGGCCCACAAAGTAGGGAGAGGAGACGTTGACCGCGTGGGGGGCGATTTCCTTGATAAGCCCGGTGATGACCTCGGCAAGGCGTTTTTCAGGCTCCAGGCTGATGGTGCTGTCCATGTAGCGACTGGAGAGCTCTTTGATGGGCACCTCCTCGGTGATGCCCACATGGCGGCGCAGAAAATCCTGAAGGCCGAAAAGGATTTGCTCCATGTACTTGACCAGGGTTTCCCTGGCCGAGTCGTTTTCGCGCATGACAAACACGCGCCGCAGTGTTTCCGGGGTCGCGACAAGCCCGCCGCGCCTTGTCCCGCCCGCTTCGTTCATTTTATCCACTGTGTTCGGCCCCGGCCGGCACGCGCCTGTCAAAGGGTTTTCCCGCAAAAAAGGCACCCCTGGCGGACGCCCTTGGCGGTTGTTCCGGCCTGCGGAACGCGCGTCCCAGGCGCCGGAAACTCCGCATGGTGCTTATAGATGCGCGGCCCGGTGATTACAAGGTTTTTTTCCGGAGACGCCGGGCGCGCGCCTCTTCCCTTTCCGCGTGCCTTAAGGCCGCCTGGGCCAGGGCAACACACAATTCCGCAAGGCGGCCTGCGGCATCCGGCTTTAGAACTTCCTCCGCAAATCTTCGCGCCCTTTTGGGTCCCATCACTTCTTCTTTCCCTGGCCGGATGCCCTTTGGCAATATGCCAAGGCCATGATACGCCATAACTTCCCGCCGCATTTCCACCAGGGAAGGATGGTCGAGCCTGATGGTTTGAATGGTCTGTTCCGCCGCCGCGTCTCCTTCCCGCGCGCGGATTTTGCCGTTTCCATCAAAGAGAAAACGCCCTTCGCACCCTCCACTATTGGGAGATACAAAGTTTTCATTGGGAACCACGTGTGCTCCCGCTTTGAGAGGGGCGCCAAAACCAAAGGAAGTGTCTCCGCCGTCCCTTGGAAAACAAGCGGCCATGTTGGTGTAATCCAAATCCTTTGTCCGGTCCTGGTTTTGCGGGATTATATGCTCGATATGACACTCTCCAGCGGTCTCGATTCGCACCATGGTATAGGCGCACAGATACCCTTGTTCTCTCAAAAGGCTCTCCAGAACCGCGTCTTTGACTTCGGAAGGAAAGTTTTCATACGACCGGTTTTGCGGTGCCCTTTCCATCTGGCGCAACCAATCCTTGAGCGCGTGTGGACCGGCGGGCCTGGGGATGCTTCGCATCTCAGTCTTCCTCCCGGTCCCTGTCCGGCTCCTCCGTGTCAAACCGGGTGTACCGGTCAATATAAGCGTCCGCCTCGACAAGGTCCGGGTGTCTGCCGATTTTTTCCCGAAGGGCGCTCACCTCGCGCCGCGCCTCCCCGTACTGTTCGTTTTCCAGCATATCAAACAGCGCGTCCAGTCGCCGGGCGATTTCCGGGTCCCTGTCCTGGCTGCCCATGACATGCTTGAGCACCCAATTGGAATCCATCCCGAAACTTTGCCCGGGGCGCGTGTGTCCTTCAAGGTCCAGCAGCAGAACCTCTTGGGCTTCCGCCTGTCCGATAAGCTGGGGTGAATGGGTGGTGGCGAAAAACTGGATGTTGGGAAAGGTCCGTTTGAGATCGCTGATAACCCGCCGTTGCCACGCAGGGTGCAGATGCAGGTCCAGCTCGTCAATGAGCACAACCCCACGGGTTTCCACAAGCGCGCGCTCTCCCAGTGCGGATTGAGCCGCGCCGCCCTCTGGGCAATGTCTCCCACCATGGCCAGCATGACCCGCTGCCCGTCGCTCAGATTGCTGAAAGGCTGGATTCTCATTCCACCCAAATACAAGTTGCCCAGAACAAGACTAATTTCTCCCCGTTTCGCCTCAAAATCAATTCCAAGAGCATCTTCGATGTATCCAGCGATGGCGTCTAAAAGGATTCTGGAGAAAGAAAGGCTTTCACCCGAGGATAAACGGGGTTTTCGTTTTTCTTGAAACTCTATCCATTCCCGCCGCGCGACCCATTCCATAAGTTGTTTTACCGAAAGCCGGGGGTCCAGACATTCGCGGTATCCCTCGAACCTCGAAAAATTTTCCTTTTTTATGAGAGCTTTCTCGTTTTTTATTAGCGCGTGCGCCCTGGGCATGTCGCTTAAGCGGCCTGTGCCGTAGTAGGCGAGAAGAGGAAACGCGACGCCGCGCTCTCCGGCGCGCACGCGGTTGTCGGTATCTAACGCAGTGTCCTTGATGCGCGCGGCGTCCGCATAGGTTGTTCTTCCAAACTCGGAATTCCGTACACGTTTCCAGGAAACCGGTTTACCCATGACCTCGCCCTCGGCCTCTATCTCACAAGGGTAACGCCGGTGCCACACAATCTCTCCGGATTCCTCAACAGGATCCTGTAAAATTTCAAACGGCTTGATATGCCGTGCGGTTTGGTCCCGTATTCCCAAAAGCCAGCTTCCCGCGGCAACCGCCAAAGCATCCAAAAGGGAGGTTTTGCCCGCGCCGTTGACTCCGGCGATGAGGTTGAACCGGGGGTCGAAGCGGAATTCCCTGTGCTTGAATCCCTTGAAATTCCGGATGGTCAGACGGTCAATGCGCATCGGGGCCTCCACCTGGACAGGTCTTCCTAAACGGGGCTTGGGGAAAATTTAAAGACAAAAACCAAGGCTCATCCCGGCAAGTCCAAAACCCCCATGGCCGGCAAATCCCCCGCGGTCTCCGGGCTGGTCCACACATCCGGAAAACGGGCCTCCTCCATGCGCCGCCGGAGAACCGCCTCCTCCTGGGCGCCGGTTCCCCCCATAAGAAAGCAGCCCTTGGCAACCTTGTCCAGTTCCGGGGGCGAAAACGCCATGAAGCCGATGTCATCGTATTCCGGAGAAGGGCGCTTGGAGGCGAGAAACCGGAGCACAATGCCCGGGAAGGCGTGGAGTGGATACCTGCGGGTGGACTCCTTGCACAGGGCCTCGATGGAAACGCCCGAAAGGCGGGCGACATCCGCAAGTCCGTCCGTCGCCAGCACCACCAGTCCGTTTGGGCCGCCCAGGGGGACAGTGGCGGTCCTGTCAATCCTCTCCGCCCTGCCCGCGAAATTCATGTCCACCCCGGTCCGGTAAAGAACCTTGCCCGTGGTCCTGTCCAGGAAGAGCGCGATGCTGTCTCCCCCGTGCAGAACGTGGGCGAGGCGTCCCTCTCCCCGGCTCTCCAGGGCCACGCAGGTGAGCGTTGTCTTGTGGATGTAGTTTTGACGGGCGTAGGCGCGGTTGACGAGTTCCAGCCACCCTTCAGGCCCTTGGGGCGCGCCTTGTCTGAAAAGGTCCCGGGCCAGCCGTTGCAGCAAGGCCCGGGACGCCATGGGAAACCTCTCGGAACTGTCGGCCACGGCGAAGAAACGATGGGTGAAGTCCAGAAGCAGCGAGTCCCCGTTTCCGTATCCGGAACGGACCTTGTCCGTGCCTGTGATGACACAGGCGGACAGCCGGCCCGTCAGCGCCAAGGCCCTTTTGGCGGGATTTATGCGCAGTCCTTCCATACCGCGCGTTGTATCACGCTAGTCCAGAATCTTGAAGTATAAAATGTCGCGGATGGTGCCCTTGCGCTCCTCGGCGAACACCGGCTCGACCCGGACGCCGATTTTGAGCCGGGACTCGTCCGTAATCTCGACAAAGTGCTGGAAATAGGTGTCCGCGCCGTCAAAGCGGATGAAGCCATAGCCGTAAGGCACGGGTTTTTGGTGCCCGGTCTCCGGGTCAATAAAGGCGTAGCGCACGATGGTGTAGGTGCCGATAACGCCCTTTGGCCCGACCTCGACCCACTCGGTGTTTTCCACAAAGCAGGCCCCGCAGACCCGCCGGGGAGGGATATAGACCTTGCCGCACGCGGGGCAGCGGATGCCCATCAGGCGTTTGTTGTCCCTAAGCTCGGTCAGAAACTTGCTGCCGTGCAGGCCCACCGCGTAGTTGAAGGGCTGCCCCCCTTCTCCGGAATGAATGACCAGCCGTTCTATTTCGGCCATGGAATAACTCCTTTGACACAAGCCGGAACAATCCGGCGGGGTTGTGTTGTTCCCGTCAGGAAGGCTTCTTCTTCCCGTACAGCAAAATGTCCGTCCAGTAGCAGCCGCCAAAGCCCGTGGAAACCGCGAGCTTCACGTCCGGCACCTGGCGCTGGTCCGCCTTTCCCCTAATCTGTCCGCAGGCCTCGGCGCAGCGGATAAGCCCTGTGGCGCCAATGGGATTGCAGGCGATGACCCCTCCCGACGGGTTGATGGGAAGCTCGCCGCCCATGTCCGTGGCTCCGCTCCAGATGTACTCGGAGCCTTTGCCCCTGGGGATGATTCCCATGGCCTCGATCCAGATGATGCCCGCAAAACTGTAGGGCTGGTACAACTCGATCACGTCAATTTCTTTTCTCGGCTCGCGGATTCCGCATTTTTTCCACAACTCCGCCGCCGCGTATTTCATCGAGTCAATCTCGCCAAGCTTGAAGTCGCCCACATAGGTGTAGGTGTGGCGGTTGGCCGTGCCCCATATCCACGCGGGGTTCGGGCATATCTTTTCCGCCACGTCCTCGCTGGCCATGATGACGGCGCAGGCCCCGTCGGTTCTCGGGCACACGTCCAGTAAATGGACGGGGTCCGAGAGCATGGGCGAGGCCAGCACATCCTCGATGGTGATTTCCTTGCGCAACTGGGCGTGGGGGTTGTTGCAGGCGTGTTTGCGGTCCCGCACCGAGACCCGCGCCGCGTCCCGGTCGGTGATGCCGAACTCGGTCATATAGGCCATGCCTTCCGCGGCAAGAGCGGCGATGGCCCCGGCGAACACGAGCCTGTCCCATACCGGGTCAAAGGCCGTGGTGATGGCGCCGGTGGTGTCGGACTCGGAGTTCTTTTCCCATCCGATGACCAGCACCTTGTCGAAAAGTCCCGAGGCCGTGATGTGATAGCCGCCGATGGCCAGGGTGCTGCCCGTTGTGCCGCCCGTGGTGAGCTTGATAATGGGCTTCATGGTGCCGCCGGAGCCGTCCACGCTCCAGCAGTCCACGTAGTTGATGCCCTCGAAGTGGTCCATGTTGCCAATGACGATGGCGTCAATGTCTTTGAGGGTGAGGTCCGCGTCCTCGAGCGCCCTCTGCACGGCCTCGTTGATGAGTTCCTGGCCGTTCACGTCCGGCCGGTGGCTTTTATGAAAAGTTTGTCCCGTCCCGACGACGGCAACGCGTTTTGCCATTTGGCACCTCCTATTTCCCGGATTCCAGCACCCACACGCAGTGGGACTGGCCGCAAAGTCCGTTCATTCCCTGCACCACCACGCGCTTTGCCCCGTCCACCTGGGCCGCGCCCGCCTCTCCGCGAAGCTGGCGGACGGCCTCGGCCATGCGGTAGAGTCCCGCGGCGATGACGGGGTGGCCGGAGAGAAGGCCGCCCGAGGGATTGACAGGAAGCGCGCCGCCCAGGGCGAAGCGGCCCTTGGCCAGGTCAGCGCCCGCCTGTCCGGCCTCCGCGAGACCCAGCGCCTCGATCCACATGAGTTCCTGGTGGGTGAAGGCGTCATAGACCTCGGCCGCCTGGATCTCTTTGGCCGGGTTGGCGACCCCGGCCATGGAGTAGGCCTTTTGGGCCGCCTTGGTAAGGGCCGGGGCTTTGGCAAGGTCTCTGTCGCCTAAAAAGTAGGCGTCCGAGCAGAAGTTGACCCCGCCTATCCACACCGGTTTTTTCCGCCCCTTTTTCACGAGGCCCTCCCGGGCGATAAGGATGGCGCAGGCGCCGTCCGAAACCGGGGAGCAGTCGAGCTTGTGCAGGGGATCCGCGATCATTTCGCTTTCCAACACATCCTTGACCGTGATCTCCATGGGAAGCTGGGCATAGGGATTGTGCCGGGCGTTGCCGTGGTTTTTCACCGAGACCATGGCAAGCTGCTCGCTGGTGGCGCCAGTGGCCTTCATCCAGGCGTTGGCCTGGAGGGCCGCGGCGGTAATCGCGTCCAGGCCCAGCGCGCGCTCGTAGATGGGATCAAAGGCCGCGTTGGTGATGAGGCTGGACACGCTCTCGGAGCCTTTGCTGTGGGCTGTCACCAGCGTTGTTCCGTAAGCGCCGGAAAGAATACGGCTAAGGCCGTAGAAGGCGCCGAAGGTGCCGTCGCCCTCGGTGCAGGAGCAGTTTTTCTCCCGCACGCCCGAGGCGTCACCCACAGCCATGCAGGAGATGGTGCGTCCGTCAAAGAAATCGTTGGAGGTGGTGATGACGTTTTCCACGTCCTTGATGGTGATTCCGGCATCGTCCAGGGCCTTGTTGACGGCCTCCCAGACCATGTCGGCGAATGTGGAGCCGGGTTTTCGGGCTTCGATGGCGGTCATGCCGAAGCCGATGATGGCGCATCTGTCCATGGCGTACTCCAGGGGAGATGTTGTCCTTGTTTATAAACCGGACCGGCGAAGCCGGAGAGTTTAAATTCTATGTCTGGATTATCCGCGCTTTTTGCGTAGATGGTGGCGCCCTGGGGTTGAAACCCCAGGCTAGATTAAAAACCTTGCCGCACCGCGGCCGCCATGAGGGGAAAGGCCCATTATATAGATCGAAAAATCTATGAAAACAGGGGCTTTCTCCCTATTATTCTAACTCCTAACTCATGAATTCTGACCCGGCGTTATCACGCGGGCTCGAAGCCTTGGATGTCCAGGATGGTGCCTGTTCTGTCCTGGGCGAACCGGGGTTTGACGCGCATGCCCGCCTTTGCCAGGGAGGGGTTCTGAAGGAGAAGTTTATGGAGCATGGAGGTGGAGGCGCCGTCGAGTTTGACGAGGGCGAAGACCACGGGCACGGTGTCTTTGATGGCTGCGAGCTGTTTTCGGGCAACGGTGAACGCGGTGACCGTGCCGAGGGGGCCGACCTCCAGCCATTGGGTGTTGGGGGTGAAGCACTGGGGGCAGGTTTTTCTTGGGGGGACAAAGACCATGCCGCAGGAACCGCATTTGATGGCGGTGATGGTTTGGCGGTCGCGAAGCGCGGTGAGGAAGGCGCTTGCGGTGTCGCCTGCCCACCAGTGGTAGGGGACGTTGATGCCGCTTTTGTAGATGACGGGCTCGATGCCGGAGAGGTCGGCGCACATGGGTGGTATCTCCTTTCGGGGTGGTCCGGACGTCTGTTCGTTCGTTTAACCCGGAGGCTTGGCCCGCTTTGGCCGCGCCCCTCGCAAACGAACAATCGTACGCGCTTCTTTCCTAAGTGCCGCAGCCACTAAAAGCACGGTTCCCCGACCCAGGTCAAGGGCTTTTTCAAAAAGCCCCCCTCCCCCCTCCCATTTCATTACGCATTTGACACCCTCCCTCTCTTTAGGCCCTGCCCCGCAGCCTCGCCCACAACATCCCCAGGGTCTCGTAAACCGCCCGCTCGGTTTTCGCCAGCCCTCCGCTGTTGGGCACAAAGTTCCGCCACACGCTCCCCCCGCCAGGCCGGACAGGAACCATGTGGGCCGTGGGAGCGGGCACGGGAGAAAGCCCCTGGCGCCGGAAAAGCGCCATGGCGCGGGGCATGTGGCTCGCCTCGGACACCAGGGCAAAATGCCTGTTTCCCACTGTCTCCTTGAGAAGGCGCGCCTCGGTCTCCGTATCCAGAGGACGCTTTTCAAGAATCATGGCCGATTCCGGCACTCCCAGCGCCCGGGCGACTTTCGCCATGGCCTCGGCGTTGGGCGTGGGGTCCGTCACCGCGCCTCCGGAAAGCACAAGACGCGCCCCAGGGTTCATCCGCCACACGCGGATGCCCTCTGCGAGGCGCGCGGGGGCGGTGCCTCCAATCTGGGCTGTGGGAGGCAAATCCGGATCCGGGACGTTGCCGCCCCCGAGAACCGCGACAAACGCCAGCGGACGTTCCGGATCATGCCGGTACATGGGATACTGGCGCTCCAGGGGCTTGACAAGGGCGTTTCCAACAAGGGGGGTCGAGGCCGCGTACAGCAGAAAAACGCCCAGCGCGGCGAGCGCCCTGCCCGCGCGCCGGTGTTTGGCGCGCGTCATGAGCAGAAGCCCGGCAAGGCACGCCCAAAGGGAAAGAGACATGGGGAGGAGAAGGGCGCCCAGGATTTTCTTGAACCAGAAAAGGAACATGGCGCTTACCGTATAAGGGTTTGAGCCGGGACGCGGGAAGGTCTGCGCAGGGGAGCTTGTACCACAAGGCCGGAAAATTAAGAAGGCGGAAGGCGGCGGCAAAAGGAAAGGGCGCGTTTTTAAAGGGGCCTCATTCCGCACAGCGGCCGCATAGCGGCGGGGTTTTTCCCTGGCCCGGGGCTTCAAGCCCAAGGCAAGGGCATAGACGTTATCCGCGATAGAAGCAGGGACGGCGTGGAGACGGCGCATCCAGGGGAGGATTGAGGAAAACCGGGTGTGCGTCACCTTTGTAGGGTGCCCCCTGCCCCCCTGTCTTCCCAGTAGTCCTCCAGGCGGCCGGATTTCATCACGCACCGCAGGGTGATAATGTTGTTTGCGCCTGTAAGCGGCCACCTCATGCCAGACCGTTTGAGTCTGTCGCCGATTACCGCCTTGCAGCCCGCTTCGATCACCCCGGAACCGACAAACAGGCCGGCCGCGCGGAACTCGGCGTAGCGCATTTTTTCCCGGTTTTTTTCAATGAGGTAATTGCAAAATGCCGAAAGTGATCAGGATTTCCTGGACTGTGAAACAATTTTTTTGTTTACCCATCGAAATCACTTGAAAAACTAAATGAAAT
>JAGVGH010000037.1 GCA_020057225.1 Desulfobacterales bacterium | reverse complement strand
GTGATGGCCGCCGTCAGCGTCGTCTTGCCATGGTCAATGTGCCCAATGGTGCCCACGTTCACGTGGGGTTTCTTCCTCTCGAACTTTTGCTTGGCCATGTCTCAGCCTCCCTGACGCCGACAGCCCTGTCTTTGCCCGGTTTGGATGACGGACAACCGCCTTCCCGTTACAAAAAAAACTCTCCCCGGCCTTTTTACGCTTTCAGGCCGCGCCTGCACACGTTTGCCCTCTGTCTTATTTCCTCTGGCGGGATGCGGGACCTGCTACCATTTGTAATGCGCAAACGCCTTGTTCGCGTCCGCCATCTTGTGGGTGTCTTCCCGTTTCTTAATCGCCGACCCTCTGAGATTCGCCGCGTCCAAAAGCTCGCCCGCCAGCTTGGCGGCCATGCTCTTCTCGGGCCTTTTCCGGGCAAACCCGATAATCCACCGCAAGGCGAGCGCGGTACGCCTTTTATGCCTGACCTCGGTGGGTATCTGATACGTCGAGCCGCCCACGCGCCGGGAACGCACCTCAATCACCGGCTTCACGTTCGCCACCGCCTTTTCAAAGACCTCTAAGGGAGAGTCCTTGGATTTCTTCTCCATGATATCAAACGCATCATAAAGAATGCTCTCCGCGGTGCTCTTTTTGCCCTGATGCATGACGGCGTTGATGAACTGCGCCACAAGCCTGCTGTTATACCGGGAATCCGGGATGATGACCCGCTCCGGAACTTCTCTTCTTCTGGGCATTCCTCGCGCTCCTTAGTGTGCGTGCCAGCCTTTTCGTGTCCGGACCCCGCTATTTGGGCCGCTTCGCTCCGTACAGGGAACGGCCCTGCCTTCTGTTCTGCACCCCGATGGCGTCCAGCGTGCCGCGGATGATGTGATAGCGCACGCCGGGAAGGTCCTTCACGCGGCCGCCGCGAACCAGCACCACCGAGTGCTCCTGAAGGTTGTGCCCCTCGCCCGGAATATAGGCTGTCACCTCGATACCAGAGGTCAACCGCACGCGGGCAACCTTCCTCAAAGCCGAGTTCGGCTTCTTGGGCGTTGTCGTGTACACGCGCGTGCAGACCCCCCGCTTTTGCGGAGAACCCTTCAAAGCCGGAGTGTCGTCTTTCCTCCGCTTCCGCAACCGGCCATTCCGTACAAGCTGGTTAATCGTCGGCATGAGTCATCCTTCCTTGCAAATTGCGTTGGCCCTGTAAACCTTCCAACGCCGGGCTTCCAAAATTGCATTTTTTATATTAGATGATGATGACTTGTCAAGCGTTATTCTCAAGTTCCTCATCATCTTCTTCATCTTCCTCGTCTTCCTCGAAATTCCCCTCCTCCTCCGTCATCTCCAGGAGATCCTGCGCCGCCTCGGGAATCTCCTCCTCCTCCTGCTCTTCCTGCTCCAGGGCTATCTCCGCCCGCGCGTAATCAAGAATCCCCGTCCCCGCCGGAATAATCCGGCCCATAATGACGTTCTCCTTGAGCCCCCGCAGGAAGTCCACCGCCCCCGCTATGGACGCCTCGGTCAAAACCTTGGTCGTCTCCTGGAACGAGGCCGCGGAAATAAAACTCTCCGTCGAAAGCGAGGCCTTGGTGATACCCAAAATAAGCGGCTCCGCGATGGCCGGCTTCCCGCCCTTTGCAAGAACCTCCTGGTTCACCTGGACAAACCGCCCCCGGTCCACCTGCTCGTCGTAAATAAAGTCCGTGTCCCCCACCTCGACCACCTTGACGCACCGCATCATCTGCCGCACAATAACCTCAATGTGCTTGTCATTGATGCGCACACCCTGGAGCCTGTACACCTCCTGCACCTCGTTGACAAGGTACTTGGCAAGGTCCACCTCGCCCCGGATGGTCAAAATGTCCTGGGGATTGGCCGCGCCTCCCATCAAGGGATCTCCGGCCCGCACGTAATCCCCGTCGTACACATTGATGTGCCTGCCCCGCGGAATCAGATACTCCCGCTTCTCGCCCACTCCGGGAGGCTCCACCGTAACCTTCTGCTTGCCCTTGGTCCCCTTGCTTATCCGCACATACCCGTCAATCTCCGAGAGCGCCGCCGCCTCCTTGGGCTTGCGCACCTCGAAAAGCTCGGCCACGCGCGGCAGACCGCCTGTGATGTCCTTGGTTTTGGTGGTCGCCCGGGGCAGCTTGGCGATAACATCGCCCGCCTGCACCGTGTCCCCCTCCTCCACCAGCAAAATGGCGTTCACCGGCAACGGATACTGCGCAAGACCGGAACCCGTGGGCAACGAAACCGTCTTCCCGTCCTCGCTCTTGATGCTGATGCGCGGACGCACCTCCGAGTCCCTGTACTCCGTAATCATCCGCGACGACTTGCCCGTTATGGCGTCCACCTTCTCCTGCAGGGTCTTGCCGGAAATGATGTCGCCAAACTTCACCATGCCTCCCACCTCGGTGAGAATCGGCGTGGTGAACGGATCCCACTGGGCCAAAAGATCCCTCTGCCGAACCTCCTGCCCGTCACGCACCAAAATGCGCGCGCCGTATATAACAGGACAACGCTCAAGCTGCCTGCCGTCCTCGCTCTCGATGACAAACTCGCCGCCCCTGCGGTTCATAACCACATACTCGCCCGCCGCGTTCGCCACCACGTTCAGGTCCACGTACTTGACCCTGCCGTCCGTGCCCGCCTGAATATCGGCCTGCTCCGCCCGCCGGCTCGCTGTGCCGCCGATGTGGAACGTCCGCATGGTAAGCTGTGTGCCAGGCTCGCCAATGGACTGCGCCGCCAGTATTCCCACCGCCTGCCCGATCTCCACCGCGTTGCCGTGGGCAAGGTCGCGTCCGTAGCACTTGGCGCACACCCCGTAGCGCGTCTTGCACGTGAGCACCGAGCGGATTTTCACCTTCATAATACCGGCCCGTTCAATCCGGTCCACCGCCGTCTCGTCCAGCTCGTCTCCGGCCCGGACGATGATGTCCGTTTCCGCGTTGGGATCCGGCCTGGGGTCACGGATATCCTCAATGGCCGTGCGGCCCAAAAGCCGCTCGCCCAGCCGCTGGATAATCTCGCCGCCTTCCATGAGGGGTTCCACGTCCACCCCCACCATGGTCCCGCAGTCCGTCTCCACCACCACACAGTCCTGGGCCACGTCCACAAGGCGCCGCGTCAGATACCCCGAGTTGGCCGTCTTGAGCGCCGTGTCCGCGAGACCCTTGCGCGCGCCGTGGGTCGAGATGAAGTACTGAAGCACCGAAAGCCCCTCGCGGAAATTGGCGCTGATGGGGGTCTCGATGATTTCGCCCGAGGGCTTGGCCATAAGACCGCGCATTCCGGCGAGCTGCCGCATCTGGTCGCGCGAGCCGCGCGCCCCGGAGTCGGCCATCATGTAAATGGCGTTGAAGCTCTCCTCGGACTCGATGCCGGGCGCCCCTGGCACCGGCGTGCCCTTGCGCATCTCCGCCATCATCGCGTTGGCCACCTCCTCCGTGGCCTTGGCCCAGATATCAACGACCTTGTTGTACTTCTCGCCCTGGGTAATAAGACCCTCGGAATACTGATTGTTGATTTCCGAAACCTGCGCTTCCGCCTCCCTCAAAATATCCCATTTCTTCTGCGGGATTTTCATGTCGTTGATGGAGATGGAAAGTCCGCCCTCCGTGGCGTACCGGTATCCAAGGTCCTTGAGCCTGTCCGACAAAACAACCGTGGTCTTGGCCCCCAGCTTGCGGTACACATGGTCAACAAGATCCCGCAGCTCTTTCTTCTTCATAACCCGGTTCACCACGTCAAAACCGGGCTCTTCGTTCTTCTCGCGCACCAGGAAGAAATGATAGCTGTCCTTCACCTTGAGCGGCCCGACCACCTCCCCGGGCTCCGCGCGCACCACGCGCCGGACATCCGAGGGCAAAATCCGGAACACGCTTTCCAGATCCTCGTCCTTGAGCAGCCCAAGGTTCCCGCCGATTTTTCTGTCGCGCCCCTCGGAGTACTCCTCAACGATCTTTGGAAATTCCCCCGCGCCCCGGGCCGCGAGCTCCTGCTCCACCTGGGCCGCTTTTTCCTCGGAATGCACCACAATGTGCCGCAACCGCAACAGCGTGCCCTTGGGCATAATCTCCCACAGCAAAATCCGGCCCACCGTGCTCTCAATCCGCTTGCCGTTCATCCGCACAAAAATCTGCGCGTGGAGGTCAACCTGCCGCGCGTCATAGGCCTGCCGCACCTCGTCCACACTGGAAAAGAGCTTCCCGTGTCCCCGAAGCCCCGGCACCGAGCGGGTCATGTAGTAAATCCCAAGCACGATGTCCTGGGTCGGCACGATAATGGGCGCCCCGTTGGCCGGGGACAGGATATTGTTGGACGAAAGCATGAGCACGCGGGCCTCGATCTGGGCCTCCACCGACAGCGGAATGTGAACCGCCATCTGGTCGCCGTCGAAGTCCGCGTTGAAGGCCGTGCAGACCAGGGGGTGAAGCTGGATGGCCTTGCCCTCGATGAGCGTGGGCTCAAAAGCCTGGATGCCCAGCCGGTGCAGGGTGGGCGCGCGGTTGAGCATCACCGGATACTCGCGCACCACCTCGTCCAGGGTGTCCCACACTTCCGGTGTCTCGCGCTCTACAAGTTTCTTGGCGCTCTTGACCGTTGAAACAAGCCCCTTCTCCTCCAGCTTGTGATAGACAAAGGGCTTGAACAGCTCCAGGGCCATTTTCTTGGGAAGCCCGCACTGGTGCAGGCGCAGGTTGGGACCTATCGTGATGACGGTACGGCCCGAATAATCCACGCGCTTGCCCAGAAGGTTCTGCCGGAAACGTCCCTGCTTGCCCTTGAGCGTGTCGGACAGGCTTTTCAAGGGCCGCTTGTTGGTCCCTGTAACAACCTTTCCCTGGCGGCCGTTGTCAAACAGAACGTCCACCGCCTCCTGAAGCATCCGTTTCTCGTTCCTGACGATAATATCCGGAGCTTTCAGGTCCACCAGCCGCTGAAGCCGGTTGTTGCGGTTGATGACCCGGCGGTACAGGTCATTCAAATCCGAGGTCGCGAAACGCCCCCCCTCGAGGGGCACCAAGGGCCGAAGGTCCGGCGGCAAAACCGGCACCACGTCCAAAATCATCCACGCGGGATTGATTCCCGAGTTCCGGAACGCGTCCACCACTTTGAGCCGCTTGGCGAGCTTCTTCCTTTTCGCGTCGGAACCCGTCTGGATAATCTCCTCGCGGAGCGTCTGATACTCCCCCTCGATGTCCAACTGGCCGAGCATCTTGCGGATGGCGTCCGCTCCCATGCCCGCCTCGAAATTCTTGCCGTACAGCTCGAGCGCCTCCCGGTATTTCTCGTCCGAGAGAAGCTGCCCGCGCGCCAGCCCCGTGTCCTTGGGGTCAATAACAATGTACGTGTCAAAATAAAGAACCTTCTCGATGTTCTTGAGCGTAAGGTCCAGCACATTGCCCAGCTTCGAGGGAAGGCTCTTCAAAAACCAGATGTGCGCCACCGAGGTCGCAAGCTCGATGTGCCCCATGCGCTCGCGGCGCACCTTGGATTGGATAACCTCGACACCGCACTTCTCGCAAATCACGCCCCGGTGCTTCATGCGCTTGTACTTGCCGCAGTTGCACTCGTAATCCTTGGTGGGGCCGAATATCTTGGCGCAGAACAGGCCGTCCCGTTCCGGCTTGAACGTCCGGTAATTGATGGTCTCGGGCTTCTTGATCTCGCCGTAGCTCCACTCCCGGATACGCTCGGGAGAGGCCAGGCTGATTTTCACCGCGGAAAACTTCCGCGGGTCCGTCGGCTTCGCAAAAAAGTCGTAAATCGTCTCCAACGTTCTACCCCCTTGTCATTAGGGTCGGTTGGCCTGCGCGGCCACGTCCTTCCGCCTGCGCCGCGCTACTTGCCTTCTCCGGCGTTCTCCATGAGAATCATCTCAAGCCCCAGGCTCTGAAGCTCCTTGACCAACACATTGAAGGACTCGGGCATTCCCGGCTCCAGAACGTTTTGGCCCTTGACGATTTTCTCGTACATCCGGGTCCGGCCCACCATGTCGTCGGACTTGACCGTGAGGAACTCCTGCAGGGCATACGCGGCCCCGTAAGCCTCCATGGCCCACACCTCCATCTCGCCCAGCCGCTGCCCGCCGAACTGGGCCTTGCCTCCTAATGGCTGCTGGGTCACCAGCGAATACGGACCGATGGAGCGCGCGTGGATTTTATCGTCCACCAGGTGGTGCAGCTTGAGCATGTACATGGTCCCGACGGTGATGAGACCCTTGAAGGGCTCGCCCGTCCGCCCGTCGTGCAACACGGCCTGGCCGGTCTCCATCACGCCCGCGCCCTTGAGAAGCTCCTTGATCTCCTCCTCCTTGGCGCCGTCAAAAACCGGAGTCGCCATATACACCCCGCTCTTGTATTCCTCCGCTATTATCCTCAAATCCTCGTCATCAAGTTTGTCCAGCTCCTCCAAATGCTCGTTGTAAATCTCTTTCATCCGCACCCTGAGCGCATCCTGCCGGTTCTCTTCCACCAGCCTTCCAAGCTCCTCGCCAAGCACCTTGGCGGCGCGCCCCAGATGAATCTCCAAAATCTGTCCCACGTTCATGCGCGACGGCACGCCCAGCGGGTTCAGCACCATGTCAACCGGATCGCCGTTTTCAAAATACGGCATGTCCTCCGCGGGGAGAATACATGACACAACACCCTTGTTGCCGTGCCGGCCCGCCATCTTGTCACCCACAGAGAGCCGCCGCTTCATGGCAACATACACCTTGACCATCTTGATCACGCCCGGCGGCAAATCATCGCCCTTCTGGTAGCGGTTGACCTGCTCCTCGAAGGCCAGTTGCACAATCTCCGTCTGCCCGCGGTACCGGTCCAGAATGTCGTGCATCCAGTCGGTGACGCCCTGGTCCTTGAGCACCAGCCCGTCCAACTGGGCCGCCGGAATTTCCTCAAGGTCCGCCTCGGTAATAACCTGGCCCTTATCCAGGAAAGGCTGCCTGCCCCGCTTGACCGAGGCCGCGACCGTCTGCCCCGTGAGCCTCTTGCTCAAAATCCTGCGGGTCATCTGCCCGATAATGCGGAGCTCGTCGTCCCTGTCCTTCTCAAGGGCCGCTATCTCCTCATCCTCGATAAGCCGCGTCCTGTCATCCTTCTCAACCCCGCGGCGCGCGAACACCTTCGCGTCCACAACCACACCCTCAATACCCGGCGGCACCCTGAGGCTCGTGTCCTTCACATCCCCGGCCTTCTCGCCAAAGATGGCCCGGAGCAGCTTTTCCTCCGGCGACAACTGGGTCTCGCCCTTGGGGGTGATTTTCCCCACCAGAATATCGCCGGGCCTCACCTCCGCGCCCAGGCGCACAATGCCCGAATCATCCAGGTTTTTGAGCGCCTCCTCTCCCACATTGGGAATGTCCCGGGTAATCTCCTCTTTCCCCAGCTTGGTGTCCCGGGAAACCACCTCGAACTCCTCGATGTGGATAGAGGTGAATATATTGTCCCGTACAAGCCGCTCGGAAACCAAAATCGAGTCCTCGAAGTTGTACCCGCCCCAGGGCATGAAGGCCACAGTCACGTTGCGCCCCAGCGCCAGCTCCCCCTTCCGGGTAGCGGGACCGTCCGCGATGATCTGCCCGGCCTCCACCATGTCGCCCATGCGCACAATGGGCCGGTGGTTGAAGCAGGTGTTCTGGTTGGACCGCGTAAACTTCTGCAGATTGTAAATGGTGACGTGCTTGCCGTCTCCGCCCATCACGTCCGGGTCGTGCTGCAGCACAATCCGGCTCGCGTCCACTCCCACCACGCGGCCAGGACGCTTGGCGACAATGGTGACCCCCGAGTCTCTGGCGACAACATGCTCAAGGCCCGTGCCAATGAGGGGCGCCTCGGTGCTCAAAAGCGGCACCGCCTGCCGCTGCATGTTGGATCCCATGAGCGCGCGGTTGGCGTCGTCGTTCTCCAAAAACGGAATCATCGAAGACGAGACCGACACCAACTGATTGGGGGAAATGTCCATCAGGGCGATTTGGTCTCTGGGCGACATCTGGAACTCGCCCTCGACCCGCGCCGAAACCATGGCGTTCACAAAGGCGCCATCCTCGTCCAGGACAGCGTTGGCCTGGGCAATGGGAAGATCCTTTTCCTCAAGCGCGGACAGATACCGGATTTCTTTTTTGGCCTTGCAATCCTTGACCGTGCGGTACGGGGTCTCGATGAACCCGAACTCGTTGACCCTGGCGTAGGTGGACAAGGACACGATGAGGCCGATGTTGGGGCCTTCCGGCGTTTCAATGGGGCAGATGCGTCCGTAGTGGGAAGGGTGTACGTCGCGCACCTCGAAACCCGCGCGCTCCCTGGTAAGACCTCCAGGCCCAAGGGCCGACAAACGGCGCTTGTGGGTGACCTCGGAAAGGGGATTGGTCTGGTCCATGAACTGGGAGAGCTGGCTTGTGCCGAAAAACTCCTTCACCACCGCCGAGACCGGTTTGGGATTGATAAGGTCGTTGGGCATGAGCGCGTCAATCTCCTGCAGGCTCATGCGCTCCTTGATGGCGCGCTCCATGCGCACCAGACCAATGCGGTACTGGTTTTCCAGCAGCTCCCCAACGGCGCGGACCCGGCGGTTGCCCAGGTGATCAATGTCATCCACTATGCCCTGGGTGTCACGCAGCGTGATGAGAGTCTTGGCCGTGAGCAGAATATCCTCGCGGCGCAGGGTACACACCTCCACGGGCGTGTCCAGGCTGAGCCGCAGGTTCAGCTTAAGGCGCCCCACCGCGGAAAGATCGTAATGGGAGGGCCTGAAGAAAAGCTGGTCAATAAACTCCTGCGCCACCTCCACCGTCGAGGGGTTGCTGGGGCGAAGCCTCCGGTAAATCTCGATAAGCGCCTCTTCCCGGGTCTCCACTTTATCCAAAAGCAATGTCTTGCGGATGGAGTCGCTGGTTGTGGCGCCGCCAATAAAGAGGATGTCAAATTCCCTGACCTTGGCTTCGCGCAGGGTCTTGAGAGCGTCCTCGCCCAGAATGTCGTTGGCGCTGAACAGCACTTCCCCGGTTTCCGGCGCCAAAACCGCAGTGGCGAACACCTTGTCGCGCACGTCCTCTTCCGCGACGGGGATAAGGTCCACCTTCATCTGGGAAAGCTGTTTCACCGCGCGCTGGGTGAACAGACGGCCTTTTTTGACAACAATGTCGGAACCGTCCGGAGCCATGACGTTGCGGGTCGCCCGCTGCCCTTTGAGGATGTCCGGGTCGAACACCTTCCACAGGGCCTCGTCGCCCAGGACAATACGCTCTTTGGCGTAAAAATAGTCAAGGAGATCCTCGGTGGAGTATCCGAACGCCTTGAACAGCAACGTGGCCGGAAATTTGCGTCTCCGGTCTATGCGGATGTACACCACATCCTTGGGGTCAATCTCCATGTCAATCCACGAGCCGCGCACCGGAATAATGCGCGCGGTGTAGATGACCTTGCCGCTGGCGTGGCTTTTGCCCTTGTCATGATCAAAAAAAACGCCGGACGAGCGGTGCAACTGGCTGACAACAACGCGCTCTGTGCCGTTGATAACAAAGGTCCCCTTCTCGGTCATCAGGGGAATGGCGCCGAAATAAATCTCCTGCTCTTTGATGTCCCGGATATTTTGGGTGTCGGTCTCCTTGTCCACATCAAAAACAACAAGGCGGACCGTAATCCGGATGGGGACTTCGTAAGTCATGCCCCTGTGAATGCAGTCTTCCACATCGTACTTTATCTCGCCAAACTTGTAGGAGACGAACTCCAGCGAGGCGGCGCCAGAGAAGTCCCGGATGGGGAACACGGAGTTGAACACGGCTTGAAGGCCGATGCACTCGCGGTCCTCGGGCGGGACATCCATCTGGAGGAAGCGGCTGTAGGAGATCCGCTGCATCTCGATGAGGTTCGGGATTTCGATGATTTTCCCAATTTTCCCGAAAGTCTTTCTCAGACGTTTTTGGGCCAGGGACGTTGCCGACATGGTTTCTCCCCAAAAGGTTTTGGTCCGGTGTCAGGTTTTTTCTATCTGGGCTGGCAAAAGCCATAAAGCGCCGTTCGCCTAGACCTGTCCGGTCCGGCGCCGACGCTTGTTCTCATCGTTTTTCCGGGCGCGCGCTCCTTTCTTCGCGAAAAAAAATCACACGGGGTCCGCGCGGACAACCTAAGCCCGCGCGGACCCCGGCTGCCTACTTGACCTCAACCTGCGCTCCCGCTTCCTCAAGCTGCGCCTTGAGTTTCGCGGCCTCGTCCTTGCCCACCGCTTCCTTCACAGGCTTCGGCGCCTCTTCCACCAGAGCCTTGGCCTCTTTCAGGCCCAGACCTGTGATGGCGCGCACTTCCTTGATGACGTTGATCTTCTTGTCACCGGCGCCCAAAAGGATAACGTCAAACTCCGTCTTCTCCTCAACCGGCGCCGCCGCCTCGGCCGCCGCCATCATGGGCATCGCCCCCATGGCCACCGGCGCCGCCGCGCTCACGCCCCACTTGGACTCCAGCTCTTTGACCAGCTCCGAAAGCTCAAGAACCGTCATGCCGGAAAGAAAATCAATGACCTGCTCCTTGGTGATCTCCGCCATTTTTAAAACCTCCAAAGTTCGTTTTCGCGGACCGCCCGTCTCCCGGGCTCCCTTGTTGTTTGCACTGACAACGCGTTACGCGGCCTTCTCCAGGGATTCCACCCGCGCGTTGAGCACGTTGAGCATCCTCCGGGGCGCGTCGGCCAAAGCCCGCACAAGACTGGCGGGCACAGCGGACATCGCGCCCAAAACCTGGGCCAACAGCACTTCCCTTCCGGGCAGCTTGGACAGGCTCGTCAAATCCTCCGGGCTTATCTCCCTGTTCCCAAGAACGCCAAACTTGATAAGGAACTTGTCGTTTTCCTTGGCGAACTTGATGAGAACCTTGGCCGGCTCCACGGGGTCGCCGTACACCATCACGACGCCGTTGGGCCCGGCAAGGCGGCCCTGGATTTTCTCGAGGATGGTCCCCTCGCTTGCGCGCCCGAGCAAAGTGTTCTTCACCACTTGGTACTCGACCGAGACCCCGCGGAGAATCTTCCTCAGCTCGTTCAGCTTGGCCACGTCAAGACCGCGGTACTCGGTAATGACCGCCATTTTTGCCCGTTTGGCGCGCCCGTGCAAATCCTCAATGATGAGTTGCTTCTCGTCCTTTTTCAAAGCGCTGCCACACCTCCCTCCATGGTCCGCAAAAACCGGAGGCCCGTAAACATCTGGCGCCCTCCTGTCTCGGTAGGCCGGTACATCCGCTTAAGCGCGCCTTATAGCGCGCGCACCTACGGTCTTTGACAGACATGATAGCTCCGCCGGTGTTGTCAAGGCCCGCCGCCGGCGGAAACCGCGGCGCGCCACCAACCCCCGCCCCTTTTTGCACAGGGGCAAAAACACACAAAGGGGAGCGCCCTTAAACCCTCCCCGTTGTGGTGTCTCCTCAATGCCCGGCGGCGATTTGCCCGCCTATTTAAGGATATCCTTCACCAAAAGCGGGTCCACCTTGACACCCGGCCCCATGGTGGTGGATATCCCGATGCTCTTCAAATACGTCCCTTTCGCGGCGGGAGGCTTGAGGCGCATGATCGCGTCAAAAAACGCGCCCAGGTTTTCGAGAAGCTTGTCCTTCCCAAAGGAAACCTTGCCCATGGGAGCATGCACAATTCCGGCTCTCTCAACGCGGAAATCAATCTTTCCGGCCTTGAGCTCCTGGACCGCCCGGGCGATTTCAAAGGTGACCGTGCCTGTCTTGGCATTGGGCATAAGACCTCTTGGACCAAGAATCTTGCCCATCTTGCCCACAACACCCATCATGTCCGGCGTTGCCACGGCCTTGTCAAAATCAAGCCAGCCGCCCTGGATTTTCTGGACCAGATCGTCGCTCCCGACAAAATCCGCCCCCGCTTCCAGAGCCTCCTTCTCCTTCTCACCCTTGGCAAACACCAACACCCGGACTGTCTTCCCAATTCCGTGAGGCAGAACACAGGTTCCTCGCACCATCTGATCCGCGTGCCTGGGGTCAACCCCCAAACGCACCGCGACATCCAACGTCTCGTCAAATTTGGCGTGGGCTGTTTCCAAGGCCAGTTGCACGGCGTCAGGGAACGCGTAACGCTTTTCCCTGTCAACCCTTGCCTTGGCCTCTCTTTGTTTTTTACCTGGCTTCGGCATCCTCAAACCCTTCCTTCAAGCGCGTCCTTAGCCGATTTCAATTCCCATGCTGCGGGCCGTGCCCTCAATGATTCTGCGGGCGCCTTCCAGGTCCTTGGCATTCAGGTCTTCCATCTTGAGCGTCGCGATCTCCTCGATCTGCGCCTTGGTAACCTTGCCCACCTTAATTCGCTTGGGGTCCTTGGAGCCGCTGCCCAGCTTCGCCGCCTGGAGCAAAAGCCTCGACGCCGGAGGGGTCTTGGTGATAAACGTGAACGAACGGTCCGAGAAGACCGTGATCACCACCGGGATGACCATGCCCTCTTGCCCGGCCGTCTTGGCGTTGAACGCCTTGCAGAACTCCATGATGTTCACGCCGTGCTGGCCAAGGGCCGGCCCGATGGGGGGTGACGGATTCGCCTTCCCCGCGTTCACCTGCAGCTTTACCTGCGCGATTATCTTCTTAGCCATCTTCCCCTAACCGTTCCCCCGGACCGCCGCAAAGGCTTTCGCGACGCCGTGTTAACTTTCTCCAGGCCCGGCGCGCCCCGCCTGGCCCCTGTCTCCGGATCCGCCGTCCAGGCCGCTCCGGCCCTTTTCCGCCGTGGCGGCTTTGGCTGGAACCGCTATATTTTGGTAACCTGCACGAACTCCAGCTCAACCGGTGTCGCACGGCCAAATATGCTTACAAGCACCCTGATTTTGCCCTTGTCCGGAAGAACGGTCTCCACCGTGCCGTTGAAGTTGGTAAACGGCCCGTCCGTAACCCGGATCTCGTCCCCTTCCTCAAACTGATACTTGGGTGCCGGCTTAAGCTTCCCGGATTCTATTTGATCAACAATCCGGGCCGCCTCCTCGTCTGTCAGCGGAGTGGGCTTGTCATTGCCGCCCAAAAATCCCGTCACCTTGGCGGTGTCGTTGACAAGATGCCAAGTGTCGTCATTAAGGACCATCTGCACGAGAATGTAGCCGGGATAAAATTTCCGGGACGAGGTTTTCCTTTTTCCCTTCACAAGCTCGACAACCTGCTCGGTGGGAATGAGAACCTCTCCGAAATTCCCGGTTTGCTTGTGCGTGACCACCCGCTCCTCCAGGGCCTTCTTCACCCGGCCCTCAAAGCCTGAGTACACGTGGACCACGTACCATTTCATTTTAGACCGAGACATTATCCCGCTCCAGACAGCGCTTAGTTGAAGACAACTTTCATGAGAAGTGTGAGAAGCGCGTCAACGCCGCCCAGGTATCCGGCCATGATCGCCACCAAAATGACAACCACGGCCGTGGACCCCATGGTCTGCTTGCGCGAAGGCCATGTCACCTTTTTGAGCTCGACCCGGACCTCCCGAAGGAACTGGACAGAATCATCCATCCACCTGGGCAGCTTGACAGGCTCCTTGGTCTCAGGCCTCGGCGGCGCATACACCTTGGGCCTGGGCGCGGCAGGAACATCCGATGCCCCCGCGCTCTTCACCGCAAGGGATTCTCCGCCGCCCTCTCCGGCCGCAGGGTCCGGCGCGCTCTGCTCCGCCTGGACCTTTTTCTTTTTGGGCGCTATTTTTTTCCGAAGTAAACGTCCCATCTGTTTTCCATGGCGGCCCTGTCGGCCCTTGTAATATAACCGCGCCTTCTCGACGCCCCGGTTTGCGCGGGACGCTCAACACAAACCGGATTTGCCGCTTACCGCGCTCCGGGTGGCAGGCCAGGAGGGAATCGAACCCCCAACCTACGGATTTGGAGTCCGTTGCTCTGCCAATTGAGCCACTGGCCTATTCCCCGGCGCCGGAGACCTTACTTCGTCTCCTTATGCACAGTATGCTTCTTGCAAAAACGGCAGTATTTCTTGAACTCAAGCCGGTCCGGTGTCGTCCGCTTATTCTTGTTCTTCTGATAATTCCGCTGCCTGCAGTCCTGGCAAACCAGCGTGCATTTGACTCGCATAGCCATTCTCCCCGCCGGGCGTAAAACCCCCGGCGCCGTCCGTCACTCTGCGCTACTCAATGATTTCGCTCACCACGCCCGCGCCCACCGTGCGGCCACCCTCGCGGACAGCGAAACGCAGTTCCTTTTCCATGGCGATGGGGGTAATCAGCTCCGCC
>JAGVGH010000116.1 GCA_020057225.1 Desulfobacterales bacterium | reverse complement strand
TTGGACCACATTCCGGGCGCTCGCCGTGCGCCCCGACGGCAATTGAACCTGCAATTAGGATGCTACAATCCTGCTGCGGATTCAGGTCTTGCCATCAGGCGCCCGTGCCATCTATCTTTCATTAACACTTCCAAAAATCCAATTCCGAGCGGGTAGGCGCCAAAGATGGTTACCATGCGTTGGCCCTGCCCCTTCTCCTCCCCGCCCTTGCCAGTCCCGGCCTTTTCTGGTACACTTTTTTAAGCGGACACTTGTCCGCGCGCGCTTTTGGGGCGGGCGCCCGGGCCTGCGGCTGGCGGAGATGGAGGAGCCGGAAAGCTGCCGCGGGGCGGGGGGCGCGTTTTTTGTGGAGCGCCGGGCGCTGTCGGCGGCGGTGCGGGAGGGGAAGGCGGAGCTGATTTGGAAGACCGGGGCGGAGACGGTGGTGACGCCGTGTCCTTCCTGCCGGGGATTTTTGGCCGGGGGTCTGCCGGAGCGCCGGGTGTGCCATCCTGTGCCGGTTTTGGCGCGGGCGTATGGGGTGGAGGGATGAGAGGGGCGAAACCGGCGTCGAGCGGCCAAGGCAAATAACATGGCGGGAAAAGTCATTCCGATTCCAACGCTCAATGATGGCCCCAGGGACTTCGATCGCCTTTTTTCCATCTGGAAACAAGTCAACAATGATTTTGAGGACGTGTGTTTTGACTTTTCCAAATGTCGGTTTCTTCGCCCAAACGCGGTGGCCTTTCTCGGAGGGCTGGCGCGATTAATCGAATACCGGGCGGGTATAGTGGTTTTCGACTGGGACACCTTCCGGAACAGCGCAGTAATGGTTAATATCTGTCAGAATGGGTTTGCCGGAAATTTTGGTTATCACGCATCCGGATGGGACGGCAATTCCATTCCGTATCGTGAAACCACGTTTCTCGACATGAACGGGATCATGGACTACCTTACCTACAACTGGATTGGCAAGGGATGGGTCAATGTCAGCGAACGCTTGCGGGATGCCATAGCGGGCCGGATGTGGGAAATCTACAATAACGCTTTCGAACATAGCGGCACAAAGATTGGTGTTTTTTCTTGTGGCCAGTATTTTAAAACTAGCAATGAGTTGGTGCTTTCAGTTGTTGATTTTGGACAAGGAATTCCCAATAAGATTAGAGCCTTTCTGCGCCATCAAACAGGTGAAGACCGGGCATCAAAGCTCGCTGGCGCTTATTGCCTGAAATGGGCCTTTACGAGTGGCTATAGCACATGTATTGATGGAGTAGCTAGAGGTCTCGGTCTGGACCTTCTCAAAGAATTTATCCGGGTTAACCAAGGCAAGATGGAAGTTTACAGCAACGATGGTTATGCCATCATTGACAGGGATGGAGACCGGTATTTCAATACTGGCTTTGTATTCGACGGTACAATTATGCATATAACACTTCGACGTGACGAAAGATTTTACATCTTTCAAGATGAAACTAAACGCGCGTGAATAATGGAAGGCAGAAAATGATACTATCTATCAAAAACCAGATCGGCCCGCGTTGCATCATCATGGAAGATGGGCAACGGATTTATGAAATTATCCATGGCCCTCTGAAAAAAGGAGAGACAGTCACTCTTGATTTTGAAGGAGTGAGACAGTTCGCGTCTCCGTTCTTCAACTTCGCAATCGGTCAATTGCTCAAGGACATTCCGGAGGTTGATCTTCGGCGTCTGCTTCAGATCGAGAACATCAACGAAACTGGAAATTTGGTGGTCGAAAGGGTCATCGAAAACGCGGCGAAGTATCATGGCGAACTTGACTACCGTAAAATCGTTGATGACATGCTGGAACAACAGGCCAAGGAGTCCCTGTGATGGCTGTAAATTATACAGTGCAGGCCCAGGTTGTTGACATCAGGTCTGATACGCCGAGGCCGGAGGATTCTTTCCTTGTTGACACCAATGTCTGGTATTGGATGACCTACACACAAGCTAGCCAGAGCGCAAGACCTCCGGCAAAGTATCAAATTTCAGATTATCCCTCTTACACAACTTCCGCGCTGGGAGCAGGCTCCAAAATTTTCCACTCTGGACTCAGCCTATCTGAATTGGCGCATCTAATAGAAAGATCAGAATATGAAATTTTTACAAAGATCAGTCCGGCCATCTTTCCAAATCCATCCAGATTCGATAAAAACTTTAGGCATGCCTGCGTTAATGAGCGGATTCAGGTTGTATCCGAGATACAGGCGGCATGGGCGCAGGTTTCCGGCCTTGCCGAACTGTTGAGCCTCACCATTGACACACGGGCGGTAAACGCGGCCTTGGCCCGTCTTAGGACCGAAAAAGTTGACGGTTACGACCTGTTTATGCTGGAATCCATGAAGAGCAATGGCTTGGCGCAGGTCATCACGGATGACGGTGATTTTGTCACGGCCCCTGGGATCCAGGTCTTTACAGCGAACCGCAATGTTATACAAGCGGCAAAAATGCAATCCAAATTAATTAAACGATGAGTAATATGTCAAGCATTACTTGCTATTTTTGCGATAGTTTATTTTGTGTCGCATATAGAAGATTCCACCGTTGAGTTCAGAATATCCTTTCGACACCGGTCCAGGAGGAATTTTTTTAAAACCCCATAAAGGAACACCCGATGAACATCTACGGTCCCAACGAACTCCTGGAGGACGTGCAGCGCGCGGGCCTGTGCGTGGGCTGCGGCGCCTGCGTGGACATGTGCCCCTACTTCGCCACCTGGCGCGGCAAGACCTCCCAGATATTCCCCTGCACTTCGCAAAAGGGCCGCTGCAACGCCCACTGTCCCAAAACCGAGGTGGACCTGGACGCCCTTTCCGATGCGGTCTTTGGCCGGCCCTACGGCGACGGCGCCCTGGGACATTACCGGCAAATCCTTACCGCCAAAGCCGGGAAAAACGCGCCCAAGGTCCCCTATCAGACCGGCGGCACGGTCACCGCGCTTCTTGCCTGGGCCATGGAAAACGGCCATGCGGCCGGAGCCGTGGTCACCGGGCGCGACGGGCTTGTCCCTGAGCCGCGCCTCGCCAAAACCGTGGACGAGGTCTGCGCCTGCTCCGGCTCCAAGTACATGGCCTCCCCCACGGTGGCCGCGGTCAACCGCGCCATGCGGGACGGACTCACCCGCCTCGCCGTGGCGGGCACTCCCTGCCAGATGACGGCCCTTGCCCAGATGCGGCAAAACCCCCTCGCCCGGGAAGGGTTCGCCGATCCCGTGGCCTTCTCCGTGGGCCTTTTCTGCACATGGGCCTTGGACACCCGGGGACTCATGGGCCTCCTTGCAGGCAAGGTCAATCCCGAAGACATCGCCAAAATGGATGTCCCCCCCCCGCCCGCCGAGGTGTTTGTCATCACCCTCAGGGACGGCTCGGTCCATAAAATCCCTCTTGCCGAAATCCGCGCGTTTATTCCGGACGGATGCTCCCTGTGCCCGGACCTTTCCGCCGAATGGGCCGATGTGTCCGTGGGCCAGGTGGAGGGCATGCCCGGTTACAACACCCTGATTGCGCGGACCGAAACCGGCCTTGGCATGGTGGAGGGCGCGGTCAGGGACGGATGGCTTGAAACCGGGGAAATGCCCCCGCTGTTTTTGGAGGGGCTTGTCAAAGCCGCGGGAAACAAGAAGCGCCGCGCCCTTGCCCTGGCAGCCGCCCGGGAGCTTTTAAACACCGGCGAGGGCAAACGGTCCGTGCTGCGGCTTTCGGCGGAAACAGCAAAGGCTTTTCTCGGGGCGTGACACCACGCCTGCCTGTGGACAGAGGCGCCATGCGGGTTAAGGACCATGAAACCGCTCTTTCCATGAAAGCGCGCCTTGAGGGGACAGTAAAGCTCTGCGGCATGTTCCTGTTCGGCTCCCGCGCCCGGGGCGACGCGGACCCCGATTCGGATATGGACGTTCTTGTGCTTCTGGACGGACCGGTGGACCGGGAATCCCGGCGCGCGGTTTCCAGGGCGGCCTGGGAATGCGGATTTGCCAACGGGGTCGTGATTGTCCCGGTGGTGATGTCCCGCGAGGCGTGGGAAAACGGGCCTGAGCGCTCTTCCCTTTTGGCTATGGCAGTGCGCGGGGAAGGAGTGCCGCTATGAGGGAAGAGGACTTGACGGTTCTTGTCCGGCGCCGCATGGAACAGGCCCGGGCCGCCCTGCAGGAGGCCAGGCTGCTGGTTTCCGCGGGCGCGACAACCCTTGGAGCGGTAAACCGTTCTTACTACGCCATGTTTTACGCGGTCTTGGCCTTGCTGCAGCTTAAAAAGGTGACGCCAAGAAAGCACGCTGGAGCCATCGCGCTTTTCGACTCTGAATTCGTAAGGACAGGCCTTTTCCCAAAACATCTGTCAGCCCGTCTTCACATGGCTTTTGAGGCACGGCAGGAATCAGACTACCATGTTGTTGAACCCTTAAGCGTTGCGGACACGGAAGAACTCATTGAAAGCGCCGAATGGTTCGTTCAGGCTGTTGAGGACTACCTGGGCGCCTTCCTATGAAAACAGCCATGGCAAAGCGGACGCCGCTTTCCGGGCGGCTGGCCATATCTTGGCGCCGCGGCCCCATTCGCAATCCACCTCCCATCCGGTTGTAACGGAGGCATCACATGTCTAACCTTCTAAATGGCAAGCCCGGCGAAAGCAGGCTTTTCATGGGCAACGAGGCCATCGCCCGGGGCGCCCTCGAAGCGGGCTTAAACATCGCCGCCGGATACCCCGGCACCCCCTCGTCCGAAATCATCGAAAGCCTCGCCAGGCTTCCCAAAGAGGCCGGCGTGTATGTGGAATGGAGCGTCAACGAAAAGGTGGCCCTCGAGGTCGCCGCCGCGGCCTCGTTCGCGGGTCTGCGCTCCATCTGCGTGATGAAGCAAAACGGCCTGAACGTGGCCTCGGACTTTTTGCTCCATCTCACCGGCTCCGGCACCCGGGGCGGCATCCTGCTTATCCCCTGCGACGACCCCGGCGCGCTGTCGTCGGTGAACGAGGGGGAGTCCCGGGCCTTTGCCAAGCTCGTGGAAATCCCGCTCATCGAGCCCGGGGATTTCCAGGAGGCCAAAGAGGCCGTGAAATGGGCCTTCGAGCTTTCCGAAACGCTGCGCCAAATCGTCATGGTCCGCTCCATCACCCGGCTTTCCCACGCCTCGGGAAGCGTGGTTCTGGGGGAAATGCCCAAACGCGAGGCCAAGGCCGCGTTCAGGCACAACGGATTTGTGCTGGACCCCATGGAAGGGCCGGTGCTCTCCGCGCCTGTCACCTACAGGCACGACCTCCAGCAGGACAAGCTCAAAAAGGCGAAGGAACTGTTCGAGACCTCTCCCTTCAACACCTACCAGGGACCGGAAAAACCGGAGCTTTTGATCATCTCCACCAGCGCCTCGTCCCTCTACGCCAAAGAGGCTGTCTCGCTGCTGGGCATGGAAGGGAGAGTCGGCCTTTTCAAGCTCGCCACCACCTGGCCCCTGCCATCCAAACTCATGGCCCAAATGCTCGGCAAAGCCGGCCGGATTCTCTTTGTCGAGGAGGTCATGCCCTTTACCGAGGAAAACGTGAAGGTGCTGGCCGCGGAAATGGCCGGGACCCTGGGCGTTAAAACCTTCTTTGGCAAGCGGGACGGGACGATTCCCATGACCGGCGAACTCAACCCGGACATCGTCACCGCCGCCCTGGCAAAAATCTTCGGCATCGCCTGGACGCCCCAGCCCCCGGACTACGCGCAAAAAGCCGGGCAAAAGGCGTTTTTCGGCGCCCCCGGACGGGACCTCACCTTCTGTCCCGGATGCCCCCACCGCGCGAGCTTCTACAGCATCCACTCGGTGCTCGCCCGGGACGCCCGGGAAGGGTTTGTCTGCGGCGATATCGGCTGCTATTCCATGGCGGTTCTCCCCAGCGGGTTCTCGACCCTGAAAACCCTGCACTCCATGGGGTCCGGCACGGGCGTGGCCTCCGGTTTCGGCAAGCTCGGACCCTTTGGACTCAACCAGCCCGTGGTCTCCGTGTGCGGGGACTCCACCTTTTTCCACGCGGCCATGCCCGCCCTGGCCAACGCCATCCACCACAAGGCCGACATCCTCATGGTGGTTCTGGACAACTCCGGCACGGGAATGACCGGGTTCCAGCCCCACCCTGGGCTTTCGCGGGACGCCCAGGGCAACGAGGTCCCGGCCCTGGACATCGCGGAAATCGCCAAGGCCATGGGCGCCACGGTCCGCGTGAGCGATCCCTTTGACGTGCCGGGCACTCAAAAGATCATGCACGGTCTCCTGGACAATGTGCCCGGGGTAAAGGTGCTCATTCTCCGGCAAATCTGCGCCCTTAGCCCGGAAAAGAAGGGGAAGAGGAAATTCGACGTGATGGTGAACCCCGAGGTCTGCCTGGGGGAATCCTGCGGGTGCAACCGGCTGTGTACCCGGATTTTCCGGTGCCCGGGCCTTGTGTGGGACAAAGCCCGAGGCAAGGCCCGGGTGGATGAGGTGATTTGCGCGGGCTGCGGCGTGTGCGCGTCCATTTGCCCTGTCGGGGCCATCATGCGCGTGGAGGCGGAATAACATGGGAACGAGACTCTGGAAGGATCCGGTGAATATCATCATCACGGGTGTGGGCGGGCAGGGCAACGTGCTGGCCTCGCGCATTCTGGGCAACGCGCTTACGGCCAAAGGCTACTCGGTGACCATCGGCGAGACGTTTGGCGCAAGCCAGCGGGGCGGCTCGGTGATGAGCCACCTTCGGGTGTCGGAAAAAGGCGCGTGGTCTCCCCAAATTCCCAGGGGCGGCGCGGATGTGGTGGTGGCCCTGGAGCCGGTCGAGGCCCTGCGGGTTTTGGTCCGGTATGGAAACCCCGGGGTCAAGGTGGTGGCCAACACCCGGAGCATTTATCCTGTGGGCGTGATTTCCGGGGAACAGAACTATCCGGCCATGGAGGATGTCCGGGCCTGGGTGGCGGAGCTTTCCTCGGCCTCCTGGTTTGTGGACGCGACGGACGCGGCCATGCGTCTGGGCGGTCCGATTTACGGGAATATTATGATGATCGGAGCCTTGGCGGGCACGGGCGCGCTGCCTCTGGACCGCGGGACGTTTGAGGCGGTGATGGCGGCGACCATGCCGGGGCCGAAACTTGCGGCAAACATGGAAGCCTATGACATTGGCGTGGCCATGGTGGCGTAAGGGGGTGCCATGCGCCTTGCCCTGGTGCGCGCGGTGGACCGCCACATAGGGATTCCCGCGTGTCTTCTCGCCACGCTGCTTTTCCGGCTGTTCCCCCGCCGGGGGCGCGCCCTGCCCCCGGCGGAACCCCGGCGTGTTCTGGTAATCCTCCTCTCCGAGATGGGAAGCGCCATTCTCGCCTCTCCGGCCCTGGATTACCTCAAGGGGCGCTGGCCGGGCGCGGAGATCCACGCCTTGGTGTTTTCAAAAAACCGCGCGGGCTTTGACCTTCCGGGAATCATCCCGCCGGGGCGTGTCCATGGTATCCGTCCTGACGGCGCGCGGGCGTTTCTCGTTTCCACCCTGGCCGCCCTCCGGCTTGTCCGCGCCCTCCAAATTGACACGGTGCTGGACTTCGAGCTTTTTTCCCGCTATTCCGCCCTTCTTTCCGCGTTTTCCGGGGCCGCGCGCCGCGTCGGCTTCCATCCCCACACCACCCGGGGGCTGTACCGGGGGGACATGATGACCCATCCTGTGCTCTACAACCCGCACCGGCACATTTCCGTCAATTTTCTCGCCCTGGTGAAAGCGCTGGAGCGCGGGACAGAGCGTCCGCTTGTCAAAGAGGCGGTGGCCCTGCCCCTTGCCCTGCCCCGGATTCTTCCGGAGGCGGAGACAGCGGCGTCTCTCCTGGCCAAAATAGAGGCGGCGGCGCCCGGGGCCAAAAGCGCGGAATGGGTGGCTCTCGCGCCCAGCGCCGGACCGCTGTTGCCCATCCGGGCCTGGCCGCTGGAAAACTATGTGGAGCTGGGAAGGCGGGTGCTGGAGCGCCCGGGGACCGCGCTTGTGGTGCTGGGCGGGGAGGACGCGCGGCCCCATGCCCGGCGCCTTTTAGAGGCCCTGGGAAGCGCGCGTTGCGCGGACCTTGCGGGTAAAACCTCTCCGAAGGAGGTTCTGGCTGTCCTGTCCCGGTGCCGGGCCTTGGTGTGCCAGGATTCCGGCATGGCCCACATCGCCGCTCTGGCGCGCTGCCCTTCGGTGGTGCTGTTCGGCCCGGAGACCCCGGCCCTGTACGCGCCCTTATGGGAGGGAGCCGTATGTTTGTCCGCGGGATTCGCGTGCAGCCCCTGCCTTTCGGCTGCCAACCACAGGGAAACTCCGTGCCGGGACGCGGCGTGCATGCGGGCGCTGGGAGTGGAGGAGGTGTGGGGGCGGGTGGAGGGGATTTTTAAAGGATGAGGGATGAAGGGCGGGTCTTCCCGTGTTTTTCCAGAAAAACACGCCCCCTCCCCCAGGGCTAACCCTACGTGGGGTGAGTGGCTGTTGAAACCTCAAGACAGGGGCGGCGCCCCCGGAAAACCGCGCCGCCCCTGTCCCTGTTATTTTGCGTGCGGCCCCAGGCCGTCCTCCCGGGCCGCCTGGCCCGCTCCCCCTCCCGGAGCCTGTCCGGCGCGCTCCTCAAACCGCGGCCGCGTGTCCGCCCCGCTGAACAGCAATGACGCCGGGGGAATGCGGAGCATGCCCGAAAAAAGCACCAGCGCCACAAGGATTAGGGCCGCCCAGAACTCCATGGACACCCTGCGCCATCCCGCGCCCTGGCCTAACAGATACGCGGTCACAGGTTTTAACTGGTACAGGAAAATATGGGCGAGGCATGTCCCGAGAAAGAGCACGGCAAGG
>JAGVGH010000085.1 GCA_020057225.1 Desulfobacterales bacterium | reverse complement strand
CCCGGCGCCCGCGCATTCCCCTTCGTATCCGTCGGCGCCGCTCCGGCATGTGGAGCATCCGGAGCATATCGAGCTGGTGGCCTTCGGCGCCTCCACCGGAGGCCCGCCCGCCCTTCAAACCGTGCTGCGCGGGTTTCAAGGCCCGCTGCCCGTGCCTGTCGTGGTGGTCCAGCATATCAGCAAAGGCTTTGTGGGCGGCATGGCCAAATGGCTCTCGGACACAACCGGCCTCAAGATCCTGGTGGCCGACAAAAACATTGCCATGGAGCCAGGCGCCGTCTATCTGGCCTCGGACGGAAAACACCTGACTGTTCTTCCCGAGCTTCAAATCAACCTCAAAGCCACGCCGCCGATGGACGGACACCTGCCTTCGGCCACCGCTCTTTTCGAGTCCGTCGCCCGGTACTACGGGCCCGCGTCCCTGGCCGCGCTTCTTACCGGCATGGGGCGGGACGGCGCCCGGGGACTCAAATCCGTCCGGGATTCCGGCGGCCACACCATTGCCCAGGACGAGGCCTCGTGCGTTGTCTTTGGCATGCCCAAGGAAGCCATCGCACTTGGGGGGGCGCGGGAAGTCCTTCCCATTGACCAGATTGGAGGCCGGATTCACGGCCTTCTCGTGAAAAAGGGATAAACCATGGGCACCGACATGAACGGAAGCGCTCCAATCCGGGTTCTTGTGGTCGAAGACTCTCCCACCGCCAGAGAGGTCATCCTGGCGCTGTTGGCGGACGAGCCGGACATCCAGGTGGTGGGACACGCCCCGGACGGCAGAAAAGGCGTGGAAATGGCCAGGGAACTGGCCCCGGACCTCATCATCATGGATGTGATGATGCCGGACATGGACGGACTCGAGGCCACGCGCCGGGTCATGGAAACCCATCCCACCGCCATTCTCATCGTCACGGCCCACTACGACTCCAAAGAGATGAACGTGGTGTTCGAGGCCATGAAGGCGGGCGCCCTGGATGTCATGTCGAAACCCACGGTGTTTGACGGCGGCATCGGAAACTGGGAACGGGAGCTGGTGACCAAGGTGAAAAGCCTGGGAAAAGTCCGCCCCAAGGTCGGCTGACATCCCGGTTTCCCCCCGCGCCCCCGGGCTTGCGCCCATGACAAACGGCATCCCGCCAGACGATAGCGTTTCCTATGTGGCCTCGCAGACAAGAGAATTTTCATAAATCCGTTCCGATTGATAACCCTGTCGGGTGAACCTGCGCTTCGCGCGGAACCACCCGACCTACATCATATTTTTACCAGTGTACTACATGTAGTATATTACATGTAGGCCGGGTGGTTCCGCGCGCGCCGGGGTGATGTGTTGTGGCAAAAGGGCTGTTCGCGCGCGGGTTCACCCGACAATGCTACTATATCCGCTGTATTTTCCGGGACAGGACAGTATGCGCGACAATTCCAGCACCGTTATTCTTGTTGTCGAGGACAGCCCCACCCAGATTTTGCAGCTCAGGCTCCTTCTGGAAGACGCGGGATACTCGGTCATTACCGCCGACAACGGCCAGACCGGCCTCGAAAAAGCCCACTCCGCCATGCCGGACTGTATTATTAGCGATGTCAACATGCCCCGGCTGGACGGCTTTTCCATGTGCGAGGCCATCAAACGCGACCCGGGCCTGAAACAAATCCCGGTCATTCTTCTTACCACCCTGGCAAATCCAGCGGACATCGTGCGCGGACTCGAGTCCATGGCTGACTGCTACGTCACAAAACCCTATTCCGAGGACTTCCTGCTCCAAAAGCTCGAATGGGTTCTCGATTCCGCTCCCCGCCCGGAAGGAGAGGGTGGCGCCCGACCGCCCGCGGAGTTCTTTTACCAGGGCAAACGCCACCTCATACGCGCCAATCGGTGCCAGATGGCAAGCCTTCTCATTTCCACCTATGAGGATTCTGTATTACGGAACAAGGAGCTTCGCCGCGCCCAGAACGCGCTCGAAAGCCTGGCCGGAGACCTTGAGCGGAAAGTGGAGGAGAGAACCCAGGCGCTTCAGGCGGAAATCCTTGAAAGGGAAGGCAAGGAAATCGCCCTGACAGAATCCCTGGCAAGGCTTCAAAGGGCCATGGGGCAGATTGTGCGGGCCATGGTGGCGGCCATGGAGGTGCGGGACCCCTATACATCCGGCCATCAGCGGCGGGTGGCGGGACTCGCCGCGGCCATCGCGCGGGAAATGGGCCTCCCCAAAGAGGATGTCATGGGAATCCGCATGGCCGCGATGATCCACGACCTTGGTAAAATCGCCATCCCTTTGGATATCCTGAACAAGCCCGGAAAAATCAGCGACATCGAGTTCGCCCTTATCAAGACCCACGCCAAAGTGGGCTACGATATTCTGAAATCCGTGGAGTTTCCCTGGCCTGCCGCTGAAATCGTGCTGCAGCACCATGAGCGCCTGGACGGCTCGGGCTATCCCCTGGGGCTTGCCGGCGACGCTATCCGTATCGAGGCCAAAATACTATCCGTGGCGGACGTATGCGAGGCCATCATGTCCCACCGTCCGTACCGGCCCGCCCTGGGAGTCGAGAAAAGCATCGGGGAAATCCGCGACAAGCGGTGGATTTTGTATGACGCCGACGCGGTGGACGCCTGTGTCCGCCTCGTAACGGAAAAGGGGTTCCAATTCGAGTGACAGGGCCGGGAAGGGCCGTCCCGCTCCGCGCCACGCTCCGCCCGCACGGTCCCCGGATGAAAGGGTCTGCCCATGGGTTACAGGCTGTGCGTTCCGCTCTTGCTTTCCATTTCCGGGGCCTGCGCCCTTGTTTATCAGGTGGCCTGGACCCGGGAGCTAAGGCTGGTGTTCGGCGCCTCCACCGCCGCTTCGGCCTGTGTGCTTGCGGTTTTTATGGGCGGTCTTGGCCTGGGCGGCCTGGTGCTTGGGAAAAAGGCGGACACCAAGGAAAACCCCCTCGGGTGGTATTCCTCTCTTGAAATAGGCGTGGCGTTTTTGGCCCTTGCCTCGCCTTTGCTGATCGCGCTTTTCCGCCAAGCCTATCTCGCGCTCGGCGGCGCCCAGGCCATGGGAGACACCCTGGCCACTCTGGTCCGGCTTCTCTTCTCCGCGGCTGTTCTCGGGACACCTGTCTTTCTCATGGGAGGCACGCTTCCCGCTGCGGCCAGGGCTGCCTTCGACCTGTCGGACGAGGGCCGCCGCACGCCGGCCTTCCTTTACGCGGCCAACACCCTGGGAGCGGTGGCCGGGGCCGCTCTGACCACGTTTTTCCTGCTCGAGATATTCGGCACGCGGAACACCATCTGGCTTGCCGCCCTCGCCAACCTGGCTGTGGGTGTCTCCGCGCGCCCTGTTTCCCGAAAGCTGCCCGCCCCTGCCGCGTCTGTCCCCTGTGTGGAAAACGCGGCCTCCGGCACCGGCCCGGGAGCGCCGCCCTCGAAACTTTTCGTGCTCTCCGCCGCCGCCCTTGTCGGCTTTGTGTTCTTCCTCATGGAGATTGTCTGGTATCGCATGCTCGCGCCTGTTCTGGGCGGCTCCACCTACACCTTCGGGATGGTTCTCATCGTGGCCCTTGCCGGCATCGGAGCGGGCGGCTTTATGTACGCCATGGGCGACCGCCGCGCGCCCGCGACCTATTACGGCTTTGCGCTCACCTGCGGCGCCGAGGCGTTTTTGATTGCCCTGGCCTTTGCCCTGGGGGACCGGCTGGCGGTTTTGGCGGGCCTGCTTCATTCCCTCGCCGCGGCGGGCTTTGGCGCCCAGGTCTTCGCCTGGATGCTGGTGGCCCTCATCGTGGTCTTTCCCCCGGCCCTGGCCGCGGGATATCAGTTCCCCCTTCTCATCAGCCTGCTGGGCAAGGGCGGGGAAAACGTGGGCCGCCACATCGGACTCGCCTACGCCGCCAACACTGCCGGAGCGATCGCGGGCGCCCTTGCCGGAGGGTTCGGCCTGCTGCCCCTGCTCTCCGCTCCTGGATGCTGGCGGCTCGTGGCGTTTCTTCTGGCCGCCCTTTCCGCCTGGGTTCTGTGGCTGGCGCGGTCCAGGGAGAACCGCGGCCCGGCGCTTGTTCCCGCCGGATTTGTTCTCCTTTTCACGCTCTTCTTCATCCTGGCCCAGGGTCCCACCGCGGCGTGGCGGCATTCCGGAATAGGCGCCAACCGCGCGGGCCTTTCCGCCAACAGCAAAAATGACATCGAAGACTGGAGGCGCCTTGTGCGGCGCGGCCTTGTGTGGGAAGCGGAAGGCGTTGAAAGCAGCGTCGGAATACTGCAAACAGACGGTCTCGCGTTTTACATCAACGGCAAATGCGATGGCAACGCTGTTCATGACCGGGGCACGCAAATCATGTCGGGTGTCATCTCCGCTGTTTTGCATCCAAATCCCAGGCGCGCCCTTGTTGTCGGACTTGGGACCGGCAGCACCGCAGGCTGGTTGGCCGATGCCCCTGGAATAGAGCGGGTGGACGTTGTGGAACTCGAAGAGGCCGTGCTCGAAATGGCGCGCCGCTCGACGCCGGTCAACCGCAATGTGCTCTCCAACCCCAAAGTGCGGATACACATCGCGGACGGCAGGGAGTATCTTCTGTGCTCCAAAGAAACCTACGACATCATTATTTCGGAGCCTTCCAATCCCTACAGAGCGGGAATCGCGAGCCTGTATTCCCTCGAATTCTACCAGTCTGTCGCCGCGCGTCTCAATCCCGGCGGTGTCTTCGCCAAATGGCTGCAAGGCTACGAGGTGGACACCCAGACCGTCAAGACGGTATATACGACTCTTGGAGAGGTTTTTCCTGAAATCGAGACATGGTTCACCAAAACCAATGATTTGCACCTCGTATGCAGAAAGGACTCAGCGCGCCATGATGTCACAAGGCTTCGAACGGCGCTTGCCCGCGCGCCTTTCCGGGAGGCGCTGGTCAACACCTGGGGGGCGGCGGATTTGGAAGGGTTTTTGGCCCACCGGATAGCGGGTCCCAAACTCGCCAAGGCGGTTTTGAAAGAAGGGCGCTCCATGGGATTGCTCAACACCGACGACATTATGCAGATAGAATTCGGTTTCGCGCGCAGCCTGAGCCAGCCTGTTTTGTTCGAGACAATGGATGTGCATAAGACGGCCCGCGAAACCGGAGATTGGCCGCCAGACAATCTGGAGGGCGCAGTGGACTGGTCCCTTGCGGAAGAGTATCTGCTTGCATCAGATCTGTTGGAGGATGGGATTTGTCCGGTCTATCCTTGGATTTCCCCGGAGCTTCAAGACCTGCCAAGGCTCATAAACCTTTTCACAGCCAAGGACTACGCGGGCGCGCGAAGGATTATCAACAGCCTTGAGCGCCCCCTCCGCGCTCCCCTTTTGACCGCGGCGGCGGCTTACGCCCTGGCCGACGCCGGGGAAATCACCGCTGTCACCCTTGCGCAACAGATAGCGGACATCCTGCCCGCCGAGGCGGACGTGGCGCGGGCGCTCTACAGCCAGAGGAAGGGAAATCCGGGGGAGGCCTTGGCCCTGCTTGAAAAGGTCATTGGATATTACAGGGACACCCCCTGGGGCAACGCGTTGTTTCTTCAGCGCGCCCTTTCCCAGCTCGAGGACTTGGCGGCGCAGGACAGCGCGCGGGCGGAATCCGCAAGCGCGCTGCTGGAAAAGCCCTTCTGCCTGGGGCGGGCCAATGAGGCCCGGATGGGCACCCGTCTGTTCACCGCCTCCCGTGTCCAGGACGGGGCAAAGACCCTGCTTTCCGCTGTCAAAGACTACGGGCCCTGTTTCCCGTGGACAGATGAATTCGTCCGCGCGCGCCGCGCCGCTTACGCGGAGGGGAATGATCCCTTTGCCCTGGAAGCGTTTGACGATGTGGAGCGCTTTGATGCCGGGGCACCCAAACGGTTCACCCTTTCCCCTGCCCGGGAAGGGACGGCGGAGCCGCGGTAAGCGGACCAAGGACACCGGCGCGTGAAACACACTTCGCAACCCAAGAGACAAGGTCTTGCCCGGGCGGAAGACAGCCCTCTCGCCCCCTGCCGTGTCTGCCCCAGACGCTGCGGCGCGGACCGGCTTTCAGGCGAAACAGGCTTCTGCGGCCTTTCCGCGGGCCTTCACGTGGCCTGGGCCGGCCTGCACTTTGGCGAGGAGCCTTGCTTTACCGGAACCGGCGGGGTCGCCAACTTCTTTTTCAGCTCCTGCAGCCTCGCCTGTGTCTATTGCCAAAACCACCAGATAAGCCAGGGCCGCGCGCAGGACACCCTCTACACCAAGGAGCGCTTTGCCCGGGAGGCCCTTCTTCTCCAGGCCCGGGGCGCCTGTTTCACCGGCCTTGTCTCGCCCTCCTGCCAGGGTCCCCAAATCAGGGAAGCCCTTGTTTTCGCAAAAAAATCGGGCCTTAAAACACCGGTTGTGTACAACACATCGGCCTATGATTCCCTGGAGCAATTGCGGGCGCTTGACGGGCTTGTGGATGTGTGGATGCCGGACCTCAAATACGCGGACGAGGAAATGGCGGCCCGGTATTCCAAGGCCCCGGGCTATGTGGCAGCGGCCCGGGACGCTGTGCTGGAGATGCGGAAACTGGCCGGGGACATCCAAATAGACCCGGAAACGGGCCTTGCGGTCCGGGGAGTCTGGGCGCGGCATCTGGTGCTTCCCGGCGGTGTTTCCGGCACCTGGGAGACCCTGTGCTTTCTGGCCCTGGAGGCGGGCACCGGCATCGGCCTTTCCCTGATGAGCCAGTACACGCCGCTCCACAAAGCCGGGGAGTATCCGGAAATCGCGCGGAGGCTTTTGCCCGAAGAATACGCGGAGGCGGTGGGGATGGCCCGGTCCCTGGGGTTCAAGCATCTGTTGGTCCAGGACCTGGAGGAATCCCCGGACAACGCGGTGCCGGATTTCACAGACACCAAACAGCCGTTTAAGAGGTTTTGAGAACAACGCCCGCGTCCGGAGACGCGGACCCAAGGCTTTCTGAGGGAAAAAAACAAAACCGGGGGCGTGAGCGCTTGTCAGAATCCCCTCCCGATTGGTTTGGTTGCCCTGTCCGAAGGGCGGGCACAACCGTCACCCCGGCGAAAGCCGGGGTCCAAGGGCCGGAAAAAGCCTGGGCCCCGGCTTTCGCCGGGGCGACGGCAATGTCCGCACGGTTAATGCCTGTTCCAAGACGCATTGAACCGGAAAGGAATTATGAAAAAAGATGAAAAAAGGCGCGCGCGCCTTGACCTGCGGCAAGCATAATGCTATAAAAACCACTTCGACGCGGAGGGATGGCCGAGCGGTCGAAGGCGGCGGTCTTGAAAACCGTTGAGCGCAAGCTCCGTGGGTTCGAATCCTACTCCCTCCGCCAGGGAGTTCTTCCTTGCCTTGCCAGGCTTTCGAGTTTCACACCGCAAACGCGGCTCAAAAAACGCGGCCAACAAATACGGAGAGATGACCGAGTCGGCCGAAGGTGCTCGCCTGCTAAGCGAGTGTGCTGGGTAAACCGGCACCGTGGGTTCGAATCCCACTCTCTCCGCCATACCACCCATCAGTAATCCAACAGTCAGCCTTCTTCTTCCCCCCTCCCTGCCAACGCCGCCATGCCGCGCTCCGCGTATCTTTTCCGGATTCGGGCGGCCAACAGGGTATCATACCAAGGCGCAATCAGACAAGTAATGCCCTCACCCCCTCACCCCGGCCCTCTCCCACAGGGAGAGGGAGCTTTCAGCAGGTGGTACGGATTGGACCGCATGTTGGTATCAAGACCGGCTTTCGTCAAGCGCGTTCAGAATGTCCCGGAGCGCCCGCGGGGTTTCGGCGGGGACGTTTTTTTCACTCCGCATCTCCTTTTTAAAGACCACCTGGAGCGGCGCCACTGTGTTTTTGTCCGGGAGATACATGAAAAGAATCCGCAGGCTGTTGCTTTTTCCAAGATTATAGAGGTAATTGCAAAACTCATAGAAACGACAAATTTGATGTAGGCTGGAGGGTTCCGCCCGTAGGGCAGCTTCATCCAACACATAGAAATCATTTTAGAAATGTTGACTGAACCCGGGCCTTGCGGCCCGGAACCACCCAACCCAGGCCAATTATGCAATTACCTCAATACTCTTTCAAGGCCACGCGGACTTTGCGGACTTGTACCGGGAATCCCGGATAGACATCGCCCGCAGACGGGTTTTCCTCCGGCGCGATTACCCCGGCGCGTATTCTGTCCGCGCTTTTTGGGAATTTATCCAGAATTTCTTTAAGGCGGGAGGTAAGGCGCGGACAGGCCGGACCGCCAAAGGCGGGGAGGACGGGAGAAGTGTTCATGGGGGAACATACCCGGTCCGCGGAGAAAAAGCCAGCGGATTCCGATGCCCTCGTATTTCTCCTGGTTGGCTTACTTTGACGTGGCCCTGCCGGGAGACGCGCCCCCGGGCGCGGTTAAAATGGGGCGCGTCCCCCCGGGTTTTTGCCCTGGCTGCGTCCTTGACAAGGCCCGTGACGGGGATTAGACTTGCGCCGTCGTGTTAAAGCATTTCCGCGGAATGGAGCGCTGTATGCGAAAACCCCTTGTCCTGGCCTTGGCTGTTGCATGCCTCCTCTTGCCCTGGGCAGCCGGAACCGCGCTTCCGGCGGAATCTCCCGCGACTGAATCCGCCTCGGCCCAGGCGGCGCCAGCCCCCCTGACAGAGGGAGAAACCCTCGAAGAAGGGGCTGTCGCCTTTTTTCCGGTAATCGAGTACCCCTTCCCGCCCACTCCCGAAGGGGTTCCTGTGGTTTTCAGTTTTCCTGTCAAAAACATCGGCAACCAGACTCTGCGGATTTTGAGCGTTTACTCCGGATGCGGATGCACTGCCATGTCGTACACGGAAAACATTCCGCCCGGAGGCGAAGGCAATATCACCGTTACTCTCAACACCATGGGTTACGGCGGCAGGGCTGTTGAAAAAAGCGTGACGGTCCGCTCCAGCGCCGCCAACCGGCCTGAGACAACTCTGACACTCAAAGGCCTGGTGGAGGAGTTCGCCAAAATCATCCCGGGGATGGTGAATCTCAAAGGCGCGGCGGGCGAGGCGCTTGGCCAGGAAGTGGTCATTGATCCCAACGCCCGGCGCCCCTTTGAAATCACGGGCGTTATTGTGGAGCCTGTGGAGCGGCTCAAGGCGGATATCCGCAAAAGCCAGGGGGTGAAACCTGTCTATGTGCTCACGGTGACCAACCTTGAGAAAAACCCTGGGAGATACGCCTCCCGGGTAATCCTGACCACGGACAGTCCGGAGCGGCCAGAACTCAAGGTGCGGGTCCATGTGCATCTCACCGCGCCCCAGCCCTCGCCTCCGGCCCAGGCCGCGCCCGCGCGGCGACCGGTGCCCGGAACATAGAAGCGGCGCTTCGGACCCGCTGGCTTTGAGAAAAAACGACAGTTTGCAGAGGCAATTGCAAAACTCATAGAAACGACAAATTTAACGTAGGCCGGATGGTTCCAAATGGAGGGCAGGTTCATCCAACACATAGAAATCATTTAGAAATGTTGGGTGAACCCGGGCCTTGCGGCCCGGAACCACCCAATCTACGCCAATTATGCAATTACCTCTGCAGTTTTATTTTTGTACACTTAGCATGGCACAGACATTATCTACGCAAAAAGCGCGGACAATCCGGACAAGAATCTGCGCCTCATTTTGCAATTGCCTCGACTCTTTGAAAATTACAAAAGGAGAAGCAGGAACACCCTAATTGGCCGCTTGAAAAAAGACAGACGGTTCCTTCCTGCCGGGTAAGGCCCAACAGGGGCGTAACGCAAAATTTTTAAGCCCGTCCATTTCGGACCAAGGTGAAACCGCCATGCGTATTAAAACACTGCTCTTATGCTGCGCGTTGCTGGGAGCCGGTCTTATGGCCGCGCACGCTTTTGCCGCCCCGCAGGTTCCCGCGGCGCCTGTCCAGGCCCAAATACCGGCCCGGACGCCCGTCCCGGCGCCGATCCCGGCGGTGGCGCCCGCCCAGGCCGCGCCCGTCTCCATGGCATCCGGCGGCGGCCCTGTCGCTTTTTTCCCGGAAATGCAATACAACTTTGGCGCCGCGCTGGAGGACTCGGAGGTCACCCGCGACTTCACAGTTAAAAACATCGGAGACCAGCCGCTTCAAATCATCCGCGTCCAGTCCGGCTGAGGATGCACAGCGACCTCGTTTACGAGGGACATCCCTCCGGGTTCGGAGGGAAAGATAACTGTCAAGGTAAACACCGCGGGATATGCCGGACGGCCACTCTCAAAAAGCGTCAAGGTGTTCACCAATTCGGTGAACCGTCCGGAAACCGATCTTTCCATAACAGGCCAGGTTGAACAGTTCGCCCAGGTCATCCCCAATTTCCTCAACCTGCGCGGTGAGCCTGGCGAGGCGGTGAGCCAGGAGGTGGTTATCACCCCAGCGCCCAAGTATCCTTTTTCGATAACAGGCGCAAAGCCCGAGCACCCGGAGAAGCTGAAAGTCAAGCTGATAAAGAACCATCCCGCCGCCGGCGCCTGGACTCTCAGGGTCACCAATCTTGAGAAAAATCCGGGCACGTACTCAACGGCTGTTCTGCTCAACACAAACAACAAGGCGCGGCCCGAGATGAAGGTGCGGGTTGTGGGGCGGTTTATTGAACACCAGACCCCTGTGCCTTTTCCGCCACCGGCCGGGGCCCAGCCTCCGGTGAGACCTGCGCCTGTCCAGCCTGCGCCGCCCAAGGCGCCCGCAAGCCGACAGAACACGTAATGAAGAAAACGGCCTGTTTGCGGCCCGGCCGGGAAAACCTCTTGGCCGGGCAGGCTGTGTTACATGCCACAGAAAGCCGGGACCATGGGCCGGGAAAAAGCGCTGCTGCTGGACTGCGACGGTGTGATGTTCGACTCTGTGGAGGCCAACCGGGCCTACTACAGCTCCATCCTGCGCCATCTCGGAAAACCGGGCATGACCGACGCCCAGTTCGTCTTCGGCCACATGCAGACCGCGGACGAGACCCTGCGCTTTCTCTTTCCGGACCCCGAAGAGCACCGGCGGGCGCTGGAATACCGGCGCCGGATCACGTATCTTCCCTACATCGCCCAAATGCGCATGGAACCCGGGCTCACGGCCATGCTCACAGCCCTCAAACCCCGCTACGCCACAGGGGTCTGCACCAACCGCACAGACACCATGGCAAGGGTCATCGAAGACCACGGACTTCTTGGGTACTTTGACGTGGTGGTGACAGCCCGGGACGTGGCGCGTCCCAAGCCGGACCCGGAAATGCTCAAAAAGGCGGCGGCGTCCCTGGGCGTCGAGGTCCGAAACGCGGTTTACGTGGGGGATTCCGCTGTGGACGCAGAGGCGGCCCGGGCCGCGGGAATGCCCTTTGCCGCCTATAAGGCGCCAAACCTTGCGGCGGACCGGCACATCGTTTCCCACGCGGAAATCCCGGGCTTGCTCGAAACCTGGCTCTAACCTTTTTTCAGCATCTTTCTCAACACGCAGGGCAGGATTCCGCCGTTTATAAAATTCTCCACATCCACCTCGGTGTCCAGACGCGCGGCCACCGTGAAGACTGTCTCTTTGCCGTCCTCCGCCACCGCCCGGACCGTGAGATCTTTGCGCGGGAACATCCCTTCAATCCCTGTCACAGAGAATTCTTCGCGGCCCGTGAGTCCCAGACTTTCCACGCTCCCGCCCTCCTTGAACACGGCGGGCAACACGCCCATTCCCACCAGATTGCTCCTGTGGATGCGCTCGAAGGAACGGGCGATGACCATGCGGACGCCCAAAAGCCGGGTTCCTTTGGCGGCCCAGTCCCGGGAAGAGCCGGCGCCGTACTCTTTGCCTCCCAGAACCAGCAGAGGCACTCCCTGTTCCTGATAGGCCATGGAGGCCGCGTAAATGGTTTCCTCAACCCCTTCAGGAAACCGCACGGTCCAGCTTCCCTCTTTTCCGGCAAGTTTGTTTTTCAGGCGGATGTTGGCGAAGCTCCCGCGGATCATCACTTCGTGGTTTCCGCGCCGCGCTCCGTAGGAGTTGAAATCCTCCGGGGCCACGCCCTTGGAGACAAGGTAGTGTCCGGCGGGATAGTTTTTAGGAATGGCGCCTGCCGGGGAAATATGGTCTGTGGTGACCGAATCGCCTAAAACCGCCAGGACGCGCGCTTCCCGGATGTCTCCCGGCGGCGCGGGGTTCTGGGTGAACCCCTCGAAATACGGGGGGTTTTTGATGTAGGTGGAGTCCTCTTCCCAGGCAAAGGCCGGACTTTCGGCCACGGCAAGCTCTTGCCAGAAGCGGTCTCCTGAAAAAACCGCCGCGTATTCCGAGGCAAAGAGGTCCGGGGTCACAACCTTTTCGGCCAGTGCCTTTATTTCCTCCGGCGCGGGCCAGATGTCTTTCAAAAACACCGGTTCCCCGTTGGGGTCCAGTCCCACAGGACCTTCGGAAATATCCAGGTCCACCCTGCCCCGGAGAGCAAAGGCCACCACCAGGAGCGGCGAGGCCAGGTAATTGGCCCGTATCGTCTGGTGAATGCGCGCCTCGAAATTCCGGTTGCCCGAAAGCACCGCGGCGACCGTGAGACCCTGCTCTTTCACCACGCGTTCGATTTCGGGATGGAGCGGGCCGCTGTTGCCGATGCAGGTGGCGCACCCGTGGGCCGCGACATGGAATCCGAGGGCCTCGAGATACGGGGTGAGTCCGGCCCGCGCAAGGTACAGGGCCACGGTTTTTGATCCCGGGGCAAAAGAGGTCTTGACATAAGGAGGAACCTTGAGACCCCTTGCCACCGCGTTTTTCGCCAGAAGCCCGGCGCCGATGAGAAGCGCGGGATTGGACGTGTTGGTGCAGGAGGTGATGGAGGCGATGACCACGGAGCCGTCCCCTATCCGGCAGGGCTGGCCGTGGATTTCGATTTCCACGGCGCGCGCCTGGGCCGGGACGCGGGCGTCCTGGCGGACGGACGTGGCGGCGGACTCGTCGTGAACACGGCCGCGGCTGCCGGTGTCCCTTTTGTGTCCGCCTTCAAGGGTTTCAGCAAAAGAGCTGTGGAGTTTCGCAAGGGGAACGCGGTCCTGGGGCCGGGCGGGTCCGGCCACGGACGGCTCGACGGAGCCAAGGTCAAAAACAAGCACCTCGGTGTATTCGGGCTCCTGTTCCGGATCCAGCCAAAGCCCTGTTTCCCGGCATGTCCGGGCCACGAGTTCCGCCTGCTCCCTTCTTCCGGTGGCGGCGAGGTAGTCCGCGGTCCTTTGGTCCACGGGAAAGAAGCCTACGGTTGCCCCGTACTCCGGCGCCATGTTGGCCACTGTCGCCCGTTCCGCCACGCCCAGGGCGGTCACTCCGGGTCCGTGGAACTCGACGAATTTTTCGGTCACCCCGCGCTTTCTGAGGAGCTGGGTCAGGGCGAGCACCAGGTCCGTGGCCGTGCATCGGGCGGGGAGGACGCCTTCGAGGCGCAGGCCGATGACCTCGGGGACGGTCATGTAATAGGGCTGTCCCAGCATGACGGCCTCGGCCTCGATACCGCCGACGCCAAAGCCCACGACGCCCAGTCCGTTGATCATGGTGGTGTGGGAATCGGTGCCCACCAGGGTGTCGGGAAAAGCGAGAAGCTCCCCGCCGGACCGGGAGGCCATGACCACGCGGCCCAGGTGTTCGAGGTTGACCTGATGGCAGATGCCCGAGTTGGGGGGAACCACAGCGAAATTTTGAAAGCTCTTTTGCGCCCATTTGAGCAGGGCGTAGCGCTCCCGGTTGCGTTTGTATTCCATGTCCACGTTTTTGGACAGGGCGGCGTCGGAGCCGTGAAAATCAATCTGGACCGAGTGGTCCACCACCAGTTCGACAGGAACCAGGGGGTTGACCGCGGCGGGGTCGCCCCCGGCCCGGGCCATGGCGTCGCGCATGGCCGCGAGGTCCACCACGGCGGGGACGCCGGTGAAGTCCTGCATGAGGACCCGGGCGGGGCGGAAAGGGATTTCCGGGGGCGCGGCGTAGGTTTTTTGCCAGTTGAGGATGGCGAGAAGATCCTCTTCGCGGACAACCCGGCCGTCCAGTTTTCGGAGGACGTTTTCGGCGAGAACGCGGATGGAGTAGGGCAGGCGCCCGGTGTTGGCGAGGCCGCGCTCTTGGATGAGGCGAAGGCTGTAGGCCGTGTATGTTTTTCCGGCGGCTTCGATGCGGGCGGTGAAGTCCCGTTTGTCGGGCATGGGTTCCTCCGGGCGAAGGGGAAAGTGTTTTTTTCGATGTTACATGTTTTCTATTAATGATTTTAAATGCTTTAGGTCTAAATGTGCATCAAAATCAACTAATATAGGTAAAATTGCGCGCTCTCCTTCAGACATCTCAGATATTTCATAATTATTTTTCCCATCAGACAAGAAAAACCATGGCTCGTCAAGAATTTTTTCTGGATTATCATTTGGTACTGTCCCTATAAATCTATGGAGCATAAAAATTGTTTTATACAAATTTTCTATTTCTGCAAACATATCCTTCTGTCCTGCACGCTTTATCTGAACCGTTCCCTCTTTTATCCTCTGGTGAAAATTTTGCCATTTTGAAAGTTTATCCCTCAACATATCATAGGTGAACTCCATCTTTTTCTGTTCACTTCCGCCTCTATCATCCTCAATCGTCAGAGTGGTCGCCGTTCTGTTTTCCTGATACCAGAAAACAGATCCGGCGTTCTCGAAAACAGAAAACCCCTTGGAGCGAACCAGCTGCCGCGCGTAACTCCTCCCCTTGAATTGAAAAAACTGCGCGCGGTTTTCCGCGCTAACTCTTCTGCCGTCCCTCCACGCCAGTTTCGCGTACAAATCCCCGCCCGGCGGTTCGAGATTTCGGCCATCCTCGTTCAAAATCCGGACGTTTTCCCTGGCAGCCTCGATTTCATCCCTCGAAAACTCAATCTCCAGCTCCTCTTCGTGCGGTTCCGCGGTTCCGCCTAACAAATCCCCGTTGAATCCGGGCCAGTCCAAGTCGGCAGCCTTTTCAAGCCTCCCGGCGGCCTCGCCTAAAACCGCCGCTATCGCCTGTAAAACCGAGCTCTTGCCAGAACCATTCTTTCCTATGGGCAGCACCAGGTCCCGGGCAAGCCCGCTCGCCTCCTCCGTGAAGTCCAGGACCTTTTCCTTCTGGAACCTTTTAAAATGATTAAGCCGGACCTTTTGAATCTTCATGTCAGATACTCCCCCCTCTTCCGCCCCCGCGTCAAAACCGCGGCGCCGGTGGCTGTCCAGATCCTGTCCTGCCGTTACGCGTTGGCCGGGCGGAAGCCCGCAGCCCTCCCCGCCAGGACAAGTCCCGCACATTACCACACGGCCGGGTTTTTCGGCAACAGTTCCGCGCCGCTTACGCCGCCCCCGCCTCCCGGCCTTAACGGCACGCCCCCTTACCGCGTCTTCCTGTATTCCGCAAGCCGGGTCTCCATCTCCTCCAGCAAGCCCTTGGGATAGAGTTTGCACGCGGTCTCCGTGTGCGCCGTCCGGCATTTCTTCTCCAACTCCGCCAGGTTTTCACGGGACCTGGCCTCCTCATTCACCCCGTGCTGCTTCATCGCCTCCATACACTTCTTGTTGTCCTCCCGTCCGTTCCGTTCAAAGCCCGTTGACAGGCGCGGTCCCCCGCCCTATAGTGACGCCCGCCATGAACCAGGCAAGGAGGCGCGCCGTGGGCTTTGAATCCGCGACTCTCACACGGGCACAGCTCGACCAGGTCCTGGCCGAGGCGGTCCGCCGTCCCCACAAGGACGTGCGCAAGGGCAAGGTCGTCATCCGTCCGGACGCGTTCACAAGCCCGGGCCGGGAAACAAGCCTGTGTATCAGCCGGTTCTCCTTTCTTGACTGCACCGGCGACATCCACATAGGGCCCTGGTGCATGATCGGCGCCCGGGCCCGTGTTTACACCCATGACCACGCGCATTTTGGCCGCAGGCCCCTCCTGGAGGTCCAGGAGGAGCACGGGGTTTTGTGGCGGAACAAAACCATCGGCGCGGATGTGTGGATCCATGACAGCGCCCTTGTCTTATACCAGGTGACGGAAATTCCTGACGGAGTGGTGGTGGGCGCAGGGGCCGTGCTCACCAAAAATCCCGGCCCTTACGAGATATGGGCGGGCTCGCCCGCTAAAAAAATCGGGGAGCGCCAGGACTTGGCCCCTCTGGAAATCTCCCGGATCATCCTCGGGAAACTCGGGAAAACCCACTAATATCATGGAACATTGGTTTTTTCTTACAGCTATGTCCCAAGGCCGTACCATCTTTTTCGCCCGGTGCGCCCCATCGGCACCGTAGGCAACCCCCTGTGGTCGCCCAATTTTCCAAAGTTGCGCCTTATCAGGGCAGGCGCGGGGGCCCGCCCCGCCAATTACACGGCATAGGAAATTCCAAATGCCATGCCGCACCAGGCAAGGGGCGCGCAGGGGGCGCGCGGCCATGGACCTTAAAACAAAGACGCCGCGCAACATCCTCATGTACTCCCATGACACCTACGGCCTGGGGCACATCCGGAGAACCCTTTCCATCGCCCGCCACCTTGCCGGGGAAGACACCAACGTCATCATCCTCACCGGCTCGCCCCTGGCAGGACGTTTTCCCATGCCCGACCATGTGGACTTTGTCCGGATTCCGGGCATGATTAAAAAAACCAACGAGGACTACCAGCCCATCTCCATCCGGCTCCAGCCCTGGCACGCCATGAACATCCGCAAGAGCATCATCATGGCCACCGCCGACACCCTGGCGCCGGACGTGTTCATTGTGGACAAAGAGCCTCTCGGCCTTAAAAAAGAGGCGCTTCCCGCCCTCGAGTGGATGCGCAGGGAACTGCCGGCGTGCAGGACCATTTTGGGACTTCGCGACATCATGGACGACGGGGAGACCGTGCGCGCGGACTGGCGGGAAAAAGGAGTGTACGCGGCCCTGGAAGACCTCTACTCCGAGGTGTGGGTGTATGGAAACCAGGATCTCCACGATTCGGTAAAGGAATACGCCATACCCGAATCTGTGGCGCGGAAGATGGTGTTCACCGGCTACATCCCCCGCGCCGCCCCTTCCCCGGAGAACGCGGCCCGGCTGCGCGCAAGCCTGGGAGCGGGCAACGGCACGCCCCTGGTTGTTGTCACCACGGGCGGCGGCGGAGACGGCGGCAAGGTTGTCGAGACCTTTCTCGCCCTGCTCGAACAAGGCCCTGTTCCTTACAAGAGTGTTCTTGTGACGGGGCCGTTTTTATCCCAGGCCGCGCGGGAAGCAGCCCGGGAAAGGGCCGCGCGCCTGGGCGCGGTTTTTTACGAGTTTTACTCTGGCATGGAGGAGCTTCTCGCCGCCGCGGACCTGGTTGTCTCCATGGGCGGCTACAACACCGTGTGCGAGCTTCTGTCCCTTAAGACCCCCGCCCTTCTGGTGCCCCGGGAAACCCCCAGGCGGGAGCAGCTCCTACGGGCGGAGGCCATGTCCGGACGGGGACTTGTGAGCCATATCCGCTGGGGGGATTTGACCCCTGAAAACCTTGAGGGCAGGATATCGGCCATGCTGGAAAATCCGGAACCGTACCGCCGCGCCATGGAGGGGTTTCCCCTGACCGGTCTGGATGTGATGAAGGCGCGGATCGCCCGGCATGAAACAGGGCGGGAGTGAAACAGGAAGGACAGAGGATGGGGAAGGACACGCGGCCTGTGTTGGGCATGGTGCTCAAGGGATACCCGAGGATTTCGGAAACCTTTATTTCAAACGAAATACTCTCCCTGGAGCGGATGGGGCAAAAGGTCCACATTTTTTCCATGCGGGAGCCGAGGGAGCGTTTTACCCACAAGAGCGTCCAGGCAATCCGGGCCCGGGTGGACTACCTGCCCGAGACCCTCTTGGAACCCTTGCCGCTGTTTCTCAGGCATAACGCGTTGCTGTGGCTCAAGGCCCCCAGGCGGTATCAAAAGGCCCTGGCCCTGACCGGGCGGAGGTTTGCCCGGAGCCGGAAAAGCGCCACAATCAAGCACCTGCTTCAGGCGGGCTACCTGGTCCACGCCCTTTTGCCCGGCTCAGGCGTCTGCCACCTGCACGCCCACTTCGCCCATTCCCCCACTTCCGTCGCCATGTTCGCAAGCGCGCTCTCGGGCCTTCCTTTCAGCTTTTTCGCCCACGCCAAGGACATCTACACCACAGACCCGGCGCAGCTTAAAGAAAAAATCACGAAGGCGCGGTTTGTGGCCACTTGCACCGGATATAACCAGGAATATTTGAAAAAGCTCGCGGGGCGCTTTTCAACGCCTGTCCGCAAGGTGTATCACGGCATTGATCTTTCGTTGTTTGATCCCAAGTCCGGCCAAAGGCTTAACCCCAAACCGCCGTACCGGATTTTTTCCGTGGCGCGCATGGTCGAGAAAAAGGGGCTGCCCACGGTGTTCCGGGCTTTGAAAATCCTGGAAGAGCGGGGGATGGATTTTATCTATACCCTCATTGGCTCGGGAGAACTCAAGGAGTCCATGCGGGCGCTTTCCATTGTTTTGGGACTTGCGGACAGGACGCGCTTTCTGGGAACCCGGCCCCATGAGGAGGTCATCCAGGAGTATGAGAAAAGCGATCTCTTTGTTCTGGGCTGCCAGATTGCGCGAAACGGGGACAGGGACGGGATTCCCAACGTGCTGGTGGAGAGTCTTGCCATGGGGGTTCCGGTGGCGGCGACCCGGGTGTCGGCTATTCCCGAGTTGATTGTCAACGGCGAGACAGGACTGTTGGCGCCCCCCGAGGACCCGGAGGCTCTGGCCAACGCCATGGAGCGCCTGCTTTTGGATCCGGAGCTTCGGGAGCGGGTGATACAAAAGGGCAAGGAGAAGGTGGCGCGGGAGTTTGACCACAAGGCGCTTTCGAGGGAGCTGATGGAGGTGTACCGGGCCGGGGGGGCTTTTGGGAAATAACGGATGCCGGTAAAAAGGGCTTGACAGGGAACCGGAAAATGGGTTAGAGGGAGAATTCCGCGCAGGACGGTTTTGAAGCGCGGATAAAAAATTGAGCGGTCCCATCGTCTAGCGGTCTAGGATGTCGCCCTCTCACGGCGGAGACACGGGTTCGAGTCCCGTTGGGACTACCAATTTTTCTCATCCCCTTCCATTCCCAGGCACCATCCAGGTTCTAATTCCAACACCCCCGACGGGTTCGCGCACTTCTCCGGAGCATCCTCCAGGCGCCAAAACCTCTTCCCTGCGGAAACCGCGAACCGGGGCAAACCGGGCCTTTGCCCGGCAACCGCCCCGGAACCGCCACGGCACCGGGAGTATCTAATGGCCCAGGGTTACTGGCCCGACGCCTATGTCGCCAAGCGGACAAGCGCCAAGGACGCCATTGCCCGCGTCCGTTCCGGCAAGCGCGTCTTTATCGGCTCCGCGTGCGGGGAACCCCAGCGCCTTGTCAAGGAGCTCGCGGCCCAGTCCGGACGCTTCACCGACCTTGAAATCGTCCGGCTCCTGTCCCTGGAAAGCGCGCCCCTCACTCTCATCGCGGAACAGGGCCGCTCCGACAATTTCAACATCCGCTCCTTTTATCTGGGCTCAGGGGTCCGCAAGGGGCTTGCGGAAAGCCACCGCTTCCACACACCCATCAACCTTTCCGCCGTGCCCAGGCTCTTTTCCGCCCACCGTATCCCCCTCCACGCGGCCCTGGTCCAGGTCTCGCCCCCGGACGACTTCGGCTGGATGAGCTTAGGCATTTCCGTGGATGTGACCATGGCCGCTGCGCTTTCCGCCGACATCGTCATCGCCCAGGTCAATCCGAAAATGCCCCGGGTTCTGGGCCGGAGCTTTCTCCACGTCAATGACGTGAGCCTTGTGGTGGAGCACGAGGAAGAGCTTCTCGCCGCGCCCCAGCCCGCCGAGTTCGCCGCGGCCCACCAAATCGCCCGGCACGTCGCCGGACTCGTTGACGACGGCTCCACCATCCAGGTCTCCCTGGGCGCCACGCCCCAGGCCATCCTCATGGCCCTTTCCGGAAAAAACGACATCGGCGTCCATTCCCAGTTCCTTACCGACGGCATCATGGAGCTCGTGTCCCGGGGTGTCATCACCAACCGCAAAAAAGGCTACAACGCGGGCAAGCTCGTGGCCTCCTCGGCAATAGGCGCCCGGAACCTGTACGACTACCTCCACGACAACCCCTCCATCGAGTTCCACCCGAGCGACTACGTCAACGACCCCTCGGTCATCTCCCGGCACAACAAGATGGTCTCGGTGCAGCTTGCCACCACCATGGACCTCACAGGCCAGGTGGCCGCGGACGCGCTCATGTACAACAACTTTTGCGGCGTTTCCGGCATGCCCGATTTTCTCCGGGGCGCCGCCCAGGCCCGGGACGGCAAGGCAATCCTCATGCTGCCCAGCACCAGCATGGACGGCAAACGCAGCCGGATTGTCCCTCTTTTGAGCGACATCCCTGTGGTCGTGCCCAGGGCGGACGTGCATTACGTGGTGACCGAGTACGGGGTGGTCAACCTTTTTGGCAAAACCAACGCCGAACGCGCCATGGCCATGGTGAGCGTGGCCCACCCGGACTTTCGCGAGGAGCTGTTTCTCAAAGCACGGGAAATGGGCCTTCTTGGACCGGAACGGACCCTCACCGAGTCCCTGCACGGGATTTATCCGGGGGCCATCGAGGAGACCGTGGCGGTGGGACAGAGCCGCGTGCTCTTCCGCCCGGTCAAGCCCACGGACGAGCGCCTTATCCAGGAGCATTTTTACAATCTGGACCAAAAGGACGCCGCCCGGCGTTTCCTCCATGGGAAAACCAGTTTTGTCCGGGACGAGGTGGGCGGCATGGTGGTCATTGATTACACACATGACTTTACCCTGGCGGCCGTGGTAGGAGACCTGGGGTTCGAGGAGGCTGTGGGCATCGGCAACTACCTGTTGTCCCCGGCCAGGAATATGGCGGAGGCCGCTTTCTCGGTCCTGGCCCCGTGGCAGAACAAAGGCATTGGAAAAACCCTTATCGCCAAGCTTGCGGAGCAGGCCAGGGAAAACGGAATCCAGGGGCTGTTCGCTTACACCACTCCGGGAAACAAGGCCATGATACGCCTGTTCAAGTCCTTGCCCTATCAGGTCCGCTCGGCCTTTGACGGAGACCTCGTTGTTTTGGAATGCGATTTCGGAAAACCCCTGCCCAGGGCAGGGGAGCAACCAGTGTGACAGGAGCGGCATGGAGAATTTCATTCATCTTTTCCGGCACCATCCGGACCCCATCTTTCTCTCGGACCCGGCGGGCCGCATCATCTTCTGGAATATCCCCGCCGAGGAGATGCTCGGCGTGACCTATCAGGAGGACAACATCGCCATGGTGGAAAAGGTGGCGGCACACCGGTTCCATCCCTCCCTGGACCTTCTTTTCCGCGAAAGCCTTGAAAACATGCGGAGCCAAAGCTCCTGGATCCTGCCCCTGCCTCTGGACCCCTGCCTTTCGCCCATCAAAATCACCATCATGCCCATCACCCAGGCCGGCAAGGCCACCGGAGCCTGGGGCGTGTGCCACGTGAACGCCAGGGAGGAGGAGGAGGCCCAGCCCCAAAACACGGGGGACAACCTCATCCGGCGCATCAATTCGTTTTTGCTCAACACCATCGAGAGCACGGTGAACGGCATCATGGTCATGGACACCCGGGGCAAGGTGCTCATCTTCAACAAGAGCATGGAGAACATGACCGGGTTTCAGGCCGGGGAGGTTGTGGGCATTCCGGGCGCCCTCGAGCTCTTCTACGGATGGGAGACGGCCAAGGCCAACATGTCCGCCATGCGGGGGGAGGAGAACGGTCCTCCGGGGCGGCTGGTGATGCACCACACCACCCTGAAGGACAGACAGGGCAACAAGATACCGGTGAGCCTTTCCGCGGCCATCATCAAAGAGGGCGGGGTCGAGACCGGCAGCGTGGGGGTTTTCTCAGACCTCCGGGACACAAAACGCATGGAGGAGGATCTGCGCCAGGCGCAAGAGCGGCTTGTGGAGGCGGACAAGGCCGCGGCCCTGGGAAGGCTTTCCTCCTCGGTGGCCCATGAAATCAATAATCCTTTGTCCGGGATTGTCATGTTTGCGGAGATTATGCAGAAAAGGCTTGCCGGAGACCCGGAGAGCGTCGCGGACTTGAAGGAAATCATTGACCAGACGCTGCGCTGCAAGAGCATTGTGCGCAATCTGCTTGATTTTTCCAGAAAATCCTCGGGGGATTGGGCGGGCTTTGACCTCAACATGGCCTTTAGGCAGTGCCTTGATATTGTCCTTCCCCAGTCCCGTTTTCAGAACATCGAAGTCCATTGCTCCTTTGACGACAATCTGCCCGATATTGTGGCGGACAGGGTGCAGATTCAGCAGGTGTTTATCAATCTTGTGCTCAACGCGGCGGATTCCATGGCCCGGTCGGGCGGAGAAATCCATATCACGACCTCCCGCGACACAGGGCGCGGGGTGTTTTTAATCCAGATCCGGGACACAGGCCCGGGAGTTCCCGAGCATGAGCGCGAGAAGATATTCGAGAGTTTTTACACCACCAAGCCGGTGGGATACGGAACCGGACTGGGGTTGTCCATTTCCCGGGAAATCATCAAGGCCCACGGCGGGAGCATCACGGTGGAGAATCATCCCTGCGGGGGGGCCATGTTCACGGTGGAGCTTCCCGGGAAGCCAGGAGGCGCTTGATGGACGAGCGTGTTGTGCCCAGCGTGCTGGTTGTGGACGATGAAAAGGTGGTGCGGGAAGGGTGCCGCAGGGTGCTGGAAGCCTCTGGTTTTGACGTTTTGGTGGCGTCGGAGGGGGCCGAGGCGTTGCGGATCCTGGAGGAGCATCCGGTGGGCGCGGTGCTGCTTGACCTGTGGATGCCCGGGATGCACGGGGCGGAGGTTTTGGAAATTCTTACCCGGAGCCGCCCGGACCTGCCGGTGGTGGTGTTTTCAGGCCACGCCACCCTGGAGGTCGAACAGGAATGCGCCGCGCGCGGGGCCCGGGCCTTCATCGCCAAACCGTTTCAGACCGACCAGCTTGTCCAGGTGATGGGAAACGTCACTGGCCGCGGCGGGGCGGTCCGGGTTTAATAGAATAACGGGCGGCCGCCGCCGCCCCGGGGGATGGGAATGCACGACACAAAGGGCGCGCTCAGGACGGTTTTAGTGGTGGATGACGAGGCTGTGGTCCGCGCGGGCATATCGAGGATTGTCCAGCGCATCGGCCTGGCGGCGGAAGAAGCCGCCGACGGGCGGGAGGCGGTCGCAAGGCTCCAGGAGAGGCACTACGACGTGATTTTCCTGGATGTCCGCATGCAGGGCATGGGGGGCATGGAGGTTCTGGGCTGGATCAGCCAGCGGGGCATTAAAAGCTACGTGGTCATGATAACCGGCGTGTCCGAGCCGGACATGGTCATTCAAACCATGAAAATGGGGGCCTTTGACTATCTGGTCAAGCCTTTTGGAGTGGACGACATCGAAAACATCCTCCAGCAGGCGGCGCGCGACCGGGCCAAGACCCAGGCCCCTGTGATGACGGACCTTGGTCTCCAGGCCGGACCGGACCGGGTGATTATCGGCACAAGTCCTCCCATGCAGCGTCTGTACCAGCGGATACTCAAGGTCGCTCCCACGGACTCCACCGTGCTGATAACCGGCGAGTCCGGCACCGGCAAGGAACTGGTGGCCCGGGCCATCCACTACCACGGAAAACGGAACGAGAACGAGTTTATGCCGGTGGACTGCTCGGCCCTGGTCGAAAACCTGTTGGAAAGCGAGCTCTTCGGCCACGTCAAGGGCAGCTTCACAGGAGCCATGCAGTCCAAGCGGGGCTTGTTCGAGCTTGCCAACCACGGCACCTTCTTTTTTGACGAGATTTCCAACCTCTCCATGGACATCCAGGCCAAGCTGTTGCGGGTGATCCAGGAGCGGGAGTTTTCCCAGGTGGGCGGCAACGCGCGCATCAAGGTGGATATCCGGGTTCTGGTGGCGAGCAACCGGGATCTCCGGGTGGCCGTCGCCCAGAACCGGTTCCGGGAAGACCTTTTCTACCGGCTCCATGTCATCCCGGTCCACATGCCTCCCTTGCGGGAGCGCAGGGAGGACATTCCGGCCCTGGTCACCCATTTTGTAACGCGCATCAGCCGCAAGGTAGGGCGCGCGGCGCCTTCAATCGCGCCGGAAACCCTTGATGTGTTTAAGGGCTATGAATGGCCGGGCAATGTCCGGGAACTGGAGAACAGCATCGAGCGGGTGCTGATTTTGGAGGACGCGGACGTGATTTTGCCGGAGCATGTGCCCTCGTACATCCGCCAGCACCTTCCGGATTTCAAGAGTTTTGCGGACAAGATGGTGAGCCTGAAGGATTTGGAGAAGGAGTACATCGAGCACGTTTTGCAGAAGACGAACGGCGGGATACAAAAGGCGGCGGGAATTTTGGGGATTAACCGGAAGACGCTTTCGATGAAGATGAAGAAGTATGGGTTGGGGTAGGGGGGCCGGGCCGTCCCTGGTGAGAGTAATGCCGGAGGTGGCGGGCCGGGGGGCTTTTTTACGTGTGGAAGTTCTGGAGGTTCCGCTCATCTTTCCCTCCCCGCCCTGCCCTGGGCCTGCCTTGCCCACAAAAGAAACAGGTTGCCGAATTTATAGAACCCCTCGTGGACCAGGTTGAAACGGCTCTCCCGCATGTCGTGGCAGTCCACCGGAACCTCCACGACGCTCCGCCCTTCCCGGGTCAGGTGATAGACCACCTGCACCACGTAAAACGTCAAATCGTCCACGCGCCCAAGATGCCGCTCCACCGTGTCTGTCCGGTAGGCTTTCGCGGCAATGGAATAATCGGTCTGGTCAATGCCCAAAAGAATCCGCGCGAGGCGGATAAAAAGGTTGCTCACGAATTTTCTCAAAAACGGGCGCTTCTGCTCTCCGGTTATCTTGCTCCCCACCACCATGTCGCAGGTGGCGAGCAGCGCGTATGCCTGGGGCAGGAATTCCAAATCAATGGAGAGGTCCATGTCCACCGTTAAAAACCTGTCATACCGCGCTTGCCGCACCCCTTCCCGGAACGCCGCGCCCACGCCTTTTTCAGGCAAGTGAAACACGCGGACGCGCGGATCCTTTTCCGAAATCTCCCGGGCAAGCGCCACGGTCCTGTCCGTCGAGCCGTTGCTCCCGATGAGAAACTCGAACGGAACCCCGGCGAACCGGGTTTTGAGAAATCCGAGAAGCCTTGCCGTGTTGGTTGCGAGAAGCTCCTCCTCGTTGTACACGGGGACGAACACGGTGGCGCCATGGGGTCGGGTTTTCAACAGGCGGGGATCCTTTGTGTTGTGCCGGGCTGCCCGGCCGGATGGTTTTTCAAAGCTCCCGTTGCCAGCGGCTTATTCCGTTAGTTACTGCCTCTTTAAACCACGGCTCGAACCGGGCCAGAACCTTGGCGGGGGCTTCCGCGAAGGTAAAAGTAAACACCTCGGAGCAAAGCGGAATGGGGCCTTCAACAGAGGCGCCAAAATCGGCAAACAGGTCCCGGTGCTCCATGAAAGCAGAGACAGCCATTATTCCAGTAAAAGTCACTCCTACGCAGTGAACGGAAAAGACGAGAGATGTCTTTCGCCTTTCGCGGATTTGCAGCCGGGTCCATGCGTGGTATCTCCGTGTGTTTGCGAAGTAATCGAGCTGCCGCGCAACCTGAACTATCTGGGAGTAATACCAATAGGATTGTATGTCTGTTCCAACTTCGGCTTTTGCGGATGCCTTTTCGGGAAGTTCGTCGAAAACCGCCTGGAGTTTTTCTGCCCATGCCTCCAGCTTCTCAAGAATGATCCTGCCCAAGTCCCTGGCTGTTTCCAGCGCCTTATGATGGTGGAGCGCTTCATCGTTTTCTTGCGGTAGACGACCCGAGAGCCGTGATTTAACGGCCTTGAGGAGGGCCGTATAGGATTCTTGTTCGATCTCCACTTCTCCCGCGAGGCTCAGCGCCTGGATGAAAGCGGTTTTTTCAAGGCGCGCGAAAAGGCGGACAAGCCGGGAAAGGTCTCCTTGGTCGGCCTCTTCCAACGCCGCGATGTACGCGTTCCTGTGGGTGTCGCTCACCACCACCAGGGGAAACCACCCGGCGCGCAAAAACACCAGCGAGGCGAGCGCCCGCGCCACCCTGCCGTTTCCGTCCTGGAACGGGTGGATTTGCGTAAACCTGTGGTGCAGCCAGGCGGCTTCGATCTCTGGCGGCACTTTGGCTCCGACATGGTTAAGGTGCATGGCGACAAGGCGGTCCATCTCCATGGGAGTATGCTCGGGCGGGCAGTAAAAATGGAGGCCGCCGTCAGGTCTTAAGGGATTGTTGGGAAGTTTTTTCCAGTCTCCGGACACAAGCGGCATGTTGACAGTCCTGCCCATGCCGTTCACGCAGACAACATCGGGCTGGCTGCGCGTTAAAAGCTGATGCAGCTCTTTGATGTAGTAGGGGGTAAGGGGACGGTTTCCCGCCACAAAATCAAAAAGTCCTTCCAGGGCGCTTTCCTGGTCTTGAATCAGGGGCATCACGCTTTCAACGGGTTTGTCCACGCTTCCGTGCGGAACAAGGCTCGCGTGGATTCCGCGTTCCATGAGCAGAAGGGTTATGCCCCGGTCAATCTTGTAAAGACCCTCGATGGCCCCGGTTTCGATGGCCCACTGGCGCCTGAGCCGGGCGTTGAATTTTTCAAGCTCCGGGGAGCCTGCAATGAGGATTTTGTGTTTGAGCCAGGCCGAGGCGAGAATGTGAACCTCTTCGGAAGCCCATTCCCTCCAGTTGTCCGGAAGGTCGGTCACCGGTTCCCACGCGGGCCTTTGGGTTTGATGGTCGGCGGTCACGTGTTTTTCCCCATCTCCCCCAGCCTCTCTCCCGCGAATTTGCTCCAGACCTCCGCCGGATGCTCCCGCCGGACAGCCTCGAACACCCGGGCGGCGGCTTCGCGTCTTCCCGAGTCCCGCAGGCACAGTCCCTTGTGGTAGAGCACCTCCGCCCTGCGGCTTGCGTCCGGGAATTCCTTGAGGCAGTAGTCCAGGGCCGCAATGGCTTTGTCCCAGTCTTTTCTCAGGAAATGGCACATGGCCAGATGGTACGCGGCTTCCCCGGCCACAAGGCTTTGGGGGTGCCGCGCGAGAACGTCCCGAAAAGCTGTTTCAGCCCGAGAATAGTCTTTTTCCCGAAAGAGGGCAATGGCCTTGTTAAAGGGCGTGGCCGGAAACTCCGGGGCGCCTATGCCTAAAAACACAGCCCCTCCCAAAAACGTCAGGATCAGAACAAGGGCGGCGGCTGTCCAAAGCCACCTATCTAAAAACACTCCCGCCGCCTGGAGCGCGGGCGCCCGGGAAGCGGCCAGGGGCAGCGCGCACAGAAGAAGCCCCGCAAGGGTAAGGGCAAAACCCACAGTGTGGGCGCGGGTTTTCCCATAAACCAGACGGACCGTCGGCCTGTCCGGCACCACCAGCATGAATCCCGGCCCCGCAAGGTAAATTTTGGGAGCGCCCTCGGCGCGCCATCCCGGGTGAAACGCGGTCTTCACAAGCACGGGGCTTCCCACCGGAGCGTTTTCAAGGAGAATCTCCTCCTCTGTCACCCGCTCTGTCATGCCGCCTGTGTCCGTCTCAGGCAAGGGCCGGGGGGCAAGCGCAAGAATGTCCCCTCCGCCGTCAGCCGCGCGGGTGTCAAACGCTGCCCGCTCCGTTTCCCCGGGATTGTCCACAAACACGGGCACAAGGGAAAGGTCACCCAAACGGAACCACCGGTAGGCTGTATGCCGCCAGTCTTTTTCCGGTAAAAGGACGGGGCGGTTTTTCAACGGCTCCGCGACACGGCCCGGAACGCCTAAAACGCGGAACACGGTGTAAGGCCCCGCTGTAAATTCCCGGAAGTATTGGGACAGGGCCAGAAGGGCGTCCCGGGTTTCCGGGGCCGCGGCGACCACGCGGTCCGCGTTGAAGAGCGCCAGATGCTCCGCCGCGCGCTCCGGCCGGAACCGGCTGTAGCAGAAGTCCGGAATCGGGGTCGAGGCCTGTTTCGAGATTTCCGACTGTAGGTAGAACACAAAAGGCGCCGTGGGGCTGGCCTGGATATAGACGCCTTCGAGGGTTCCCCTTCCCGAGAAAAAGGGGAGGTTTTCAAAGGCCCGGACGCTTCCGGCCTGGCTGTGGACCATGGAGTGCTCGTACACCGCCCTGGGGTCTTGCGGCCCTGCCTTGAGGTGTTCGCACACCGCCTTGAACTCCGGCCACAGGGGTTTGGTCTCAAAGCCTAAGAGGTTCGATCGCGCCCATTTGTCAATAAAGGCGACCCGTGAGTCGCACCAGACAAGGGTTCCGGCGGTGAGGGCGAACGCGAGGAAGACGAGGGCCGCGGCGCCTTGCCGGGAGCGGGCAAGACCGGCAAGGGGGAGCACGGCCAGGGCGCCGCCGATGACAAGAAAAATCTGGAGGAAAGGCAGAAAGCGCACATCCACCACATGGGCGCGGTATCCGGCGAAGTAGAGAAGGAGCCCGGTGAGGGCGAGAAAGCCTACATAAACGTGGGGCTGTGGCAGGGTCTGGGGTATTCGCCGCCCGGCGGCGCGGAAGAGGACGGCCAGGGCAAAGAGGGCCATGGGCGGCAGCAGGATGAGGGGTGCGGCTTCCTTTTGAACCTGGGCCAGGGAAAAGAAAATCCAGAGAATGCTGAAACGGGTGGTGTTGGGCAAAAAGGCCGCAAGGGGGATGAGCCAGAATCCCAGAAGGAGAAAGGCGAGGGCGTGGATTTTAACAAGGACCGCGGCGTTTTGGCGGAATTTGCCGGGTATAAGCAGGAAAACCAGAGTTGAAAACCCGGCGAAAAGGAGCGCGTAGGCGTGGAAGAATCCCACGAGGGCAAGGCCAAGGGCCGCAAGGCGGATGTGGCGTCCGGTTTCCACAGCCCTGTACACAAGTCCGCACCAGGCGACGGCCAGAGCCATGCCGAAGCTGTAGGTGAACTCTCCGGCCAGGGAGGAGGGGATGTTGCCTCCCCACATGGTCTGGCCCTCGGAGAAGAGAAAGGCGAGGGAAAAGGCGGCGGCCAGGACAGGCGCCGGGAAGGGTTGGCGGAGGGCCTTGAAGAAGAGATACGCTGCGGGAGGAAGCAGGAAGACAGCCAGGGTGGTCACGAGCTTGAAGGCCACGGCAAGGGGGACGCAAAGGGAGAGGGCGGCCATGAGAAGAAAAGGCCCTGGAAAGTAGTACTGGAGCATGGGAAATCCGGCGTAGTTGCCCGGGCACCAGCCGGAAATGCGTCCCCTGGGCAGGAGCTGTTCCGCCAGGAAGTGGGCTGTGTAGTAGTGGGAGGCTGTGTCGCCGCCCGCGGACACTGTGGGCAGAAAGAGCCAGGAGGGTTTGAAGGTTTCGAAAAGAAAGGCGGCCATGACGGCAAGCAGGGCCGCGTCCGCTAACAGAAAGGAAATGTTGAAATTGGTCTTTCCGTGCGTGTGCGGCCCGACACAGGGAAAAACCTTGACAGGCGTTTGAAGGACATTTAAAAATGGAGGAAGATAACATTTACCCATGCGTGTAAACCATTTCCTTTCCATTCACACCCTGCCCGCAAGGACGTTATGCCAATGAACGCCAAGCACGTGAGGCCGGCGGCTGTCCTGTTTGTTCTCTTTGCGCTTGCGGTGTTCCCGGCGCCGGGCCTCCCGGCCGGGGACGACGCCATGGATATTTTTGTGGACGGCGTGGACGCCCTGGAGAAGGGAAACACCGGGGAGGCGCACATCCTCATTCAGAAGGCGGCGCAGCTCGACCCGGCCAACCTGGATTTCCGCTACCATCTTGCCCTGGTATATCAGAAAATGGGACGGGACGATCTCGCCCTGGAAATTTACGAGAACCTGACGGCCAAGAACCCCAAGGGCTACCACAAGGCGTTTTTTGACAGTGCTGCAATTTATTCCCGCCGAAGTCAACATGAAAAGGCGGCGGCCACGCTGGAGCGCGCCATCGTCCTGGACCCAAAGGACGCGCGGGCGCACCTGGAGGCGGGCGTTGCGTGGAAAAGCGCCGGGAACCTCCGCGGGGCCGAGGAGCGCTTGCAGCGCGCAAAGGCCCTCAATCCGGAGTTGGCCATAACGGTGGACCAGATTCTTGGGATTTTGTATCTGGAAGAGGAGAATTTCGACGAGTCGGAAAAGCGGTTTGAGCAGGTCCGGACCATGGCGGGCAGCAACTATCCGGAAGTGGCCAAGGCCGCGGAGAAGTCTTTGGAGGCGGTGGCCCGGACCCGGTGGAACCGGAAGCCTTGGTTTGCCTACGGGCAACTCGCCCAGGGGTACGATGACAACGTGGTGAACAAGCCCTTGGATCCCCCGGGGAACGCGCTCTACCCGAACAAGGAGGATACGTTCCAGACCCTTTCCGTTTCCACAGGCTACCGGCTCCTCAACCAGAAGGACAAGCGGATCGGCCTTGGTTACACCCTGTACCATATCGCGTATGAGGATCTGGTACAGGGCAACGTCATGTCCCATTCCCCCTTTGTCTTTGGCGAGTACCACAGAGGCCGCCTCCACGCGCGCGCGGGCTACGACTTCATCTACTACTACACGGGCGGCGCCAGCCGCGACATCCACGACCATGGCTGGTATCTGGATTTTTCGAGCACCACCGACAAGCTGGCCCTGCACCAGGTTTCCGCCAACCTGGGCGTGGAAGAACCCTACGGGCTGAGGACCGACCTTCAGACCCTGTATCTTTATAAAGACTACCGGGACAACACCCCCGAGGCCAAGGCGTTCCAGGCGGGTGTAACCCAGAGCTGCACCGTGCCGAAAACCAGCGTGGCGGTCCGGGGCACCTACAACTTCCTGGTGGAAAACTCCGAGGCGGACAATTCCGACTACCATTTCCATCAAACCCAGTTGGGGGTCAACTTTCCAATTTGGTGGAAACTCCGGGGTGACTTGAGTTATGCCTACCTCTGGATGCTGTACGGGGACAACACCCCGGCAGCGGCCCACAAGTCCCGGCGGGACAAGGGACAGAACTTTACGGCGGCGGTGACCGCGGGGCTGAACGACATGGTCCAGCTTATGGGGACTTACAGCCATTCCTACAACGACAGCAACTGGCTGGTTCCCTCCGGGAACCAGATGCTGGACCTGTACAACTTTCAACGCAACATCTACACCCTGTTTGTCAACGTGGCCTTTTAGACGGCAGGGCAACCAACCGGCGGAAAGCGCAAAGGGCGTCCAGATGATGAAACCCACCGTAGTCAAGGCAACCGGCGCGATAGTGATAGTCCTGGCCATGGCCCTCCTGACAGGAGAGGCCCGGGCCGCAGACGCCATTGGCCGTGTCACCAAGGTCCAGGGGACTGCGGTTGTTGTCCGGGCCGGCACGGAAATCCGGGTGAGCGTGGGCCTTCCCCTGCTCGTGAAGGATGTTGTGAAGACCCAGGCCGGGGCCCGGGTCCGCATCCGCCTCTCGGACAACTCCGTGGTGAGCGTGGATGAAAGCTCCCACCTGGACCTCTCCGAATACTCCTTCGAGCCTGAAAAGCAGGAGCGCCGCGCTTTTTTCTCCATGCTTTCAGGCAAGGTGCGGGTGTTTGCCAATACTTTGGCGGGATTCAAGAAAAAGAGCTTTGATATCAAGACGCCCACCGCTATCTGCGGGGTGCGGAGCACAGTGTTCATGGTGTGGGTGCAAAACAACACCATCACCGTGGTGGCGTGCTACGATTCCCAGGTGCAGGTGCAAAGCCTGCTCGACCCCAGCCAGTATCTGGTTTTGAACGAGGGTTTGAAAACCCGGATCCAGGCGGGGCAGATGCCGGACAAGCCGGTGCTCATGACCGAGGAGGAGCTTGCGGAGTTCACCTCCGGCGGCGGGTTCACGGTCATTGAAAGCACCACCGCGACCTCGACCGAGGCGACTTCCACCGAGTCCAGCAGCACCGAGGCGAGCTCGACCGAGGCCAGCAGCACCGAGGCGACCACCACCGCGCCGACCTCGACAGGCGCGACCACCACGGCGCCCACCAGCACCACCACGGCGCCGACAACCACCACCACCACGACCACGACCACGACCACGACAACAGAGCCGACGACAACGACCCGGCCCACCACCACGGAGCCGAGCACGACCACCACGGAGCCGAGCACGACCACCACGCATCCGACGACAACGACAACACATCCCACGACAACGACAACGGCGCCGACGACAACAACGACTTTGCCGACCACGACGACCACAAGCACCACAACGAGCACGACGCTGCCGACAACAACCAGCACAACGACAACGACGACCATCCCGACAACAACGACCACGACCAGCACAACCACGACAACCACCCCTACGACGACAACGAGCAGCACGACACTTGGCACGCTGCCCGGGCCGCCGGGTTTTAGGAACCGCTAGGGGAGGGACCATGCCCTGCCCGGCAAAGCCGGGCGCTCCCGCTGGCGGTGATTGAAAAAAGGGCAACACGGAGTCTGTAGTGAAGGGCGTTTCCCTCCTGGGAACGCGCTCTCCGCGCTGGAAAATCCAGGGCGTTTTCAAACTCTCCGGCGGAACCTTCGCGGGTTCCCGCCCCGAGGGGGCGAGGCCGGATGCCTGTTCCTGATTCGGCGCCGCCCCGCAAGGGGCGAAAGGCCGTAGCCTGGGCCTTCAGGCCCGGGAAACGAGTGAAGAAACAGGATAAGAGCTTATCCATAAATAATCTTATTGCAAGGGATTCCCCTGTTCGGGCGCACGCCGTGCGCCCCTACGGCAATGGAACCCGAGCCCTCGGAGCGCCCAGTGGTAAGCGATAACGGCCGTCACATAACCGTAGGGGCGCACGGCGTGCGCCCGCGATGAAAAAGCGCCCCTAAAATCCTCCTCGGCAGTATTTAGGGATAAGCACTAAGTATCCGGGGTAATTGCAAAATGAGGCGCAGGTTGGGTGGTTCCGGGCCGCAAGGCCCGTGTGTACCCAACATTTCTAAATGATTCATATCTGTTGGGTGAACCTGCCCTTCGGGCGGAACCACCCGGCCTGCCTCGAATGTGCCGTTTCTTAGAGTTTCGCAATTACCTCATCCTTTTAACCGCAAGCCAGGGGCTAAAGCCCCAGGCTACAACCCCTCGCCCCTTGCGGGGCGGCGTTTTTGCGGACCTAATCCCCGGGCCGCGCTCCTTTGGAGCGGAACATCCCTTGTTTCGTTAGCGTTGGTGTCTGTCGGCCTGAGTTGTCCTAACATGCTGGCCCTGGATTTGGCACCCATGGCCGGCATGCGGGAAAAGATGGAAAGACGTTTTCTGCGCATAGGCCAAACTCATACCAAGGTGCAATCAGACAAGGTATGCCCTCACCCCGGCCCTCTCCCGCAGGGAGAGGGAGATTGAGCGGGCGCTTTCAGCAGGCGTTACGGAGTGGACCGCATTTTGGTATCACACAGAAAAAAAGTTCCGCGCGTGTCGCGCGCGGGTCTCTCCGGCGCGCGGGTCTCGAAAGGGGTGCCGCGCGCCATTGGTCTTGCAGCCCGGTAACCGGGCACGCACAGAGGAGCCGCCATGAAACCGCGAGTCCCGTTTGCTCTGGCCGTTTGCGCCGCAGCCGTCCTGGCATGCCTTTGCCTTTTGCCTGTTCAGGCCATGGCCGTTGATGGCGCGTTCAGCCCCGCCGTGGCTTTTGACCCGGTCGGGCAACGCACCCTCGAAGTCTATGTCCGCGAGTCGGGGAGCGCGGTCTGGGTCGAGGCCCAGTTGCGCGACCAGACCGCCCAGCCCATAGGCCCCCCGGTCACCCTGTCAGATATGGCCGCTATGCCGCTCACAGGCTACGCCCCGGCTGTCGTCTTTTCCCAGACCTCCGCCGTCTATATGGTGGCCTGGGTGGACCAGCGCAACAACATGACAAGCGGACAGGACATCTACGCCCAAAGGGTGAACGCGGCGGGCGCTCCCATCAACTCCTCCGGCGACGCGGGGATCGCGAATTTCCCGCTCACCCTGGCCGGCTACAACCAGCACAGCCCGTCCGCGGCATGGGACGACATCAACAACCGCTTTCTCTTCTGCTGGACCGACAACCGCTCCTCCGACGCCAACGAGATTTACGGCCAGCTCGCCGGGGCCGACGGCGTTCTCTACTCCACAACCGCCCTCGAGAACATCTTTATCGGCAACGCCATGACCGGCATGGACGCCGGCCCGGCCGATACCGCCTTTGCCCCTGCCGCCCAGCGCTTCCTGGTGGTGTACGAGGCGGAAACCAATCAGGCATCCTCAGATATTCTGGGCGCCCTCGTCTCCCCGGACGGCAGCCTGTACGCCTCCCCCGCGGGAGAGAACTTTACCATTTGCGACAACGCCGCCGCCCAGTATGAACCTTCCGTGGCCTACGATTTCACGTCCCTCAAATTCCTTGTGGCGTGGGAGGACTGGCGCGCCGGGTCGGAAACCAACATCTACGGACAAATCATCTCCCCGGAGGGTGCCCCGTATTTCTCGGGAATCAGCGACAACTTTGTCATCAGCAACGCGTTCAACAACCAGTATTCGGTGGAACTTGTCCTTGACCCCGCCAACAGCCGTTTTCTTGCGGTATGGATGGACTACCGCGACAACGGGGTCGAAAACATCTATTCCCAGCTTGTGGGCGCCGACGCCACGCTCTACACCACAGCATCCGGTGAGAACCACCTGATCGCCGGGGCGGGGGTGGAAACCAGGCCTTCCGCGGTTTTCGGGGCAGGGCGGTTCTACATCAACTGGCAGGACAACGCCACGGGCCAGACCGGACTTTCACCGTCCGTGCAGCATGTGCTTTATGAACCGGACCCGCCGCCTCCCATACAGCGCAAGGACTCCGACGCGGCCTGGAACCCCAACAATGACCAGTATCTGGCAGTGTATCTTGCCTATGAGCCTGGGACCTATTCCTGGGCTGTTTTTGGCCGGTTTACGGACAAAAACGGCGCGCCCCTGGGGGCGGAGTTTCAGATTTCCGAGTCCCACCCGGACTCTGCCGTGGCCTGCCCCAGGACGGTGTATGCGGCCGGCAATCCCGAGAGCTTTCTCGTGGTCTGGGAAGACCACCGGAACCAGGCTACAACCGGAGCGGACATTTACGGCCAGCTTGTGAACGCCCAGGGAGGGCTCATCAAGCCCGGTCCGTACGGAATGCCCGGCATGGAAAACTTCCCGGTCAGCAACGCGCCCGGCGACCAGACCAGCCCGGATATCGTCCGGGGCGGGTTTGGATGGATGCTTGCGGTGTTTGAGGACAACCGGAACGGAGAGGGCGACATCTACGGCCAGATCATTCAGGCGGACGGCACGCCCTATTCAAGCGCCGTGGGCGCGAACGTCCCTGTGAGCGACAAGCCGGGCAACCAGAGCCAGCCCTCGGTGATTTGGGACGAGGTGATGCTGAACTACCTTGTCGCGTTTACCCACGAGGCGGACCCCGGTGTCTATGACGTGTGGGGCCAGTTCGTGAATATGGAAGGAAATATTTGGAACCTGCCAACCAACGTCAACTTTGTGATTTCCAACGCGGCGGGGAACCAGACCGGGCCAGTTCTTGCGGTCAACAAAGGGGTGCCGGAAACGGTTCTTTTGGCGGCGTGGACCGACAACAGGGACGGGGAGGCCGACATCTTTGGCCAGACCATGGACTCCTGGGGCGCGCTCATCGGACCGGCGTCCAATGTCAACTTTGTCATCAGCAACGCCGCCGGGGGGCAGTACAATCCAAAGGCGGATTGGAATGAACAGTGCGGGGAGTTTTTGGCGGCCTGGACGGACGCCCGGGATATGGAGGCGGACATCTACGCCCAGCTTGTGTCCGCGGAGGCCGCGCTTCTTACCACCACCAGCAGTGTCAATTTCCCTGTAACCATGTCCACGGACCCGGAAAGCCAGGTGGCAGTGGCGGCAGGCGCGGACGGGTTTTTCATCTCCTTTGACAAGGAGGCCACAGGCGCGCCCGCGAACCCGGATGTGGACTGGATGGTCCGCTGGGCCTCCTGCCACAACGGCCCGCCGCCTCCCGGTTATTACCGGTATTTCCCCGGCGTTGCCCAATACACGCCAAGCGGCGGGTTTTTCTCCGTGTACATGGCAGTGGACATCTATGACAATTCTGTCCACGTGCTGGGGCGTCTCTACGGCGCCGACGGCGCGCCCATGGGTCCGGAAGTGGAGCTTACAGACGCAAACGCCAATCCTCCCCAGCCCATGTCTCCCAGGGTGGCGTTTTCGCCTTTAAATGGCGGATCTTACCTTGTTGTATGGCCGGATCTGCGAAACGATACAGGGACAAACAACGCGGGGACAGACATTTTTGCCCAGCGGGTGGATATCAACGGGAGTCCCATCCTCCGCTCCGGCGCGGCGGGCCTGGACAACTTCCCGGTCTCCGAGGCGCTCTACAACCAGGAGGCGCCGGCCCTGGCGGTTTCCAGCGACACCGGACGTTTTCTCGCGGTGTGGCAGGACAACCGGGACCCTGCCTACAGCAAAATTTACGGCCAAATGGTCGAATCCGACGGGTCGCTGTATTCCACCACCCAGCTTGTCAACATTCCGGTGGCAAACGGCCCTTCCAACCATTACGCGCCCGCGGTGGGGTGGAATGCCGACACGGGCAAATATCTGGTAGCGTTTTTAGACAACCGGGACGGGCAAACCAACACGTACATCTATGGGCAGGTGCTGGACGGCGACGGGAACCCGTTTGGAAGCTCCACCCAGGACAATTTCGTGATTTCCAGCGAAGGGAGCGCCAAGAGCGGGCTTTCAGTGGGCTGCGGGACGGATTTCCTGGTGGCCTGGGCCAGTGACCGGGGCGCGGGCGGCAATATTTACGGGCAGTTTGTCAACCCTGAAGGCTTTGCCGAGACCCATCCGGTCACGGACAACTTTGTCATTAGTGACGCCCCGGAGAACCAGGGTATTCCCCAGGTTCTGTATGATCCCTTCCTGACGCGGTACGCCATTGCCTTCCATTCCACAGGTGCCGGGGGACCCTTCCTGGCGGTCCAGTTTGTGAGCGATGACGGCACCGCCCTTGTAACACCAACCAACGCAAACAGGCTTGTTTATAAACCCGAATCAGGCCTGCTGCAGGAATTCGCCGCGTCCGGAATAAGCACAACGCATCAGTATTTCGCGCTGGCCGAGGATTCCACCGTGCCCGGGGGAATGGTCAATCTTTTATTCAACAAAGACTTTTTCCTGCTCAACCAGCCTGCGGAACTGCGTTTGTGGTACGACTACAATTCGGGTGTCGGGAGCTTTGAGCCGGACAACTCCGTCTTTTCAAACGATGCGGTGCTAACGGATGTGACAGGCGTCCTGGATGTGAGCCGCTTGAATGGCTCCGCCTATTTTGACGGGGTTGCGGAGTCCCTGACCAATGACAGCGGATCGTTGGACATTGAAGGCCCCATCACCCTCATGGCGTGGATCCGCCCGGATGACACGGACAGCATAGGCGGATTCCGGACCCTTGTTGGCAAGATGATGGACCAAGACGGGTACAGCTACGCGTTGGTTCAATACGGAGGGGAAATCAAGTTCACCCTTTCCTCGGACGGCTCGGGGGACGGCTTCGGCCTGGGCGAGGTCTATGTGGCCTCGCCGGAGGTCTTGAACGCGGGCGAGTGGGTCCACGTGGCGGGCGTTTGGGACGGCGCGGACATGTTCTTGTATCTCAACGGCATGCCGGCGGCCGGGCCTGTGCCGTTCGCCGGGCCGATCCACAAGGGCGCCTCGCCGGTGACGGTGGGATACGGCGCGGAATACTATAAGGGCGCCCTGGACGAAGTGAAAATCTTTGCGGGCGCGCTCACCCGGGAGCAAATCGCGGAGGAGGCGGGCCTTACCCATCAGATTCACGGCATGGTTGAAAAGCAGGCGGACGGCCAGCCGGTCATGGGCACGGCTGTCACAGCAAAAGGCGAATCCGTGGACTGGACCGGGCGCGCGTCGAGCGGACCGGACGGCTCCTACACCCTGGATGTGCTGCCAGGGTGCTACCGGGTCCAGGCTTTGCCGCCCTGGGACTCCGGCCGTTTCGCCGTTCCGTTCGCCCCGTGGGTCCACACCCGTGGGGCGACAGAGGGGGGAACCCCTGTGGACTTTGCGCTGGAAGGAGACGGCTCCATTATCCAGGGCAGGGTTGAGGCGTATGGCGGTCCGGCGGAGAATGCCGTGGTTTGGTATGATTCCCTGGAAACAGGGCCTGTTGGCTTCACCGTCACGGACGCGTGGGGCAATTACACACTCACCAATGCCCCGCCCGGCCAGGGCGAGGCGCATGTTCAGAAGCGGGACTGGAACCTCGCTGACAAATCCGCTGTCATAAGCGTTGCGGGCGACATGGCAGGCGTTAACTTCGAGATGCAGGAAGGCGTGTGCATCGTCGGCCGGGTCATGGACGCGTACGGGACTCCACTCGACGGAATCACTGTGGAGGCGGAGGCCGCGGGCGGACTGGTCGAGGCGACCGCGGTTTCCGACACCATGGGCTGGTTCACCCTGTGCTATGTGCCTGCCGGATACGTTGAGCTGTCCACCCAAAGACCGGCGGATGACAACCTTGTGCCCGGCGCGCCCATCGGGCTTGTTACGCCCGGCCCTGGCGGATGGATGGTTCTTGATAATGATTTGACCATGCTCTATGGCGCCCGGGTCCAGGGCGCTGTGAAGCATCCGGACAACACGCCGGTGAGCATCGGGTCGGTATGGGCGGGAGGTCTGGATTTCAGCTCCGAGGCGGATGTGTGCGGGGGAACCTACGAGCTGCTTCTCCCGGCGGGCGGCCATTTGATTTTCCTTGAGGAGTTCGAGTCCGCGTCCGCGATGCCCATGGCGGCAAGCCCTGTTGCCATCACGGTGGATTCTTACGACGCGGGCTACGGAAACACCATTGCCGCGCCGGACATGGTGGTTTTTGACCAGGCAACGGGCGGAAGCCTGGATGTGACCGTGGTGGAGGGCGCGTGGAGCAGCCATGGCGCGCCGGGAACCTTGAGGCTTTTGGCGGTGCCTGAAGCGTACTTGGTCACTCCCATGGAGATTTGGAATTTCGCGCGTCTGGGTGTCATCAACTCTTGTTATGTGCCGGCCCTTGGCTCTCCATTCAACTTTGGACCGCTGCCTCCGGGGCCCAACACGCTGGCTGTGGTGTGGGAGAGACATGACGCGAACGGCAACGGGTCCGGTGTGGTTTTAGGGGCGCAAAAGGATGTGGCGGCTGTGTTGCCGCCCGCGGTTTCCGGCGCCACGTTCTGGCTTGGACCCGACAACAGCCCTGTGGTCCAGGGCAGGGTTGTCACCGACAACCAAACCCCCGCGGCCGGCGCCACAGTCCTTGTCACCGGCCCTGGCGGGGAGCTTGCGGCCTACGCAACCTCCGACGCCAACGGCGATTACACCCTGTATAATCTTCCGGCCTCCCCGGGCGGCGTTATTTACACCTTCACCGCCTGGCATCCAAACCTGCCGCAGCTCGCCGATGTCTCCACGCGGGAATACACGGCGGTGTCCGGGGTGAACGGCCAGGTGGACAATTTATATCTCTTGTACAAAGACCCCCTGAATTTTGACATCAACACCGAGCGCCTCCTTCACAGCGTGGGCAAGGATGTGCTGGTCCCGGCGGACTTTGCGGGCTACACGCTCCACGAGGAAAACCAGCTCATTGTGAGGATGGACCCTGAAAAAACCGTCATGATGCTCTCTCCCTATGTGTCCTACACACCAGGCAGGGCCGTGGAGAATGTCGCGCTGAAAGCGCAATGGAACGGATGGGACGATGATGAGTTTCTCCTGCCGGACGCGGCGTCGGCCATCAATACCCCGGCCCCGTATTACGCCTGGTATGGGCTTCCGGACTTCCATTCCCAGGATATGCGCGGCGGGATTGTTCTGGGCGCCGCGGACTCACAGACAATATCGGCGGGTTCTCCCGTAAGCCTCACCCGCACCGTGGACGTGGACAACAGCGCCGCCGCATTTGACCAATGGGTGACCGTTGAGGCGGTGGTGCATGATCCTTTGGTGGATGTGTTGTATCTTGACATCCACACCGGCCAGACAGGAATCACCCAGTCCGGGTTCGCGCCGGATTCCGGGCTGATGGAAGATCCGGTGAACGGCGAGACCACGGTTGACAACGAGGATTTGACCCTCAACGACCGGGCTTTCACCCGGACCATTGAAAAGCCTGTTGTCGGGAAGACCTATTTCTACAAGAAAAAACTCACGGTCTGGGTGCAGAACAATATCAGCACTGTGTACCACAAGCCGCGCTGCTCGGCGCGGGCTGTGAGCGCGCCGTCGGCCCTTGCAAACGCCTGGGCGAACACGGGATCCCTGTTTGTTACCGATCCGCTTGTGGGCACGGTGGAAATCACCCCGGCCAACGAGGTGGATTGGAAGGTGGATGATGCCACGCGGCGCGAGACTACGGCGGTGGTGATGGAGTCCGTGGTGTTTGAGCCTGCCGGGGTCCATCCCGAGGTGGACTGGCAAGCGCCCGCGCAGGGAGTTACAGGAGTTTATCCAGATGCAACCGTGGAGATAGGCTTTACGCGGCCCATGAATCCGGACACCCTGCGGCTTGCTATTTACGATTGCTGGGGCAACGCGGTGGCGGACACGGACCGGGGCATTGCCGGGGGGGATGTGGCCTGGACACCGGACAATCTGTCGCTCACCTTTGATCCGTGGGAGGATTTCCTGCCGGGCACAGCCTACACCGTGTATGTAAGCGGCTGGGCCTGGAGCGGCCAGAGGATCTTATATGACCCGGGGACCACCAGGTGGACCTTTATGACCCGGCCCGCGCCGGGCGACATCGTGCCTCCGAAGGAAATGGCGCATACGCCGCACTACGGGCAGACCGACGCGCCTTTGGTTTCCCGGCGCGGTCCTGGCTCGCCGTTCATCGCGGCCCAGCTTTCCGAATGCGTGCCGCCCCAGGCACCCTCTTTGGTCGCCTTCCAGCAGATAACAGATATTTCCGGAAGCGTGGCGGCCAACGTGCCCCATGCCGTGGAATGGGCGGGGAGCATGGTGCATGTGCGGCCCGCGGCGCCCCTTCTGCCGACGACCTGGTACAGGGTGACGCTTTCAGGCTCCATCCAGGATCTCTCAGGAAACCCCATGGGCACTCCCGTGACCTGGGACTTCCGGACAGGCTCCGGCGCGGAGCCCGCGCCTATGGTGGCGCCGCTTCCCGGGAGCGCGGAGGACGCGGACCCGTGGAGCAATTCCCTGGTGCTCTATTGCCTTAAGGAGCTTGACCCCGCAACGGTGACTTCGGCGAACATTTACGTGAAAGACCAGGGAGGAAATGTTCTCGCCGGGGCCTTTGACGTGGAATATTACAAGGCGTCCCAGGGAATCCGGCTCTATCCGTCTCCCGCCCGCGGGTTCATTCCCTTTGATTACGGCAAAATCTACAAGGTCTGCATTACCAACAGCGTGACAGACCTTCTGGGCCAGCCGGTCCAGGGAGCGGCCCCGGGAGTGCCTTTGGAGATTCCCTTCCGCTTCACCGCCACCCATGGCAACTCCGCGCCCATGCTCTGGAGCGTGGTGGACAGACTGCCCCAGTATCCCGCGGTCAGCAGGAACGCTGACGGTGTTCTAACGCTTGACGCCACAGTCCTGGTGAACGACAGAAACGCTGTGGATGTCGGGACAGGGAACGGCGGTCTGAATGTTATGGCGGAATTCGGCGGATATTCCGGATTCTTCTCGACAGCCGGCGGTCTGGGCTGGGGGATTGAACTGAATTTGGAAAGCTATCCGGACGAGACAGCGGAGGGGGCCTGTATGCTGACTGTCACGACGGAGGACTCGGCGGGCCATCAGGTGACTTATTTGCACCCGGTGTGGGTGTTCCCGTCCGGCGCGCTGACAGCGAACCACGTGGAAGGGTGGCCCTTTGAGATATCCTGGGACGATGTGGCAGGGGCCTCGGTGTACCGGGTGGAGGCAAGGGATCCCGCCCATCCGGAAAGGGTGGCGAGGGCGTTCTTCCTTCCTGATGTCCCGGTTTCGACCTATACCTCCGAGCTGCCTCCGGACACCTTTGGAGCGGCGCCGCCTCCTGTGATCGAATACCGGGTGCTCGCCTTCCACTCTGTGGACGAGCCGTCCGGCGGATGGGGCTTTGCCGCGACCGATTGGACGGCGGCGAAGAGCGACGCGGAGCCGCCCACGCTGGTGACTGTCTCCCCAGGGGACCAGGTGGAAAATGTCAACCCCCGGACGCCCATCCAGTTCCGGCTGGCAGACACCGGAAGCGGGGTGAATGTTGATACCCTTGCGTTGCGCGTAAACGGCGTTCAGGTGACAGACCCGGCAACTTTGACCATCACTGTGGCGCATCCCTATGTGGATGTGCGGTTTGACCCGGCCCTGCCGTACTATGCCGGAGCCTGGGTCACGGTTTCGCTGAGCGTTGCGGACAATGTGGACAACGTCTTCAATGCGCCTTCCTGGAGCTTCCGTGTGCGTGATCCCATAACCCTCAACGTGCCAGCGGATTACGCCAACATCCAGGCGGGCTTGGACGCCGCGGCGGGCGGCGACACCGTGGCGGTGGCGCCGGGCAACTATGCGGGCGCTCTTATCCTGGACGCGCGGCATTCAGGTGTCATGCTGGTGGCGCTGGATTTGGTGAACAAACCGGTGATTCACAGCGTGGCCGGTATTCCGGGAATAACCGTGGACCAGGCGCACAACGCCCTTGTCCAGGGCTTCGCCATTACCGGCGGCTCGGACGGTGTGCTGGTGACCAACCATGTCCACTCGCTTGAAATCACGGAATGCCGGATTTACGGCAATTCCGGGTATGGGGTGAACGGGAACGCCGAGGGCGGTGTTCTTCTTATAAACAACGTGCTGTACGGCAACGGCCAGGGCGGTGTCCGGGTGAGCGATCCCGGGCTTGACGCCATCCAGGTCTCAGCGCAGCTTATCAACAACACCCTTGCCAACAACTCCAATGTCGGCGTGCTGGTGGACGGAGACATCTACGCGCTCATTTACCACAATATTTTGTATCAAAACGGGGCATACGGCCTCCGGTTCGAGAACGGCGGCCTTGGGATGGACGAGGATTACAACATTGTATATGGGCATGGGACGGCCAACTTCCTTGGCCTCGCCCCCGGGGTCAATGACCGGGAGGTCAATCCCTTGCTGGCGGACACCGGGGCCAACAACTACCATTTGACAGCGGCATCCCCCGCCATTGACACGGCGGAGGGCTACCCGAGTCCGCCTCTGATTGACAACGAGGGCAGACAGCGTCCGCAAAACCTGGGGTATGACATCGGGGCCTACGAGTTCCATGACATGAATCCCCCGGTTTTGTTGGACCATCACCCGGGTGATGGCGCCGCCGGCGTGTTCATGGACACGCAGATATGGACGCAGTTCCATGACGAAAATCCGGGGATTGACGCGGCCAGCGCGCAGTTCTGGCTGGACGGCCAGAGAATCGCCAACAACGCGTTGGATATCACTACGTACAACTTGGGAATGAGTGTGGATATCACATACACACCCCCCACGTTTGCCTCGGGTTCGGTCCACACCTACTCAGTGACCGTTGCGGACGGGGACGGCAATGAGTCGGCGCCCCTTGAGGCAACGTTCACGGTGGAACTGGTGCCGCAGACCCTGTATGTGCCGGCGCAGTACGCGACGGTTCAGGACGCTATAACAGCGGCCCAGCCGGGCGACACCATCGAGATAGCGCCAGGAAGCTACGCCGGGCCGTTGGTTTTCAACCCCGCCAAGTCCGGAGTGACCATCGCCGGCCACAACGCCTACATCACGGGTTCCGCCCCGAACGCGGCGGTTACCATCAACGGGGCAACCAATGTGCATATCTCGGGCCTGGTCGTGAATTCAGGCGCCCAGGGCATTGTGCTTAACGGGGACGTGGCGGGCGCGCGGATCGAACGCTGCCAGGTCGCCAATCTTACCGGCCCGGGCATCGCGGTCATGGGCCAGGGCGAGGTCGCCATTGTCAACTGCCTCTCCCAGCGGAACAGCAACGGCGTGTATATCGCTCCTGGAGCGGCGCGGACAGCGGACGTGGTGCTTCTTAACAGCACGATTGCCTACAACACCAACGGCGTTGAAGTGTACGCCTCCCCGCTGGTGGCGCGCTACAACATCATCGCGTTTAACACAAGCAATGGTTTTATGATGGGGGAGAATGCCCCGGCGCCTGTCCTGGATTACAACTGCGTGGCGGAAAACGGGGCGGCTCCGGCAACCTCGAATTACGGGGATGTGACACCGGGCGTGAACGACATCCAGGATGATCCCTTGTTTGCAGGGGCCTATGACTTCACGCTCCAGGGGACATCGCCCGCGGTGGACGCTGTGCCGATAGCGATCGCCACGCTCCCCCCGGCGGCTCCGGACGTGGATTTGCCAGGGGTTGGGCGGCCCCAGGGCGCGGCCTTTGACATGGGCGCGTATGAGCTTCCCGGCGGCGCGCCTCCAGAGCCGTTGAGCATTCTGCCCAACGGCGGGGCGGGGATTAACGTGAACGGACAGCCCAGGGATGTTGTCTGCGCCATTGTGGGCGGTCTGCCGCCGTTCACCGTGACGGTGGAAAGCCCGTTTGCCGGCAGGGCGGAAATTGTCCATGCCGACAACTCCATGCGGGCTTTCATTCTTAGGCCGCTGGGCGATAACCAGAGCTTTGGAAAAACCGCGGTCCGGGTGCGGGTGGCGGATTCATCCGGCAAGGTGTTCCTGTCCCAGGGCTTCATGCTGCACCGCTTGTACGCGACGCCGCGGCTCACCTGCGTCATCAACAACCCTGATGTTGACAACCTCTATTCCATAGGCAGCGGAGACCTCGCGGGATTGACCGTGACGGTTCCGGCGGGCACAGTGAACGCCGGGGATGTTCCCCTCACCATCACGGTTTCCAAGGTTGAAGCGGGGCAGCCCGCCATGGCCGAGGACAGGGGGGATGTGCTCTTGTTCGAGCCGTTTGGCATGGCGTTTTCCGGGCCGATAGCCATTGCCATGCCGTATTCGGGCGCCGCGCTTTTGAGCGAGCTTGAAGGATACCGCTACTGCATGTTCTCGGGGCACTGGGAGTATGAGAACACCGCCGGATATGTCGCGGACAGTGTGCTCTTTGAGACAAAAAACCTCTCCTTGCACACCATCGCCGCGCCCAGCGTGTTTGCAAAGACAACGGTGGGCGGCAGGACGGTTGAAGCGTACCGGATGGTCGCGTGGCCCGCGTATCCCGGGGCTGTGGCGGACATTGTGCGGCTTTTGGGAACAGGCGGGAATCTGTCCCCTTATGACGACAGGTACTGGAGGCTTTTCGCGTTCAATCCTCTGGAGCAGGGCACAGGGAATCCCAACACGTATTACAGGGAAGGCGACGAGAGCGGGTTCGGGTTGGCGTATCCCATGCGTCCGGGCCAGGGCTTCTGGCTCATCACAGGGAACAGCGCCAATGTGACCATACCGGGCATCGAGCATCCGGCGAACGAGGATTTCTACACGGCGCTCATGCCGGGCTGGAACATGCTGGGGAACCCGTACAACTTCCCGGTGGACTGGGCCGGGGTGGAGACAGTGCTCAACGGCGTCACTTATGCCCAGGGGAGCCTGGATCCGTACAATCCGCTTCAGGGCGAGGGCGTGCTCTACTATGACCCCACGGATCAGCGGGCCATGGACGATCCTGCCGGGGACGGGTACTACGAGACTGCGGTTATGGAGCCGTTCGCCGCGTACTGGGTTTACAATGGCGCGGACAGCGCGGTGACGCTCAGGATTCCGTACACGGCGAGGTGGGTTATGGAGACAGGGCAAAAAACGACGTTCTTTGCGCGGCTCATGCGGAAGGCCGGGGATTTGGCGGCGGATGTGGTGTTTGCGGACAATGCGGGCCGCCCGCCAGCGCCTCCGGGTTCCGGGGGATCGAATCCGGGCGCGTCGTCGGCGTCCATTGGCACGGAGGCGGCGGGAGGGAGCGGAGGGTGCTTTGTGGAGGCGGCGGCTGCGGGAAGCGGAGCGTGGGGATGCGCGGCTTTGGGCATGATGCTGGGCCTGGGGGCGCTTGCGCGCGGGCGGGGCCGGAAGCGGTCCTGATACTTAGTGCTTATCCCTAAATACTGCTGAGGAGGATTTTAGGGGCACTTTTTCATCGCGGGCGCACGCCGTGCGCCCCTACGGTTATGTGACGGCCGTT
>JAGVGH010000244.1 GCA_020057225.1 Desulfobacterales bacterium | reverse complement strand
GCCAACTGCGGCGGCTGCGGGTTCGCCGGCTGCTCCGCCGCCGCGGCCGCGGTGGTCAACGGCAAGGCGCCGGTAAACGTCTGCATCGTCGGCGGGGCCGAATCCGCCAGCGCTGTCGCCCAAGTCATGGGAATGGAGGCCGGAAGCGCCGAGCCTCTCACCTCGTCCAACCCCTGTGTGGGCGGTATCCGCGCCGGAAACAAATTCGAATACCAAGGCGTGCTCACCTGTCAGGCCGCGTCCGGGCTCTATGGCGGGCGCCTCAACTGCGGGATGGGCTGTCTGGGATACGGCGACTGTGTGCGCTCCTGCGTGTTCGGCGCCATCGGGATCGGCGCCGAGGGCCTTCCCGAGGTCAACAAGGAAAAATGCGTGGGCTGCGGGGCCTGCGAGCGCGCCTGCCCCAAGGGCCTGATGCATGTCTCCAGCATGTCCGAGCGGCTTTTGGCGTTCAACGAGGAGGACCAGTGCCTCGCGCCCTGCCGCCAGACCTGCCCGGCCCAAATCAATATTCCGCTTTACATCCATCAAATCGTCAAGGGCGACTACGCGGGCGCTGTCCATACCATACGGGAGCGGAACCCGCTGCTTCTGGCCTGCGGCCGCGTCTGCCCCCATCCCTGCGAGGACTATTGCCGGCGCGCGGTGGCGGACGAGGCGGTTTCCATCAACCAGCTCAAGCGTTTTGTGGCCGATTACGAAATGCACTCGGGCAAGCGCCTGCCCATTTCCAAGGCGCCGGACACCGGCAGGCGCGTGGCAGTGGTGGGCGGCGGCCCGGCCGGGCTTACCGCGGCCTTTTTCCTCCGCCGCCTGGGACACTCCGTGACCATCTTCGAGGCCATGCCCAAGCTCGGCGGAATGATCCGCTACGGCATCCCCGAGTACCGGCTGCCCAAGAAAATCCTGGACTGGGAAATCGAGGGGATCACCAACCTGGGCATCGAGGTCCACACCGGGGTCTCCTTTGGCGCGGATTTTGACCTTGCGTCCCTGGTGGCCGCCGGATACGACGCCATTTTCATGGGCATCGGCGCCTGGCAGGACACCAGCCTGGGTGTCGAGGGCGAAAACCTCGCGGGCTGCTACACCGGCATTGATTTTCTCGCGCGGGTGGCGGGCGGGGAAAACATTCCCATTGGAAAACGCGCCATTGTCATCGGCGGCGGCAACACCGCCATTGACTGCGTGCGCACCCTTGTCCGCAAGGGCGCCGAAGAGGTGGTCATTGTTTACCGCAGAACCCGGAAAGAGATGCCGGCCAACGCGGTGGAAATCGCCGCCGCCGAGCACGAGGGTGTGAAATTCCAGTTCCTTGCCGCGCCCACCCGGGTTGCGGGCGATGACAAGGGCCAGGTCACGGGCCTTGAGTACCAGCGTATGGAACTGGGCGAGCCGGACGCCTCCGGACGCCGCCGCCCCGTGGCCGTGGCAGGCTCCGAGACCATCCTTCCCTGCGACATGGTCATCACCGCCATCGGCCAAAAGCCGGACATCGGCTTTATGAAAACCGCCCGCGAGCGGCTGGCCCAGCTTAAGACCACCCGGTGGAGCACCATCCAGGTGGACGAGCTCACCATGCAAAGCTCGATTCCCTATGTGTTCTCCGGAGGCGACTCCGCCACCGGGCCTTCCCTGGTGGTCGAGGCCATTGGCGGCGGACGGCGTGCCGCGCGCTCCATCCATCTGTATCTCTCGGGCCAGCCCGTGACTCCGCCGGAAAAGGTGCTTCCGGCCAAGAAACACATCGCGGGAACGCTGTTTGAAAGTCTTGACGGCGTTATCCGCAAGCCCCGGGCGGAGATGCCCGAGCTTCCGGTGGCCGAGCGCATCCAGTCGTTCATCGAGGTGGACCAGGCGCTCTCCGAGGAAGAGGCCAAACGGGAGGCGGACCGGTGCCTTTACTGCGGCAAGACCTGCTACACGGTGGAGCTTATGGCCCGGATGCCCGAGACGGAAAAAAGCGCCGCCGCAAGCTGAGAACCGGTAATGCCGATAACCGAAGCGGCAGGCCATGTTTTCATGGCCCGGCTTTAACGCGGGTTTTATCGCGGTTATCAGAATTCCGTTCCTGCTGACGGGAGAGAATTGTTGGGTGAACCCGCGCGCGAACGGCGCCCTTGCCGCAACACGGCATTCCGGCGCGCGCGGAACCACCCAACCTACCAGTAATTAGACGCGAAAAACATGATGTAAATGTAGTCGGATTGTTCTGTGCGAAGCGCAGGTTCACCCGACAGTTTTATCAATCGAATACGTATTTGAGGTAATTGCAAAAGGAGGCGCAGGTTGGGTGGTTCCGGGCCGCAAGGCCCGGGGTCACCCAACAATTATACAATTATTCCAAGATGTTGGGTGAACCTGCCCTTCGGGCGGAACCACCCGGCCAACCTCAAATCTGTCGTTTCTTAGAGTTTTGCAATTACCTCATTTATAAAAAACGCTATAGGTTGCAACCGGCCCCCCTGCTCCCGGCGCGCGCCGGGGACAAGGGGGGCCGCTCTGTTTTGGGCGCGCCCCCAAACATCTTGCCAATTCCGCCGCCCCGGTGCTAATCTCGTCTCTTCGCCCGCCTCCCCCGGCGGACAGGCCCTTCAACGGCAAAGGAAACCTTTCCCATGCGTGAAGCTGTAATCGTCAGCGCCGCCCGGACGCCCCTTGGCGCCTTCAACGGCACCCTTGCCCCCTTGGGCGCCACGGAACTGGGCGCCCTTGCGATCCGGGAAGCCATACACCGCGCGGGCATCGCCAAGGAGACCGTCAACGAGGTCATCATGGGCCAGGTTCTGCCCTGCGGATACGGGCAAAACCCGGCCAAGCAGTCCGCTGTCAAGGCGGGCCTGCCCTGGGAGGCGGAATGCCTCACCATCAACAAGGTTTGCGGATCCGCGCTCAAGGCCGTCATGCTGGCGGCCCAGGCCGTCCAGACAGGAGACGCCGACGTGGTGGTGGCGGGCGGCATGGAGAGCATGACCAACGCCCCCTACTTTCTTCCCAAGGCACGCTGGGGCCAGCGCATGGGACACGGCCAGCTTCTGGACCACATGCTCTATGACGGCCTGTGGGACCAGGTAAACGACTTCCACATGGGCATCTCCAACGACCTGTGCGCCGAGCGGCACAGCGTGAGCCGGGAGGACCAGGACCGCTACGCGGCGGAATCCTACCGCAGGGCGCTTGCCGCCATCGCGGACGGGAAGTTCAAAGAGGAGGTTTTCCCGGTGGAGATTCCCCGGCGCAAAGGGGAGCCTCTGATTTTCGACACCGACGAGTGCCCCCGGGAGACCTCCTACGAGGCTCTCGCGGCCATGCGTCCCGCGTTTCAGAAAACCGGCACGGCCACGGCGGGAAACGCCTCGGTCATCAGCGACGGGGCCGCCGCGGTGGTGGTCATGGGCCGGGAAAAAGCCCTGGAGCTGGGCTGCGAGGTTCTTGCTGTGTGCGGCGCCCAGGCATCCTACGGCATTGAGATGAAATATGTTCTGATGGCCCCTGTCTGGGCCATTCCCAAATGCCTGGACAAAGCGGGCCTGACAAAGGACCAGGTGGATCTGTTCGAGGTCAACGAGGCGTTTTCCGGCTCCACGGTGGCTGTCATGCGGGAGCTTGGCCTGGACCCGGCAAAGGTCAACGTCAACGGCGGGTCTGTGGCCCTGGGGCACCCCATCGGAGCCAGCGGATGCCGGGTGCTTGTGACCCTGATTTCCGAGATGCGGCGCCAAAACCTCAAAACCGGCGTGGCATCCCTGTGTCTGGGCGGCGGCGAGGCCGTGGCCATGCTGGTGTACCGGTAACGCTCCCGGAGCAAAACCCGAGAAGAATCCCGGCGGGGGCAAACCCCGGCCTTTCCGCACGGGCCGCATGGATGGTTCCATGGTCGTCTCGTACTATTGCCGCATGGACCTTGGCCCCCGAGGCAATCAGGAGGACTGTGTCCTCCTGGGCGATGAAATACTTCAGGAAAACCATATCGAACGCTCGGGCGTGATCGAATCCCCCGGGGTTCTTCTCGCGGTGTGCGACGGGCTTGGAGGGCACGCGGGAGGAGAGCGGGCGAGCCGGTATGTGTGCGGGAGGCTTTTGGATGTTGTGGCCCGCCCGGATTCGGACCTGGAAAACCTTCACGGGCTTTTGGCCGGCATTCAGGAGGAGTCTTTGGGGGCGGGTCTGCCCCGGGACTCCGGCGCCACGGCGGCAGGGCTAATCCTTAAGGGAGACCGCAAGGGAGACCGCGCGGTGGCGTTCAACGCCGGGGATTCCCGGGTGTACCGTCTGGACCGGGGCGGGGCCGCGCGGATGTCCCACGACCATTCCATGGTGCAGCGCATGGTGGACGCGGGGCACATGCGGCCGGAGGAGGCGCATACAAGTCCTTTCAAGAACATTGTGGATTTTGGGGTGGGCCCGGCTTTTCCGGGGCGCTGGGAGAAGTTCGAGGTGGCTGTCCGTGAGGAGGCGCTCTCTTCCGCCGCGTGCTATCTGATTTGCTCGGACGGGGTTTCGGACGTGCTGCGGGACGAGGAGATTGCGGGGGCGTTTGGGGGAGACCCGGAGCGGACCGGGCGCAGGCTTTCCGACGCCCTCGGCGCCCGGGGTCTTGCGGACAACACAAGTTTTATTGTGGCCCGGGTGGAGGGCTGATACCGGGTTGTAATCAGACAAGGTATGCCCCCGCCCCGGCCCTCTCCCAGGGGGAGAGGGAGATTGAGCGGGAGCTTTCAGCAGGTGTTACGGATTGGGCCGCATTTTGGTATGAGGGAATATCCGGCGGGATCCGACCGCTTGACGCGCCTTCCAGAGGATGGTAAAAACCGGTCCAACTCCTTGACGTGTTTAAAAAAACTCCGGCATTTCGCACGGGAAAACCCATGGCCCGCATTTTAGCCGTATTTTTGGTTCTAAGCTTTTTCGCCGCGGTTCCCGCCCGCGCGGCCACCCTTTCCATTCCCGCGGTCGAGGGCGCTCCCGGCCAGTCCGTGGAGGTGCCTGTCATGGTGTCGGCTGTGGACAACCTTGCGGGAATCAAGGTGAAGCTTACCTACGACAAAACGCTCCTCACCTACAAAACATTCACGAAAAGCCGGTGGACCAACAACCTCATCCACGTGGTGAACGACAAGAACCCCGGAGTGCTCATCGTGGTCATGGCCGCCGCGCGGGGCATCCAGGGCGTAAACTTCCCTGTGGGCACGGTGGGCTTTGTTGTCTCCGCAACGGCAAAGCCCGGCGCCGAGGCCGCTTTTCAGATTTCCGAGGTCCAGCTCATGAGCGACCAGCTCAAGGAACTGGACTGGGACGCGGAAACAAAGCCCCTTAAAGTGGTCAAAACCGCTCCCGCCGCTGCGGAGAAAACCGGACAGACGCCCCCCGCCGAGGGCCCGGTGAAAACCGGCAAAGGGAAAAAATAGCGTCCTTCCTGTCCTCAGCAGCCCTCCTTGCCCCAGCGTTTCTCCACCCACACAGGGCCGTATTCCTTTTCCGCGCACCCTTCAAGCGTCCAGTCATCCGGTACGTCTGTTATGCGCGGGCAGGGGTCCAGCGCGATCCTCCACTGTTCGCAGTACAGTGCCCCGGCAAGGATTCCCTGGGGGACGGCCTTGCCCAGTCCGGAGAGGAGGCAGTCCAGACAGGGAACCCGGGCCAGGGCCAGGGCGGTTCCGTGTCGTTCCTGATAGGACTCCGCCGCCATGGCCGCGAGGACGCTTGATGTGTACACAGGAAGAAGGCTGTCGTCAGGGCGGATAAAAACCTCCTGGATATCCTGGGCGCGGGAGCCTGCCGGGCAAAGTACCCAGGTTTCCAGAAGGGCCTGCTCCGCGCGGGGGTTCTCCGCAAGGTCATACCCGGCGGCGCACGCGAGAAAGGCCCTGAAACTTTCCCATTGGCCAAGGTTGTCAACCATGGCTTGAAAACGGCGGAGCGTCTCTTCCGCCAAGAGATCAAAGCCCGGGCGCGCCTCCAGGACAGTCGCGGGGAACCCGTGGGGCGCGCGTCCTCTGGCCCTTGCCACCAGCGCGTGGCCGGACCCGTCCGGCGGGGTTTCGTGACGGCCGCCAGCCCCTCCCGCGCCGCCTGGACAGGACACCGGAACATAGACCCCCAGGTCGTTGTCATCCAAAACCGCGGCCGCGGCGGATGTTCCCATCAAAAAAAAACCGGCGTGCAGCCCAGGGCGCAGGGACCGGGCAAAAAGGCTTCTGTTGAGCCTTGCGAGTGGGGAGAGATTTCCGGACATGGGGCCTCCTTAAGGGGAAAGCGGCACCGGCAGGCGCGCGCAAAACAGGCGTTTGCTCCCCGTGCGTATCATGGCCCTGGTCCGGCGCAAAGCGAAAAAACTTGCCGGAACCAGGCTTGGTATGGCATTGTGGGGCTTAGGTGAACGCCGCCGGAATTTTGCGTTCCGCCGGGCCTGGGTTTTTGTGACGGTAAAAGAGATACGCGCCATGACAACGGCCTTTAAAAAGCACCTTCTTTTTCCCGCCCCCCTGGCCGCCCTTGCCCTCGCGGTCTGGGCCGCGGTTTCCATGGCCACCCCCCAGGAAGCGCCCGAATGGAAAACACTGGAACCCGGCCTGGAGCTCGCGGAGTTTCCGGCCACGGCGGATTCCCAGGACCGTTCCCTCACTGTCCTGCGCGTTGATCCGGCCTTTTTCCGGTTCCGCGCGCTCTCCGTCTCCGCCGGGAACGGCGCCCCGCTCACGGCGCGGGACTGGGCCTTGCGGCACGGGCTCGTGGCCGCGGTAAACGCGAGCATGTACCTGCCGGATTACAGAACCAGCACAGGATACCTGCGGGACGGGCGGATGGTGAACAACTCCAGGTTCAACAAAAGCTTCGGCGCCTTTTTCACCGCCAACCCCAAGCGCCCCGGAGATCCGGAGGCGCGCCTTCTGGACCGGGCCGAAGGGGACTGGCGGAGCGTGGTGGAAAACTACGACACGGTTGTCCAGAATTACCGGCTGATAGGAAAAGGCCGGGTCAACGCCTGGGGCAAGGGAAAATCCGCGCACAGCCAGGTGGCGCTGGGAATGGACGGGACAGGCCGCGTGCTGTTGCTCCACTGCCGGGCCGCGCTCACCATCCATGGGTTTGGCGGGCTTCTGCTCAAACTGCCTCTGGACCTTACCGGCGCCATGTATCTGGAAGGCGGGCCCCAGGCCTCCCTGTACATCCGCTCCCGGGATTTCGAGGCTGTCCGGGCCGGAGAATACCACTCGGGAATTCTTGACGGCGCGGACTCCGGCCTGTGGCCTTTACCCAACGTGCTGGGAGTCGCGCGCAAGGAGGACGCTAAAGCCCCCGCGCCGTGACAAACCGGCCCGCTTCTCCTCTTGCCCTGCCGCGCGGGCACTCTCCTCTTGCCTTCCTTCCCGGCCTTGGATACAACTCCGGCATGGCGCACGCCTGCCCGCCGCTTTCCGGACGGCTATACATCCGCAACTTAAAAAAACCGAGGCTCCATGCATCCTGTTCTGTTCGACTACGGCCCCCTCATCATCCGATCCTACGGCTTTTTCATCGCTCTGGGCGTTGTCGCGGCCATGGTCGTGGCCATCCGCCTTTGCAAGCTGGAGGGCATTGACCACAACCGCGTGCTGGACATGGCTGTCTGGGCTGTGCTGGCCGGGCTTGTCACATCCAGGCTGGGTTACGCCTTCACGGAACCCGGGGCGTTCCGGAACGACCCCCTGGAGATATTCCGGTTGTGGAACGGCGGCCTTGTGTTCTATTGGGGCCTTTTGGGCGGCGCGGGCACGGCTCTTTTCTTCATCCGCCGTTACCGGCTGCCGCTTTGGAAAACCGCGGACCTCGCCGCGGTGTGCGTGCCGCTCGCCCACACCTTTGGCCGGATAGGATGCTTTATGGCCGGGTGCTGCTACGGACGGGAATGCGCGCTCCCCTGGGCTGTCACCTTTACCAATCCCGACTCTCTGGCCCCGCAAAACGTTCCTCTCCATCCCACCCAGTTGTACGAGTCAGGAACCAATCTGATTATCTTTGGCCTCCTCTACCTTCTCCACCGCCGCAGACGCTTCGAGGGCCAGATTTTCGCGACCTACCTTGTCTTGTACGCGGCGGCGCGCTTCACCATCGAGTTTTTCCGGGGAGACGAGAGAGGGAGCTATCTTCTGGATATGTTTTCCCCTGCCCAGGCAACCGGCCTTGTAATGGGGGCGGCCGGGATCGCCCTCTGGACCTTCCACTATTTGAGGCACCGGCGCGCCCGGAGGGCGTAAATGGAACTCCTCCACGTTGCCTTTGACGACCATATCGCGGGATTGAAGCCCAAAGAGGCCGCGCCTGTCTATCTTCTTTTCGGCGACGATATGCTGGTCCGGCAGGCGTTTACCCGGCTTTTGAACGCGCTGGTGCCTGTGAAAACCCAGTCCCTCAACTATGTGGCGTACACAGGCGGCGAGCATCCCGCGGGGGACGTGCTGGAGGCCATGGACACGCATCCCATGTTTCCCGCCACCAAGGTCGTGGGCTGGCACGATACGCGCTTTCTGGCGGCCCGGCAGGAGACAGGCAAATTCCTTGATAAGGCGCGGGAGGCATGGGAAGAGAACGAGCCCAAAAAAGCCGCGCGGGCGTTTTTGGATTTTTGCGCTATTCATGAAATCGCGCCCCAGAACCTTCCCCGGGACAATCCCTCTCCGGCCATCGTCAAAGCGGCTGGCGCTGAACAGGACCTCTCCTTTCTCCCGGGGCTGCTGGATTATATCCGGGAGGAGGGGATGAGCGTCTCCGGGGGCGGGGACGAGGCCGAAGCTCTCTCCCAGGCCCTTGCCCGGGGCTTTCCCAAAACCAACCATCTTGTCATCACCGCGGCCCTGGCGGACAAACGCAAACGCCTTTACAAACAAATCGCTGAAACCGGCGTGGTGGTCGAGTGTACCCTTCCCCAGGGTCTGCGCAAGGCCGACAAGGACGCCCAGCTCGAGGTGTTCGCCCGGGAGCGGGACCGGGTTCTTGCCCGGACAGGGAAAAAGATGGACCCCGCCGCGTTTACAAGCCTGTTTGACCGCGTGGGCGCGGACCTTGGAACCTTTGTGACAAGCATCGAAAAACTCGCCCTGTACGCCGGGGACAGGGCGCGCATCACCGCCCAGGACGTGGACGCCCAGATATCCCGAACCCGGGAGAACCCTGTGTTTGATCTCACCGGCGCGGTGTTTGACAAAAACCTTGGGGAAGCCCTGCGCGTTCTTGGCCGTCTTCTGGACAACAACATGTTCCCGCTCCAGGTTTTGGGCGCCCTGGCCAGCCAGTGCCGGAAGATGCTGGCTGTCCGAAGTTTTTTGGACGGGCCCCGGGGCGGCGCGTTTCGGGCAAACATGGATTTTCAGAGGTTCAGCGCCTCGGTGTTTAACTTGGTGCAACAGCATGACCAGGAGCTTCTCGCGCGGCTTTCGGAGCAGGGCGCGGGCAGTGTGGAAGACGACGGGGAAGACCAGGAGGCGGTGCCCGCCAAGGGAGGAAAAGGGAAAAAGAAGGAGGCGAAAAAGGAGTCAAAGGCGGTCACAGACCTGGTGATCGCGGGCGGGGCGAAAAATCCCTACGCGGTGTACCAGAATATGCTCAAGGCGTCCCGGTTCAGCCGGGGGGAGCTGGAGGAGATGATGCTTGCGCTGCGGGACGCGGACCGGCGGCTTAAGTCCAGCGGGACCGATCCCCGGATTGTGCTGGAGCGGGTGCTGTTTCAGGTGTGCGCGTGAGGCTTGTTTCAAGCCCCGGCGTTTGTCCTGCCTGGGTGCGGTCAAATCCTTGGCGCCTGCTGAAAGCTCTTGTTGAATCTCCCTCTCCCTGTGGGAGAGGGCCTGGGCGAGGGCGTTAGATTCTATGTCCGGATTATCCGCGCTTTTTGCGTAAATAATGGCGCAGCCTTCAAAAACGGGCCGTTTACAACCAGCCCTAAAGCCTAAAGCCATCCTTCCGGCTCCGCCGGTTTAATTGTTGTATGCCGGATTGCCGCTTGATATCAGCCTGCCGCGGGCGCGGGGAATCGCAAGGGGAGGGTGAAAACACCATAGTCCTGTCACTTCAAAGGCCCTGAGATGGAAAGGCGTAAGGAGATGTCGCTGGAAGAAAAGGTTTTGCAGACCGCCAAGGAAATCATCGTCAAGTTTATCGAGGTGGGAAGGGTTTCCCCGACCACGTTCGCCGAGAATTTCAAGGATGTGTACTCCGCGGTCCGGGCCGCTGTGCTGGCGCACCGGGACGAGGACACGGAAGAGAATCCCGGGGACGTGAAGAAGAAAAAATGACGGGGCGCCTTTCCGGCGCTGAAAAGACCGGGCCGGGGAGGCCGTTACAACTCGATTTCCCAGCCCTCCTGGGCCACGTAGGTTTCGGGAAACGATTCCCGCGCCTTTTGCAGCATGGCGTCCAGCATTTCGTCGGAATGGTTGGGCGCGTGGTGGAAAAAGTGCAGCGCCCGCACTCCCGCCTCCCGGGCCAGCTCGATGCCCTTTTCCGGGGTTGAGTGCCCGTATCCCATGTGCTGGCAGTATTCCTCGGCTGTGTACATGGTGTCGTAAATCATCACATCCGCGCCCCGGGCCAGGGTGAGAAGCCGAAGGTCCACAGTGTTGTAGTGCTCTGTGTCTGTCGCGTACACCAGAGACCTGCCGTTGTGTTCAATCCTGTATCCGATGCACCCTCCCGGATGGTTGAGTTCCGCGTTTTTGATCCTGACCTGCCCGATGGAAAGGACCTCGCCCTCCTGGACCGCTGAGAACCGTATGTTGGAGGGCATCTGGGAGAGCAGAACAGGAAAATTCTGGTACTGCTGCTGGTGGTGCATGGCGATTTCAAGGCTTTTGTTGATTTGAAGGATGCCATGCAATTCAATGTTGTTGCCTTTGACGTAGCCGGGCAGGAAAAAGGGGAAGCCCTGGATGTGGTCCCAGTGGGTGTGGCTGATAAGAATGGCGGCCCGCCCCTTGCCTTGGCCGAACTCGCCCTGCATAAGCTCGTCGCCCAGGATGCGGATGCCGGTGCCCGCGTCCAGGATGATGAGTTCCGGACCGCACCACACCGCCACGCACGGAGTGTTGCCGCCGTAGTGGATGGTGTGCCTGCCGGGAGCAGGGACAGAGCCGCGGACCCCATAGTATTTGATTTTCATGGCAATCCTCCATTCCTTCCTTAGCAAATCCCAAAGCGCGCCGTCAAGAATTTGTTTGCAAGGGATGCGCGGGGCGCATGGAACCGGAACGGAATTTCGGCAAACGCTTTAACCCTACAACGCAAGATGTTCCCTCTTGGCACAATATATTGTGGTTGGCTAAAACTCCAACCGCCCTCTGCCGGGCAAGTGATGTGCTCCTCGTCCTGAAGGTTCCGCCCTGTAAAAAGAGTGGCAGGCCCGGATATCCCCGTAAAACAGGCAGCCCCCGCCCCCGGGACGTGTAAATTTTCACAGGCGTGTGATTTCATACCATTTTTTCACCCCTGGGGATTGACTGGACAAGCGGTCTGGTGCATATCTACGCACGAGGAATACTGTCTGAGCCAGGGAATTGCGGAAAACACAGCCGCGCGGTCCAGCCCAGGATCCGCCGGCGGGGGGGAAGGGCAAGGTGAAGGTCTTCATCGCGGACGACAGCCCCACCACGCGGTTCGCCTTGAGGAAGAACCTCCGGGAATGGGGATACGAGGTCGAGGAGGCGCCGGACGGGCTGGGCGCTTTCGAGACGCTCACCCAGGACGCGCCCCCGCGCATCGCTGTTCTTGACTGGATGATGCCGGGAATGGACGGCGTGGAGATATGCAAAAAACTCCAGGAGCGCCGGGGCGGCCTTCTCATCTACACCATCCTGCTCACCAGCAAGACCGAAAAAGAAGACCTGGTTTACGCCCTGGACAACGGCGCCCATGATTTTTTATCCAAACCCGTGCATCCCGGGGAGCTAAGAAGCCGGATCGCCGTGGGCCGCAGGCTGGTCGAGATGGACCAGATTAAAACCAGGTTTTTGGGAATCGCGGCCCATGACCTCCGAAACCCCCTCATTTCCATCCGGGGTTTTTCCGGAATTCTGCTCAAAGGGGAAACCGGGCCCCTTGCCCCGCAACAACGGGAATTCTTATCCATCATCGCCCAGACCAGCCAGGAAATGCTCACTCTGGTCAATGACCTTTTGGATATTTCGGTTATTGAAAGCGGAAGACTGGAACTCAACCTTCAGCCCGGCTCCCTCAAGGATCTGGTGGAGCGCCGGATCTCCATGGCCAGGCACGCGGCGGAACTCAAACGCATGGTTATTTCCCGGAGCCTGGAGGACTTGCCTCCCGTGCCCTATGACCAGGCGCGGATGATTCAGGTGCTCGACAACCTCATTTCCAACGCGATCAAGTTTTCCCCCGCAGGCTCCCAAATCGGGGTCGTTCTCCGCGCCGACAGGGATATGGCCGTGTGCTCCGTATCGGACCAGGGCCCTGGAATTTCAGAGGAAGACCGGACCCGCATTTTTGGCGACTTCGCGCGCCTGTCCAACAAACCCACCGGAGGCGAGACCAGTACCGGGCTGGGACTTGCCATCGCACGGAAAATCGTCCTCGCCCACGCGGGCACATTAGGGGTGGAAAGCAGGCCCGGCCAAGGCTCCACCTTCACCTTCGCTCTTCCCATTGGAGTGGCCAAATGACCCAGACGACACCGCCGGGCGAGGAGCAACAGGCGCCCAAAAAACCCACGGTGGTGGTTGCCGACGACGAAGCGCATCTGAGGGTGCTCATGCGGAGCATCCTCAGGTCTATGAGCATCGAAATTGTCGGAGAGGCGAAGAACGGCAAAGAGGCGGTCGATCTCTATCAAAGAGAGCATCCGGACCTCCTCCTGCTGGATGTCAACATGCCGCTTCTGGACGGCGAGGACGTTCTCAAGGCGATTATGGCCCTCGACCCGGACGCCTTTGTCATCATGCTCACGTCCGTCTCCGACCTTGGAACTGTCGAAAAATGCATCGACCTGGGCGCCTCCAACTACATCCGGAAAGACACGCCCATTCCGGAAATCAAAAAACTCATCCGCGAAACCTGGGCAGAGGTCAAGTCCGGCGGAGGCATCAAATGATCGAGCGCTACGACCTTGACCAGATGCTGGCGGAAATCAAGGAGGATGAAACCCGCGTCCACGGAGACAAAGACTCCCGCGTCTCCCAGGACGACATCCTCAAGATGCTGCGCGAACGGCGCAAACAACGCGACGCCAAGAAACGCGACGCCCAGGACAAAGGGATCCCCGGAAAATGAAGAACCAGACCTTTGTGGATTTGGTGCGCGCGGAGAAAATCGTCCCCGAGGAACAGTTCTCCGTTTTGGAGAAAAAATACGAGGACGATTCCATGGGCCTCCTCGACCACCTCGTGTATCGGGGCGTGGCGCCTAAAAGCGTGTTGGGGCGCCTGTGGGGGGACTCCCTGGGTTACGCCTTTGTTGACCTTGATAAAACCATCTTCCAGAGCGAAATCGTTTTCAAGATGCCGGCGGACATCGCCCGGCAATACCGCATGATTCCCATCTACCAGGTCGGCGCCACCATCACGGTCTCGACCCCGGACCCCGCCAACCGCGAAGCCTTTGTCAAAGCTGAAAAAGCCGTGGGCCTGCCGCTCTCGCCGGTCTTCAGCCTGCCCACGGACGTGGACGACGCCATAGACATTTACTATCAAACCACCAACGCGGTGGAAGCCTCCATCGGCAACCTCGCCGCCATCGGCATGCTGCGGGACTCCGCCCGCATCACCACCACCCAGCTTTCCGACCTGGCCGAAAACCAGTCCGTGGTGGACCTCTGCCGGAGTATTTTGCTTTTGGGCATCAAAGAGGGCGCGACGGACATCCACTTCGAGCCGGGCAATAAGCTCCTGCGTGTCCGTTTCCGCGTGGACGGCGTGCTTCTGGACAAGGTGGACCTCGACAAAGTGCTTCTGGCGCCCCTGGCCTCCAGGCTCATGATGATGGCCGGGGTGGAAATCTCCAAACGGAAAACCCCCCAGACAGGACGCCTCAAGCTCGAACTCAAGAGCCGAATGGTGGATTTCGGCTTTTCCAGTATTCCCACCATCCATGGGGTGAAAATCGTCCTCAAGACCATCACCCGCATCAAAAAGGCAACAGTGCCGGATATCAGCGAGCTGGCGCTCTCAGTCAACAACGCGAACCGGGTGCAGAAGGTCATTGAAAGCCCCTACGGTTTTTTTGTGCTGGCGGGACCGGCAGGCTCGGGCAAGACCACGACGCTTTTCTCCCTTTTGAAGGAAATCAACCAGCCCCGGAAAAACATCCTCACCATCGAGGACCCGGTGGAGTACACGCTGAACGGCATCAACCAGTTACAGCTCAACCGGCAGGTGGGGATGACGCCCTCGGGAGTGCTGGAAGCCATGCTCCTGCAGGACCCGGATGTCATCATGATCGGGGAAATCCGGGATGTGGAGACCGCGCGCCTGTGCGCCCAGGCCGCTCCCACAGGACGGCTGGTGCTTGGCGCCATGGTGGCGGGCAAGGCCCGGGAGGCTGTCACCCGGATGCTGGGCATGGGAGTGGAGCCGTATTTGCTGGCCATGTCCCTCATCGGGGTCATGTCCCAAAGGCTGGTGCGGCGGCTCTGCGCCAAGTGCCGGGAGCCGTACAAGGCGGCCAACGAGCTGTTGAACCGGTATTTCCGGCACCGGGGAGACAAGGAAGTCACCTTTTACAGGGCCAAGGGCTGCCCGGAGTGCCACCACACAGGCTACGCGGGGATGCTGGGCATCCACGAGTTCATGCTGCTGAACGACGAGATGCGGGAGGCCATCAACGCGGGCGACACGGGGATGAAGATCGAGCAGGCCGCGCGCAAGCGGGGGTTCACCACCTACAGGTACGACGGCATGAAAAAGGTGGTGCGCGGGCTTACGAGCCTCGAGGAGTTCGAGCGGGTGACCATCGCGGACGAGGTGTTGCCGCAGTAGCACGGAGCAGGCGGATATTTGGCGGAGTTTCCGGAAAAAAGGCCCAGAATTGTGGTCATCGCCGGGCCGACCGGGGCGGGAAAGACCGCCGCCGTTGTGGCGCTTGCGCAGCGGTGCGGCGGGGAGGTGGTTTCCGCCGACGCCATGGCCGTGTACCGCAAAATGGACGTGGGCACGGCCAAGCCCACGCCGGAGGAGCGGGCCGCCGCGCCCCACCATCTGGTGGATGTGGCGGACCCGGACGAGGATTACGACGCCGCCCGGTTTGTCCGGGAGGCGGGCGCTGTCATCCGGAGCCTCGCCGCCGCGGACACCCCGGTTTTAATCGCCGGTGGCACGGGCCTTTACATCAAGGCCCTTCTGCACGGACTTTTCACCTCCACGCCCTCCAACCCCGAAGTCCGGGAGCGCCTCCGCCAGGAGGCCGCCGCCCTTGGCTCTCCCGCCCTGCACGCCCGCCTTCTCCTGGTTGACCCCGCCGCGGCGGCCCGCCTGCATCCCAATGACGCCTTCCGCATTGTCCGCGCCCTTGAGGTGTTTGAAACCACAGGCCGTCCCATGAGTGTCCTGCAGGCGGACCACGGGTTTGCCGAAAACCCTTACGACGCCCTGGTGTTCACGCTCTACCGGGAGCGGGAAGACCTCTACGCGCGCATTGACCGGCGCGTGGACGCCATGTTTTCCATGGGGCTTGTGGAGGAGGTGCAGGGATTGCTCCGGGAAGGCTATTCCCCGGCGCTCAAAAGCATGGGATCCCTCGGTTACCGCCATGTGTGCCGCCATCTTGCCGGGGAGGCGGATTTTAAGGAAACGGTGGAGGAGATGAAGCGGGACACCCGGCGTTTTGCCAAGCGGCAGCTCACGTGGTTCCGCGCGGTTCCCGGAGCGGCCTGGACCCGGGCGGAAGAGGCGGAAAGCCTGTTCGGCCCGGCCCTGGCCCACTTGGGGCGGGAACCTGCGGCATATCTGCCGGAGTAGTATTAGGATAAACGCAATAACCGCCGCAGCGTTTGCCGCGCCCCTGCCCCTTATACCCGCACGGCAATACCGTGGCCGTAGTAGCACGCCATTGTTATATTCCAAAAGGAAGACAACTCTGCTTTGGTTTGTTAAAGATATAAGGCATATCATAGCCGAGTCTATCGATCAGTTTAGATATAGAAATTGATTGTAAAATATTCTTATTAATTGGTCTTTTTGAATCCCAAAAAATTCTTGATTCGAAAAAATTTTTCGCTTCATTTGAATTAAGTGCTTTGCATACAGTATGTGCGTGATTTTTCTCATTAAATCCTAAAAAATAACATGTATCATCAACCATCACCGGTTTACCTCTATATGGTTCTATGAAAACAAAAAAAATCTTTTTATAGAGTCCGCAAATTGCAATTTTATAAGGTAAAAAGCTATAGCCACCAACCCCAAAAATAGAAAAATTTGGCTGGTTTTTGTATATAGCACTTTTTCTATTAATGAAAAAATTTATATTGTCATTAAGATATTTCCATGTATTTGGCGCATTTTTTTTAATAAATACGGTAGGCTCTCCTATCATTTTCTGAGTTACTATAACAAAACGCTTTCCTGGCTTTCTGTCATTTGCTATATCAGATCCTTTTAATAACGGAAAAATATAATCATTCTCTATGTTGATATTTTTTTCAAATCCGTTAATTAATCCATTTTGATGCAATGTGAGTTCCATTATTTTGGAGCAATCATGTTTGATTCCTGATCTCCATTCTAACTCACATGTATCTTCCAAATAATTTGTTTCTATTGCACTCGTGATATCACTGGCTATGCGTCCATTTATCATTCCTATTTTTTGTGTTTGAATATTAGAATATAAATCTTTATAGCAAATCCAATCTTTACTGCTATTAAATTTTGTATAATTTATATTAGAAATTATTAGAAGACAACCATCTACGGATGCCTCAAAATACTTTTTAGTATCAATACCATAAATTCTTCCATGAATATAAATATTATTTTTTGATGAAAATTCTAATATTTTTCTTGCAACGATTGTTTTTACAAGTAAGGCAATTGTAAAGTTCCTTTTTGTTAGAGCGGAAAGAAGGCGTAAAATCATCCACTCTGAAATATCAAAATTGCTTTTTCCGGTTAAAGCGTCAATTCCAGACAGATGTTTGAAATTCATTTTTTCAGGCATATTTTCAAGCCCAAGGGAGCCAATATCAGATATCGTAACCCACGGAGGATTTCCGATAACAAGAATATGTCCATCCTTGTTCGAGATTTCCCTTTCCCAGCAAACTTCAAAAAAATCCGCGTGTTTTACATTGACATTTTGTCCAGGGATTAGCCCTCTTGTTTTTTCAAGATACAATTCATTAATTTCATAGCCAAAAATTGGCACGCCAGGGAAGGTCTCCGCGGCGGAAAGCAAAAACGCCCCCTCGCCGCATGTCGGCTCAATAATGGTGTCCGGGGCGGGGCAGTCACGCTTCAAGAGTCCTAAAACCTCTTTGCAGAGTTCTACAGGGGTCTGCCAGTCGCCAAATTCCACGCGCCGGGCGCTCCGATCCTGCCTCGTTCCTTTCCTCATAGCAGCCTCAACACGCCAGAAACTTTTCCCGCCTCCTGCAAGGCCCGTGAATACTGCAACCTCCATTGAAGGGCATTCGATATAGTAAGGTAGCCTTGCCGTGGCGGGTGCTCCAGAACCAGCCGGGCGATATCCCGCGCCTCTGTCTCATCCACCGGCAAATACCGGTCCTGAAGATAACCGGTGATGTCCTCCTCGTTGGCCCCGTCCCGCGCCATCTCGGCAAGCCTTCGTGTCATCGTGTAGTCAGAGGCGGCTTTCTTGTCCACAAACACCACATGCTGGATATCCATCCTGGACGCGCGAAGCGCCTTATTGTCCTGTTTATCATACACGAACACCAGCAGGGAGTATCCAAGGCCAAAAATTTTTTGCCTTGCGTTGCGAAAGGGGCAGGAGGATTGAGGCTGGCGAATACTGGTGACCTTGATATCCACTTCAATCTCCGGGAAGTCTATTCCGTGCGCGGCGTTTCCCAGGGATGTTTCGTACAGGTCCAAAACATGGGCGCTGAATTTCTTTTCGAGCCATGTTCCCACCGCTTTCCCATCCGTCACTCCAAAAAGCTCCGGATGGTTTTTGATACGCTCTGCCTTGGCGAAAACCTCCGCCTCGGCCAACAACGCCTCCACCGTCAATGGTTTTTTGGCCATGCCCGCCTCCGCCTCCGCCTCTGCCGCGCCCCTGCCCCTTATACCCGCACGGCAATACCGTGGCCGCGGTCGCCGGTCAGTATCTCGAACGCGGCCCGGTGCTCCGTCATCAGCGTCTCGGGCTTTTTCCCTTTTACCGCCAGTTCCACCTCGCAGGACGCGAGTTTCGAGTTAAGGCAGTGCTTGGCTCCTCCCGGCGGATTGTAGTAGGTAAGACACACGAAACGGGACGCGGGGGCCGTAAGGCGCGCCTTGATGCTGAACTCCGGGCCGTGGGATTCAAGGGTCCAGGAAAAATATTCGAATTTCCCCTTGGCACGGACGCACTGGACCAGGGCGTTCAGCGCGTACTGCCTCCCGCCGTGCCGGAGCACCACGGGATTCAGGCAGGGCGTCCACACAGGACCCAGCTTGATGCGCCCTGTGGCCAGCTCCAGGCAGCTTTCCGGCGCGTTGTCAAAGCCCATCACCTGGCCCCAGGCGTAATCGTCCGTGTGCTTCTCCCCCCAGTTGTGGTTCTGGCTCCCTGTCCAACTCGTCACGGGCACGCTTTTTCCCCCCACCGTGATCCGCCCGTTAAAAACCGCCATCGGCCTTCCCGCCACTGCCTTGGCCTTGGGAAACGGCGCGGTGTAGAGCTTAAAGGGGAACAGGAAGACCGGCTCCCCGCCCTGGGAATACTCAAGGTTCCAGCTTATTTCCTGGCCCTTGGACGCGGCCTCGCCCGTAAGATGCTGATAGTCGAGAAGGCTCCTGCCCGCCTTCACCGCCAGACCCGCCGTGTTGAACGCGCAGGACGAAATGGGATACTCCTCCTTTACCGCCGTGTGCTCCCCGGTCTCCCCGTCGAAATAAACCGCCCAGACTTCTCCGATGGCGTCCTCCGGCCTGCCTTTGGGAGAAAACACCGTGTAGCGGATCCAGAACGCCTGGGGCTTTTTCGGATGGTTGGCCCTCAAAAAATAGCTCTCGTAATGCCCCTTGGCGCGGCCTGGAATGTAACGGGCGAAATCAGCGAAAAAAACCGGATCGGCTAGTTTTTTGGACATGACGCATCCCCGCCAAGGTCGGAAGGTTTGGGATAAGCAAGAAATCGGAACGGCTTAGGATCGCGGGGAAAGGATACATGAGGAGAAGGCGGGAAGCAAGGCCGTTTCTTCAGGCAATGATTCCGAGCGTCCGCGGTTCGGCGGGCGCTGTCTCCATGTCGGCAAGAAGGTCGTTTCCGGGCGGCGCCGAAAACCGGCGCGCGGGTTCCAGGGCGGTTTCACGCGGGTTCAGGCCCTGGCCGCGCGGCAGGCGGATTTCGCGGGCCGCGGGATTGAGTATATGGACACGGTCTGTTTCCGCGTCATAGAGAATCAGCTCGCCGTTGGATTCTGTCGAGGTGAAGCGCGTTGCCATGGCAAGTCCCGGAAGCGTTTTCCCGTCTTGTGTCCGGGATTTGGGAAAGCAACGGCCCGTCACCCCCTGTTATTGTCCGGCCGCGCCGGGGGTTCCCTTGCCGGCGCCAGAGCCTGACAGCTCATCCGGCCCGGTTTCCAGTCCTGTTTCCAGTCCTGGCGCGTTTCGAAGCGCCGCGCCCCCTCCCCGGACCCCGCCGGGGCGCTGCCGCATGCGCTCCGCGCGCCGGGCCTGGAACATGTTTTTCAAGGAGTTGAACCGTTCCGCTCCCAGGGTCTTGCGCACGTCCAGAAGGAATTGAAATCTTTTAGCCGCAAGTTTGCTCCGGGCTTCTTCGAGTTTTTGATTGCGCTTTATGGCGTCGCTTTCCTGGAACTGCGGCTGGTCCAAAAGGCTTTCCAGCTCCAGCCGTTCCTTCTGAACAGCCCCGCGCAGCTCGATGGATTCCTTTTGAAAATCCATAAAGAGCTTTTCAAGCCCGTTCTGTTCCTTTTCCGTAAGATTCAGGCTCTGGACAAGTTTGGGGTTTTTCCACCATTTCCCAAGGGGTATATCCCCGGCGGCGGCAGGGGCGGACGCCATCCCGAAAACAAGCAGGGCGAGGAGGAAAGCGGGGCGTTTCAGCATGGCGCGTCTCCTTTGGGCGCCTGGTTCTGGCGCGAAAGCTCCTCCGCCGGGGGCGGGGTGACAAATTCCATGAAGTCCGGCTCCATGGCCTCGTACTCTTCAACGGTTATGTCTCTGTAAACCGGGGGATAGGGATTTTCAACCAGGAAATCCACTTCCGCGGAAAAAGCCTCCGGGCTTTCGGCCAGGGTTAAGGGCGGCGGATTGAGCAGAAGCGCGGGCGCGGGCGGTTTGGGCGCAAGCACGATGGTCAG